>CAMBEO010000013.1 GCA_945865725.1 Thermoflexus hugenholtzii JAD2 | reverse complement strand
AAGCAGCGCGGCGAGGAGGCGATCGTCGCCGCGCGTGCGGCCTCCGAGGAGGGGGTCGTGCCGGGCGGTGGAGCCGCCTACTTCGCTTGCTTCCCGGCGATGCGCGACCTTGCCACCACCTTGTCCCGAGACGAGGCGATCGGGGTTCGTGTCCTGATCCAGGCGATGGAGGCCCCGACCGAGTGGATCGCGCGCAACGCCGCCCGCGACCACCGCGCGATCCTCGCCAAGCTCCGCACGGCCGCCCCAGGCCACGGGTATGACGCGATCGGGGATCGCATCACCGACATGACAGAGGCGGGCATCCTTGACCCGCTCAAGGTCGTGCGCGGAGCCCTGGAGTTCGGGGTGAGTGCCGGGTGCATGGCCCTCACGACCGAGGCGCTCGTCCTGACCGAGAAGTCCAGTCCCGCCGTCAACCCGTAGTGATATCTCTGTGATATCCCCCGTTATCCGCGCATGCGACCCCAGTCTCCCCTCTCCCGCCACAGCGGGGGAGGGGCAGGGGGTGGGGGCCGTCTCCACCAGCATCCGAGAGGCTCGCGAATGAGCGCAGACCCGACCAAGATCGTCCAGTTTCCCGGTGCCTTCTCCAAGGGCCAATCGCCTGCTCCCGTTGAGGCCGGCGCGCCACTCGAGGGCCGGTGGGAGCTCGTCGGCCCGGTCCTCGGGTGGGGAGGCACCGTCCTCGCGCTCGTCACGACCACCGGTCCAACCGGGGACACCGTCCTTGCTGGTACGACCGCGGGGATTTTTGCGTCAACGGACGCGGGTGCCACGTGGGAGCCTCGCAACTCGGGCCTGACTAGCCCGTATGTCCAGGCCCTCATCGCCTCGCCCACTTTTGCCAAGGATCGGACGATCTTCGCAGGCACGCTCGGCAGCGGCGTGATGAGAAGCACGAATGGCGGCCAGACTTGGTTGGCCGTCGACTTCTGGCAAGGCCCGACGGCGGTGACTTCGATCGCCGTCGCGGTCGATGGCGCGAACGACATGGTCGTCCTCGCAGGTACGGCCTCTGGCGGGGTCTACCGATCGTCGAACGCCGGTCGGACCTTCTCCGCCTCGAACTTCGGCCTGGGCGACCTCGCGATTCTCGCCTTGGCAACCTCCCCGGCATTCGATACGGACGACCTTGCATTTGCGGTCACGAATGGCGGCCTTCACCGGTCGACCAACGGCGGCCGGGCGTGGCGTACGGTCGACCGTGGCCTTGACTCCGAGGCGATCCAGGCCGTCGCCTTCTCCCCGGCGTTCGTCGACGACGGCACCGTGTTGGTCGCGACCGAGGACCTGGGCATCTTCCGTTCCACGGATCGCGGTTCGTCATGGAAGGACGCGTCGGCAGGTCTCACGAACCTCTCGATCAACGCCATCTGGTTCAGCCCGACGTACGCGCAGGACCGCACCATCTTCGCTGGGACCGCCGGCAACGGGATCGCACGATCGACTGACGGTGGCGCGACCTGGCAGGCATCGACCGTTCCCGGGCTTGACGACCAGGCAGTCATGTCCCTTGCAAGCGACGGCGCGGGCCTCGTGGTGGTGGCGGGGCTCCATCACGGTGGAATCTGGCGGTCGTCCGACCAAGGATCAAGCTGGGAATCAAGTAGCGCGGGCCTCGTTGCGCGGTCGATGTCGGTCATTGCGGCCTCTCCGGCATTCGCGACGGACCACACCCTGTTTGTCGCCGGCGTTGAGGACGGTGTCCTGAGATCCGACGACGCGGGATCAACTTGGGCACCCGCGAGCGCCGGCCTGCCGGGTTCGCAGGTCCTCTCGCTCGCGATCGCTCCTGACCACGGGAGCACGTCAACCGTGCATGCCGTCCTTGCCGAAGGCGTCTACCGGTCTGATGACCGCGGAGAATCCTGGCGAAGGGTCGAGCTGGAGGGCGAGGGGCCCCGGATGGCGTCGTACGCCTCCGCGACCGAGGGGAGCAAGGTCGCGCTCGCTGTCGCCTTCGCGAACGCCATCTCGCTCTCCGAGGACGGCGGGAACTCGTGGCGCACGATCGATTCGCCGTCGGCAGACGACGAGGTCGTCGCCGTCGCCCTGTCGCCGAACCACCTCGCGGATCGCACCATCGTGGCGTCGACGTTTTCCACGACGGGTGCCACGCGGCGCGACCGGGACCGGGCGCCGGGTGCGCGCCAGCAGTTCAGGGGGGACACCCCCCAGTCGACGATCACCGTCTGGCGCAGCGTAGATGGCGGCACGTCGTGGCAACCGGTCATCGACCAGATCACGACCGCACGGTGGGTCACGACCGGGTTCCCGTCCGACTATCGTGGAGACCGCGCAACCGTCCGGAACGGGTTCTTCGTCGGTGTCGGGTCGCTCGTCCAGCGTCCGATGTGGGGCGGGCGCCAGCTGTGGATCGCCGAGCGGGTTGGCCGGGCCAGCTCGGGCGTCCTGTCACTTGTCGTCTCGCCCGGCGCGGTCTGGAACCGGAGCGTCCTTGCTGGCACTACCGACGGCGTCCATGTCTCCGACGACGAGGGCCTCACGTGGCACGCCGTCTCCGACGGGTTGCACACGCCGACCGTCGTTTCCGTCGCGCTGGCGCCAGACTTTGCCTCCGGGGGCACCGCGTTTGCACTAACCCTCGGGGGGGCGTTGCACCGTCTCGTCCGGGACGACGACGCCTAGCCCGCGCGCTGGCCGCTCGGTCCGACGGGGGGAGCTCCCATGGCTGGTGAGGTCGTCGTGCCCATGCCTGCGCTCGGCGCGGCGTCCCTCGAGGCGACCGTCGTCCGGTGGCTGCGAAGCCCGGGTGACTACGTCTCGGCCGGAGACTTGATCGCCGAGATCGTGACCGACAAGGTCAGCGACGACCTGCGCACGCCAGTCGATGGCGTACTCGGGACGCCCCTCGTGCTCGCAGGGCAGGTTGCGGCGGTCGGCACGCCGCTGGTCGTGATCGTCGCGGCGATCGCGGCAAGCGGGCCGGTCCTTCCCCTCTCTCCCCCCGGGGGAGGGGCAGGGGGTGGGGGCGCGGGCGACGCGTCGCGCTCGTCGCCGCTGGTCCGCAGGCTCGCCGCCGAAAACGGCATCCCCCTGAACGAGGTCATCGGATCCGGGCCCGGCGGGCGCGTCACCAAGGACGACATCGTCGCGGCGATCGCGGCATTTCGGCGCGGTGCCGTCCCGCCAGCTCCCTTCCCGCCTCTGCCGCGAAGCGAGGAGGGGCCTCGTCCTTCCCCCCTCTCCCCCCGTGAGAGCTTTCAGCAGGGGGCGCATGCGCGGATAACGATGGCGTCCTTCCCCACCGGCACGTCTCACGAGGAATTGCTTCCGGTGTCCCCGCTCAGGCAAGCCATCGCCGCAAACCTCGTCCGGGCGATTCACGACGTGCCCCATGCGTGGACGCTTGTCGAGGTTGACGCGTCAAGCCTGCTCGCGTGCCGCGATGACCGCCGGGATGGCGTCCGAACGCGCACCGGCGTCGCCCTGACAACCTTCACGCTCGTGGTCCACGCATTGGCGCGCGTCGTGGCCACGCACCCGCTCCTGAATGGCTCGTGGCGTGACGGTCCCGGTGGATCCGCGCTGGTCGGTGATGCCGGCGGGCGCGTGGCAGTGCGGCGCCACCTGAACCTCGGGATTGCCGTCGCCCGGCCTGGCGGCGGTCTCGTCGTCCCCGTCATCGCCGATGCCGACCAGCTGGATCTTGACGCGACCGCGGTTGCCCTCGAGCGCGTGGTCGCTGGCGCGCGCAGCGCCACCCTGCCCCCGGACGCGTATCACGGTGCCACGTTCACCCTGAACAACACCGGGGCGCTCGGCTCGGTCGCCTCCATGCCCATCCCTCCCGCGGGCACTTCAGCGATCCTCGCCTTCGAGGCGATCGTCAAGCGCGCGGTCGTGGTGGGAGGCGACGCCATCGCGGTCCGACCGATGGTGAACCTGTGCCTGACCTTTGACCACCGCGTGATGGACGGGCAGGAAGCCTGCGCCTTCATGCAGGATGCACGGCGGGCACTGGAGGGTCTCGGCTCCGGGACCGCGCTACACTGACGCGCCGTCGCCGGCAGGATGGTCGTCCAGCAATCGTGCCTCCTCGCGCCAGTCTAGGACTCTGATTGAGCCTAGCAGCAGGACGGTGACAAGCCAGAGACTGCCCCCACCCAGCGCCCTTCCCTGCGAGCGCACGAGAAGGGGATGACGGTCGCCTCGCAACGCGGGGCCGACAGCAATTCAATTGTTCAAGCGAGGAGTTGGCATGAGCAGCGGTACATCAGGAGCGTTTGAACCCGGCGGCGCGTATGCCGGTGGACACCGGCCGAAGGTCGTCGTCCTCTCCCCTTGGGGACGCTTCGGCGACGTCGGCGAGCGTGAAATCCTCGAGCGTGCAGGGTGTGAGGTCGTCGTATCCAAGGCCCGGACCGACGAGGAAGTCATCGAGGCCGTCCGCGACGCCGACGCCATCATTCCGTCGTGGGGCCTGACCCGGGAGGTAATGGCTTCCCTGACAAGGTGCCGCGTCATCGCCCGCAGTTCCATCGGCATGGACACCGTCCTCGGCGTGGACATCGCGACCGAGAAGGGCATCGTGATCTGCAACGTGCCGGACGTGTTCATCAACGAGGTTGCCGACCACACCATGGCCCTCCTGCTCGGTTGCATCCGTCACATCGTCCCGCTGCACAACTACGTCGTAGATGGCGGGTGGAGCGACCCGGATCGTGCCCATCCCCTCGGCAAGGTCAGCCATCACGTGTACGGCCAGACCCTTGGTCTCGTTGGCTTCGGGAACATCGGGCGTGCCGTGGCAAAGCGTGCCCTTGCATTTGACCTCGAAGTGATTGCTTACGATCCGTTCAGCTCAAAGGAGGCGTTCCGGGAGGCTGGGGTGACCCAAGCCACGCTTGGCCGGGTCCTGCAGGACTCGGACTTCGTCTCATTGCACGTCCCGTTGATGGAGTCGACGCACCACCTTATCGGGGCGGCCCAGTTCCGCTTGATGAAGCCGACCGCCCTCCTCATCAACACGTGCCGCGGTCCGGTCGTCGACGAGGAGGCTCTCATCAGTGCCCTCCAGACCGGCGCAATCCTTGGAGCAGGACTGGACGTCACCGACGTCGAGCCAGTGTGCCCGGACAATCCCCTCCTCAAGATGGGCAACGTGATCATCACGCCGCACACCGCCTCGGTCAGCGATCATGCGGGAGCCGAGCGTCGACGCCGTCCCTCGCATGAGGTCGTCGCCGTCCTCACAGGCCACCGCCCGCGAGCGGTATGGAACCCGGACGTCCTCAAGTCGGTCAACCTCAAGTAGTACGACGGTCTTCGGGCGTCCTTCTCCTCTCCCCCGCAAAGCGTTGGGGATACGCGTTGCAGCAGATGAAAGGGGCGCCCGAAGGTCAACGGCCACTGGATCGTGCATGGGCGATATTGACCGGATCGTCGAGTTCAAGACCTCTTTGGACGGGCGGGTACAGGCGTTCGACTGCACTGTCGCGGCGCGTGGGCCGGGCCACGTCACGATCCGCTACCAGATGGTGCGCGACCACGACCTGCACGGCGTTCCCCTTCGGGCGGGCGAATGGACCTTCGGGTACTTCTGGTTCGACCGCCCGTACAACCTGTACCACTGGGTCCGTCGCGACGGGTCAACGGCGGCCCACTACTTCAATATCGGGTCGGTGACGGCCTACGACGGCACGACCCTCCGATGGCGCGACGACGCCGTCGACGTCCTCTGGACGCCCGACGGCAATATCCAAGTCCTCGACGAGGACGAGATCCCCGACGATCTTGCGGAGGACGCACGCGCGGCAATCCTCGCGGCGCGCGACCTGGTCCTCCTCGAGCTCCATCGGGTGGTTGCCGAGGCAGAGGTGTCCTCCGCTCGATTGTTCGCCACCATGCCTGACCTCCAGGCGGGAGGCGCACTAGGTCAGGCCGTGGACTAGCGCAGATGCCGCCCGCGCGGCACGTCTGGCCTACCCGGCGCGTCGAAGCGACCGGAAGCGCCGAAGTCCCGCCGGCCATCGGGCGAGGCCAGTCGCATTCGGGCGTCGGCCAAGGCGACCTGCGCGGCAGCCAGGATCGCGAGCGCAAGCGCGGCGTCGAGCGGCGGCTCGCGTAGCGGGGCGAGGACGATCCGCGCCGCGACCGAACCCGGGTCCGAGATCGCGGCGAGGGATTCCACCGCCACGGCGATGGCGTTGCCGGCGACAGGCGTGCCGGTCGCGACCCGCGCCAGGGCGCGTGCCAGCAATGACCGCAACCACGCGACCTCGATGTCGCCTGACGGCGAGACGACGGCGAGCCCGTTCCCCCACCGCCGGGCGGCCGATGCGGCGTCGCCTCGCGCCCACGCGATCTCGCCCGCGACCATCGCGACCTCGCCCCGGGCAAGTGTCGCGACCCAATCGGGCGCCCCCGACCCGATCGCACGCACGAGCGCATCCGCGAGCGCTAGCGCATTGTCGATGGATTCCCGGGACTGGGAGGCCCCCGCCACGATGGCCAGCGCCCGAACGCGCCAGGCCGTGGGCACGCTCACATCATTGCCGGTTGCCAGGAGCGCCCCCAGGTCTGGCGACCTGCCGATGAGCGACGCGGCCCGGGAAGCATCGACGAGCGCGGCCGCTCGCCGGACGCTTGAGCCATCGTCAACCAGGTTCGCAACCCCGGTGCCAAGGGCGGTGGCGACCGATGCGAGCGTGGCCAGGGACGGCGCGACCGAGCCGGCCTCGATCCGGCTTAGGAGCGCGGGCGAGCATGCCGAAGCCACCGCAAGTCGCGCCAGCGTCCACGGCGGGTCCGCGTTCATACGCGCGGCGCGAAGGTTCTTTCCGACGATCGCCCGGACCCCCAATCGGTCGACCATTGCATGAGGGTAACGGCGCGTGACATCTCTTGCTTGCAAGTAGCGACTGGTGCCACGTTGGCTCCCGTGGCACCGTTCTGGGTGGCAGTATTCGCACGCCCCCGCGCGCGCAACCCGGATCGCCCGGCGACGCGCCCTGCTGTCCCTCACAGGAGCCCCCCATGCCCCGCGCACTCATCACCGGAATCACCGGCCAGGATGGCAGCTACCTCGCCGAGCTTCTTCTCTCGAAGGGCTACGAGGTTTTTGGGCTCATCCGACGCTCCAGCGTCGTCACGGATCTCCGGATCCGCCACCTGATCGACAAGGTCGAGCTCGTGGACGGCGACCTTCTCGACCAGCTCTCGCTTATCAAGGCAATGCGTACGGCGCGACCGGACGAGGTCTACAACCTCGCGGCGCAGTCCTTCGTGCCCACGTCCTGGGGCCAGCCGGTCCTGACTGGCGAGTTCACTGCCCTCGGCGTCACGAAGATGCTCGAGGCGGTGCGAGACGCCGACTGGCCCGTGCGGTTCTACCAGGCCTCGTCCAGCGAGATGTTCGGCAAGGTGCAGGAGGTGCCGCAGTCGGAGCGGACCCCCTTCTACCCACGAAGCCCGTACGGCGTCGCGAAGGTCTACGGTCACTGGATCACCGTCAACTACCGCGAGTCGTACGACCTCTTCGCGTGCTCCGGGATCCTGTTCAACCATGAGAGCCCTCGGCGCGGCCTTGAGTTCGCGCCACGCAAGATCGCACGTGCCGTCGCTCGCATCAAGCTCGGCAAGCAGCGGGACCTCCGCCTCGGCAACCTTGATGCCCGTCGCGACTGGGGCTTCGCCGGCGACTACGTCCGCGCGATGTGGCTCATGCTCCAGCAGCCGTCCCCTGACGACTACGTCATCGCGACGGGCGAGACGCACAGCGTGGCGCAGTTCTGCGAGCTTGCCTTCCGGCGCGTCGGCATCGAGAATTGGCGCGACCACGTCGTCATCGACCCGTCCTTCCTCCGGCCGGCAGAGGTTGACCTCCTCATCGGTGACCCGTCCAAGGCGCGTGACCAGCTCGGATGGACGCCTGAAGTGACGTTCGAGGGCCTCGTCAACCTCATGGTCGACGCCGACCTTGAGATGGAGGCGCAGGCGCGCGACTGACCGTCGAGGCACGCTTGGGAAACGACGACGGGGCGGGCTCGCACCATGAATGGTGCATGCCCGCCCCGTCGTGCGCCCGACGCTCGGCCGGACCGGTCCGGGACGAAGGGACTATCCCTCGACGATCGCGAGGACGTCCTTCTCGGAGAGGATGAGCAGCTCCTCGCCGTCGATCTTGATCTCGGTCCCTGCGTACTTCGCGTACAGGACCTTCTGGCCGACCTGGACCTCAAGCGCGACCTTCTCGCCGCTGTCGAGGATCCGCCCGGTTCCGATCGCGAGGATCGTCCCCTCCTGGGGCTTCTCCTTCGCCGTGTCCGGCAAGACGATGCCGCTCTTGGTCGTCTCCTCGCGCTGGGTCGGGCGAACAACCACCTTGTCCCCGAGGGGCCTCAGCTTGGTCGCGGTATCCGTGGACATGTCGTCTGACCTCCCCGGTCAAATGTGCCGGGTCACCCGGCAAGCGTTGCGACAAGTGCGGACCGCGCCGTGCGAATGGCGCCGTCCCGCATCGCGCAGTCATCCCCCGCGAGAACCGCCGGACGCACGCTTGAGACGCGTGCGGGCAACGCCCACGGGGCGGATCGTTGGCACGAGTAGTCTAGCAGTCTCACTTGCCGACTGCTAATCACCGGGCAGCCCCAACTCGATCACGTCTAGGCGCCTTCCCCGCTAGACTCGACGGGAACGCCCTCAACGATGGCCACTGGCACGACCGCCTTGACGTCCCCCGCCCCCGATCCGTTCCGGGACGGGACCCAGCCGGTGTCCACAAACGGGTCGCGCGACTGGTTTGACCGGCTCTGGTCCTTGCTCGGGTCGGTGCGATTCGGCATCACGCTCATCACCCTCGCCGCTATCGCGACCTTCGCCGGGACGGTCGTGATGCAGGCCCCCGGAACGGTCCAGGCCGATCCGGACCAGTTCGCGGCGTGGCTGGTTGGGCCCCAGTCGCGATATGGCGAACCATTCGCGACCATTTTCGAGTGGCTCGACCTGTACCGGACGTTCCAGAGCACCTGGTTCCGGGCGTTGCTCGCCGTCCTCGCCCTTGCGATCACGGTCAACACGACGACCCGTGCCCCCGGCATCCTTGCGACCGTGTCGCGGCCGCCGGTCGCGGTGTTGGCCCGCCTTTTCGACGTCGCGGCCCATCGCGCCGAGTCCGAAACGGTGATCGGCCCCGAAGCCGCCGTCACGAACGCGATTGACGCCCTACGCCGCGCCGGCTATCGCGTGATCCCAACCACTATCGAAGGCGCGCCCGCCGCGTATGCCGACCGGAACCGGTTCGGCAAGTTCGGCACCTTCGCCAACCACCTGGGACTGCTCGTGATCCTCGGGTCCGCCGTCCTAGGCAACGTCACCGGGTGGCGCGAGGATGCCGTCATGGTGCCCGAGGGCAGCGTCCGCGCCGTGGGCCATGACACGGGCCTTTCCGTCCGGAACGAGGCCTTCGTCGAGGAGTACTTCCTGAACGGGACGGCCGCCGACTTCCGGTCAGAGATTGTGGTCCTGCGCGACGGGCGCGAGGTGGCACGAGGTTCGATCCGGGTCAATGACCCGCTCGTGGTTGGCGGCGTCCGCTTCCATCAGGCCTTTTTCGGTCCCGCCGTCGCGATGCGCGTTCGGAATGCCTCCGGTGACGTCATCTATGACGATCGAGTCGCCCTCGGCATGACCTACGACGGCGATGGCGTCTCGCGCAACGGCGGCAACTTCGTGATCGGTAACCGGCAGTACGCGGTCTTCGTCCTCGTGCCGTCGTCGGCGCTTCAAGGCCCCGACCCGTCGATACCCGCCGGCAGCGTCCGCCTGGAAGTGTTTGCACCTCGCCAGCCGCGACCGGTCGCCGTCGAGACGCTCTCGCAAGGGGAGCACCGCACGATCGTCGGACACGACTTCGAGTTCGTCCGCGAGGTGCAGTTCTCCGGGTTGCAAGTCGTCTTCGACCCCGTGGTAAACGTCGTCTGGATCGGCGCCGCCCTGATGCTCCTTGGCACCGTTGCCGTCTTCAACCTGCCGTTGAAGCGGGCGTGGGTGCGAGCGACGGCAGAAGGGGAAGGAACTCGCGTCCAGGTCGCCTCGACGAACCCGCGCGGCGTCATTGCCGATCGAGAGTTCGCGGACCTTGTCGGGCGCGTCGGGAAGGCGTGCGGTGGCGTCCCAGTCGCCCTCAAGGCGCCGCCACCGGAAGCGCCCCCGGGGGTTCGGGAAGCTCACCCCCTACACTGATGGGGCGGGGCGCCCACACTGCCCAAGTCGCTCGCGAAGGGTCGCCGGCATGGCACAAGCGTCGTACTACACCTTTACCGGCGCGTTCGTCACGTTGGGTGTTGCCCTCCTCGCGTACCTCTGGTACTCGATCGGGCAGCGCGAAGGTGCCGGGCGCTACGCCACCTTCTTTACCGTCAATGCGGCTGCCCTCCTGACGGCGTCGCTCGGCTTACGTTGGCTCGCATCCGGGCGTGCCCCGTATTCAAACCAGTTTGAGTTCGCCGTGAGTTTTGCATGGGGGACGGTCGCGATCTACCTGTACTTGGAGAGGCGCTTCCGCCTCCGGAGCCTGGGCTTCGTCGCCGTCTCCCTGGCCTTTGTCCTCCTCGGCTACGCAAGCGTGCTGCCGGCCCGGATTGATCCCCTCATCTCCGCGCTCCAGAACCACGCCATGCTGACGACGCACGTGGCGATGGCCGTGATCTCGTACGGGGCGTTCGCGTGCGCGTTCGCCGCCGGCCTGCTGTACCTCGTCAACCGGAACGGCGCCGTCGAGTTCCTGCCGGCGCCCGAGGTCCTCGACGAGATCGGCTTGAAGGCGGTCATGGTCGGGTTCCCTGCCCAGGGCCTCATGCTCGTCCTCGGCGCCGCCTGGGCGCACGTCGCCTGGGGCAGTTACTGGTCGTGGGACCCGAAGGAGACGGCCGCCCTCTTCACCTGGCTGATTTACGGCGCATACCTCCATGTCCGGTCGCGGCACCAGTGGCGTGGTCGCGCGTCTGCATGGATCCTGGTCGCCGGCTTCGGCGCCGTCGTCTTCACGTTCTCAGGCAACTACTTCCTCGGTGGACTCCACACGTACTCCGGCCTGTAGCGAGGCCGGCGCCCCTGCCAGTCCTGCCGCCCCGGAGGGGCCTCAAGCGGGGCTTCGCGTGCGCCGCGCCTTCATGACCGGCCTGTCGGCACTCGGCATCGCCGGTCTCGCCGGCTATGCGGCCGTGCAAGCGTCCCGCGCCGACGAGATCGACGCGCCGGTGCCCATCGCCCTCACGGGAAGCGGCGGGCGGGCGGTGAACCGCGGTGACCCCGCGCCTGACTTCGCCGCCACCGCCCTCGACGGGCGCGAGGTGCGGCTCACGTCGTTCGTCGGCCGGGCGGTATGGATCAACGTCTGGGCATCATGGTGCGCGCCGTGCCGTGCCGAGCTGCCGGACATTGCCGCGACGTACCTGGACGTCGCCGCGTCCAGCCAGGGAACGCCCCCGCTCGCCCTGATGCTTGTCAGCGTAGGCGAGGCAGCCGACGAGGTCCGGCGGTTCGTCGAGCGGACCCGCTTGCGCGTGCCTGTCCTGGTGGACCCTGATTTCGGGATCGCCCAGATGTATCGCGTGTCGGGCTTGCCGACGCACTTTTTCATCGGGGCGGACGGCTCGTTGCGGGACTTTGCCATCGGGGGACTGAAGCCTCGATCAATGCGTTCGAGGGTCGACCGGCTCCTTGCCGGGCAGTAGCGATCCCAGGCGCCGACTCCTTTCGGGCCGCCTAGCGTTCTCCGAGCGCCAAGTTCGGCCGGATGTCGATGCCCGGACCGCCGATTTCGCCCCGGAGCAACTGCCAGTACGCGACGGCCCCCACCATCGCCGCGTTGTCGGTGCAGTACTCGAGCGGGGGCACGAGCACCGGCACCGGAGACGCGGCCAGCATCGCTTCCCGAAGGCGCAAGTTCGCCGCGACGCCCCCGGCCAGGACGACCTGGCGCGCGCCGTGAGCGATTGCCGCATCGCACGTCTTTGTCACGAGGACATCAACGACGGCTTCTTGGAACGCCCGGGCGAGGCGCGCCGTGCGCTCGTCAACCTCGGTCCGTCCCTCGGCGCCGATCGCTCGGGCGACCTCTGCCAGGCGAGATGGATTGCCGACCGGGGTGCGATGGCCCTGCAAGTCACCTTCGACGTGCCGGAGCATGGCCGTCTTCAAGCCACTGAAACTGAAGTCGAACGACCCGCGCATCCACGGTCTCGTCAGCACCTCGCGCCCCTCGACTTTCGATCCGGGCGCGAGCGCCGCCGCCGCCTGGATCGCCGGGCCACCGGGATACCCGAGGCCGAGTATCCGAGCGACCTTGTCGAACGCCTCGCCCGCGGCATCGTCCCGGGTTCGGCCCACGACTTTGATCGCAGCGCGGTCGCGCATCACGACAAGCTCGGTGTGCCCGCCAGAGACCACCAGCCCGACGACGGGGAAGTCCGGCACCGCACCTGACGCCGCCTCGCCAGGTCGCGCGAGCCAACCGGCGTGCAGGTGCGCCTCGAGGTGGTTCACCGCGACAACCGGCACGCCTCGCGCGGCGGCCGCGGCGCGAGCGAAATTCAGCCCGACGACAAGCGCGCCCGCGAGGCCCGGGCCTCGTGTCACTGCGACTGCGTCGATCGCCGGCCAACCGGTCCCCGCATCCTCCAGGGCACGTCGCACCGCCGGGGCGAGGTGCACGGCGTGCTCGCGCGACGCGAGCTCGGGTACCACGCCTCCCCAGCGCCGGTGGATCGCCTCCTGGCTGACGACGATCGAGCTTCGGACCACCACGCCGTCATCGACGACGGCCGCGGCCGTCTCGTCGCAACTGGTCTCGATCGCCAGGATGCGCGTCACCAGTCCGCACCCCCTGCCCCTCCCCCGGGGGGAGAGAGGAGAAGAGCGCCTACGGCCGCTCCTCGCATCGCGGGAGAGGGGAGAAGGGAGCCGGTGCGGGTCACCACGCCTTCTCCCATGTCATGCGCGACTGGAGCGACGCCTCGAGCGCGCGCATCCGGTCGGCATGGTTCGGCGTCCCGAGATCCTCGCTCCACATGATCACGGCGTCTTCGCCATTGTCCGTGTAGTAGCGAGGTCGCACGCCCGCCTCGCGAAACCCAAGGCCGGCGTACATCGCGCGCGCCACCGCGTTCGAAGGGCGGACCTCAAGGGTCAGCCATTGGGCGCCCATCTCCACGCCGATGTCGAACATCGCCCACATCAGGAGATTGCCCAGCCCTCGTCCCCGGCTCGAGGGACGGACGGCGACCGACGTCACGTGCGCCTCGTCGATCATGAGCCACAAGCCTGCGAAGGCCACCACCGCTGGATCGTCGCGCACGCCCCCCCGGAGGAACGACGGCAACTGGAACGCGCGGCGCGGTTCCGCCCGGGGTTGACCACCCTCGGGAACCTCACGCACGACTACGTACCGAGCGAGGGCGTTGTCCTCGATCTCGCGCACGTAGGCGCCAGCCGGCCACGGGGTCGAAAACGACGCCCGCTCGATCTCGACAATCGACGGGATGTCTTGGACCTGCATCCGGTCCACGGAGTACCGCACGTTGAACCTCACGGCGGCGAGGCGGGCGCCAGACGAAGAAGCCACTCGGGCCGCGCGATGGTACGACAATGGCGCACGCGATCCGGTCACCCAGGCAAGTGCCAACCGAGGTCCGCTGGCCTCGGTCCGGCCGGGGAGACGAGGTAGAGCGGCTGCACGTCCTCCGGGAACCGGCTCGCCCACGGGTCAGCCCTCAAGCGGTCGACCTCGGCGAGTGCGAGATCCGCGACCCATGCCGCGCGCCGCTGCGCCGCCGCGGGAGGGAGGATGGTTGCCCACGGGATCACCTCGAAGATTGCCCGGGCGTCCTGCGCCAGGAGTTCCCCGCCGATGAGGACCGGTCGGCGAGCGGCGCCGGCGATGATGGCCAACGCCGTCGCCACCTCCTCAACCGACGCGGTTGCCGCAGTGCCGCACGCTATGCCGATCCCATCACCAACCATCGCGACGCGTGCATGGACCTGGCCGCGGCCTGCCGCCACCACCGCGCACGTCAACGTGTCCGCGCGAGCGTGAGGCGCGAGCTGCGCCGAGAGTGCCTCGAGGGTCGGAACGCCGACAAGCGGGATTGCCAGCGCCTCCGCGAGACCTTGGGCGAGGCTGAGGCCTGCACGAATGCCGGTGAACGACCCGGGTCCCGTCGCGACGGCGATACCGTCAAGGTCACGAAACTCGCGCCCATGGTCCGCCATGAGGCGGCTCGCCAGGTCGAGGTGAAGGGATCCGCCCGGTCCGCGCGCGGTCCAAGCGGCCTCGGCGATCACGGCATGCCCTTGGACGATCGCCAGGGATCCCGACCGGGACGACGAGTCGACGGCGAGGATCATGGGGCCGTCATCACGCCTCGACCACCAAGGCAAGGCGGGTGACGCGGTGGCGTCACCCGGTCCCGACGCCGCATCGCCCCGGTCGCGCAGAACTGCACGTTCGTCCATCCGTGGACTGGAATGGTACGCCGCGCCGGCGCGCACATGGTGCGGTCATTCGGACGCAATTCCGAAGGCCTCCCGCGAGAACCGTGCGACAAGGGCTCGCGACCTTCGACCCATCGAGGAGACGCGTACCCCGCGTTTCGTTTCTGACACGTGAGACAGCGAGACCCTGACCCAGTCAGGGCCAAACAAGTCGGGCGCGCGCGTGGACCATTCCACGACCGTGACACCGTCGGTGCGCAGGTAGTCCTCGACTCCTGTGCTGATCGCGGCCGCCTCCCCGTCGAGGCGATAGAGATCCACGTGCGCCATCGGGAGACGCCCGGCGTACTCATGGATCAGCGCAAACGTCGGGCTCGTCACCGGACCGTCGACGCCAAGGCCTTCGGCGATGCCCTTCGCAAGCACGGTCTTGCCCGCGCCGAGTTCCCCGTCAAGGAGGAACACCTCGCCACCCGTACACAGTGCGCCAAGTCGCGCGCCAAGGCGACCGGTCTGGGCGGCCCCATGGCTGACGATGTCCAGGTCCCCGGAAGCGACGGTCATGCGAGGCATCATCGGAACTCCTGGTATCCGCGGACCTTCCGATGCCCCCACGCCTTCCAGAGGGGCATGCATTCCCCCGCTCCCGCCAGATGCGAGGAGCCTGCGGCAGTTGGGACGGGCAACGCTGGCACCCGCGATGCGCCACACTTGTCGATGGCGCGGTTCGTGCCTCGCACGTTCATCGGGTGGCGACCCTCTCGTGGCGACCTGCCCCATCGGGACCGAGCAATTCGCGCATGCCCACCGCCATGACCACCCCTCGAACGGACAGCCGCGTCGGCCAAACTCCACGCGTCACGAGCAAGGACGTTTGATGGGCCTCCGCATCCTCGCCATTGCCCCCACCAGCTTTTTCGCCGATTACGGCTGCCACGTGCGCATCCTCGAGGAAATCCGCGCCCTTGCGCGGCGCGGGCACCACACGACGCTCTGCACCTATCACAACGGGCGCACCCCGCCGGACGTGCACGTGATTCGGATGCCGCGCGTGCCTTGGGCCTCGGCGATCCGGGTCGGCTCGAGCGTCCACAAGTTGTACTTCGACCTCCTGCTCGGTGCGCGCACCGCCCTCGCCTCGATCGGCCAGTTCGACCTCGTGCACGCTCATTTGCACGAGGGGGCGGCGATCGGGCTGCCTGTCGCGCGGCTTCGCGGCCTGCCCCTCGTGTTCGACTACCAGGGCAGCCTCACTCGCGAGATGATCGACCACCGGTTCCTAAGCCCGACGAGCCGGCTCCTCCGACCGCTCGAGTGGCTCGAGCATGCGATCGAACGGGGAGCCGACGCGATCATCACGAGCTCAGCGCATGGCGCCGCCCACCTTGCGGGCCACCATCGCCCGGGCCTTCGCCGGGTCGCCGTCGTGCCGGACGGGATCGGTCGAGGATCAGACATCCGGGACCTCGACGACTCGGCCCGCGCGGCCCTGCGCGAGCGCCTGGGAATCCCGGACGGGCGGCAGGTCGTCGCCTACCTCGGCCTGCTCGCCGACTACCAGGGTGTCGACCATCTCCTTTATGCCGCGCGCCAGGTCATCGAGCGACGTCCGGACGTGCACTTCCTCGTGATGGGCTACCCCGGGCTCGAGCAGTACCGCCGGCAGGCCCACGACCTCCAGATCCTCGGGAACGTCTCCTTCACCGGTCGCGTCCCGTACGAGGAGGCGTCGACGCTCCTGAAATCTGCCGACATTGCCGTCTCCGCCAAGCGCTCCGCGACCGAGGCGAACGGCAAGCTGCTCAACTACATGGACGCCGGGCTCCCGGTTGTCGTGTACGAGACGCCCGTCGCGCGCGAGGTCCTCGGCGATTTCGGCACGTATGTCGCTCCTGGCGATGTCACTGGCCTCGCGGGGGCGATGATCGACCTCCTCGATGACCCGGCACGTCGTGCGTCGCTCGCCATCTCGCTCCGAACGCGCGTACGTTCGCGGTTCTCCTGGGACGATGCCTCGGCACTGCTCGAGGCGGAGTACTTCCGCGTCCTGGGCAAGTCCGTCACGGGACCCGTTCCGTCCGGGCGCTAGACTTGCCTTCGCACCATGCCTGCCTTCGACAACGTCCACGTCCCGAAGCCCCTGACATACACCCTGATGTACCACGGGCTGTGGGCCATCATTTTCTTCCTGACGGCCATCGTTTACTGGGGGATTTTCCTCGCGTCCGGCCAGGCGCCGTTCAAGGCGCTCGTGCCCCCGCTCGGCCTCGTCCTCTTCGGCGGCTTCGCCGCCGTCGGCGCGTGGCTCGCGTATGCCACCCGCCTCGCGGTCCTTCTTGGGAAGGCGTCGTGGGACGACGCCTTCACGCTCTCCGCCTGGAGCAGCTGGGTCGTGATCGTCTTCGCGCCCGCCTCGCTCGCCGTCTGGCAATGGGGACTCATTCCCTTGGCCCGCCAGTTTGGGCTGCCTGAGGGGTGGGGCGGCGTTCCCGGGACCCTGACCGAGGGGGCAATCTTGGTCGAGGTCATCGTCTGGTGGCTTTCGCACCTCCTCAGCATCCGCGGGATCATCCGGGGCCGACGCGCGTACGTGCCGGAGGCCGTGGCCCCAGTGATGGAGGCCACGGCGACTTGACGGTTGCCGCCTCGCCGCGCCCGAATTGACGTTGGCGTCATGCATCGGCGCGGCAGCGAGCGAGGGCACGCCCCGTCGAGGCCGTCAATCTCGATGTCAGCCTGCCAGGCAAAGACGGCCGATGGTGGTGCCGGCGCCTCCGCGCGACGTCTGGCGAGCCCCTCGTCACACGCCTGTCGGGGTTGACCGGATAGGCCCTGCGACCGGACCCGCTACACTTCGAGTGATGTTCCTGATCGATGGCGTGCTCTGGCTGGCGGCGTTGCCGTTCCGACTCGTGATCTGGTTGGTTGGAATGACCACCTGGACGATCACCCTCCCCTTCCGGGTGGTTTGGGGCATCCTCTCGTTCTTCGGCATCGGTCGCATCCTTACCCTCGGCATCCTCGGCGCGGCGGGGTACGCCCTTTGGCGCCTTGTGAGCGACGACGAGGTGCCGGTGCCGGCACCGCCGCCATTGGACCCGGTCGCCGGCACCGCGCCCTCCGTCCCGGTGGACGCGGGTGGTTCCGCCCCCGGGACGGCCTCCGCGACCCGCGCACCCGCATAGGGCCTTGCTCCGGTCAACGGGTCGAGCGCGGCATGGCATCCACGACGTGGATCGGTGCGACGCGCGCCGCGATGAACGTGGTCAGAGGCATCGCCACGGCCAGACCGACGATCCCGGTGACCGCGCGGAGCAGCTCGGCCGCGATGACCTCGCGATTCCAGATGTCGCCGAGCTGCGGGGCATAGAGCGCGAGCAGCAACAGCATCGGGAGCGCCGCGCCCACGTATGCGAGCACGAGGGTGTGAATCGCCGCCACGACGTGCGCACGCCCGACCGACATCCCCCGCCAGAACAACTCGTCCCGGGCGCGCGTCAGCCTCGCGTCCGCGAACTCGAACACCGCGGCGGACTGCGCCACGGTCACGTCGACGAGGCCGCCGACCGCGCCGATCAGCATGCTCGCCAACAGGAGGCCACGCGTGTCGATCGCGCCCCGGAGCGCGGCGTGCACGAGGTGGATCTCCTCGTTCGCGCCCAGTCCTGTCAGGGACGCCGCCCGGACCGCCACCACGCTCACCGCGCCCGCGACGGCGAGGCTACCCGCCATGCCTGCGAGTGGGACGGCGGCCTCGCGCCCGAACCCATGGGTCAACACGATCGACGGGACGGCAATGGCGATGCACCCGAAGATGGCCACCATCACCGGGTCCTGACCTCCGAGTATTCGAGCCACCACGATCCACCACACCATCCACGCCGCGACTCCGAGGCCGACCATGGCCCGGATGCCCTGCCATCCCGATACCGCCCCCGCGACGACCGCGACTAATGCGACCCCGGCCCAGAGCCATGGGGTCCGGACGCGATCGACGATTTGGAACGGCTCCGCAGCCGGATCGACCGGCGCGGAGGTCGGGTCCTCCCTCGCTCGGATCGGGTCTTCTTCCGCTCGATACGAGAGGACGACCCGGTCACCAGGATCATGCGTGGGCGCCGTCCCGGCCACCATCGAGATGGTTGGCGCCTGCAACGTCACCGTGACCATCCTCCCCGCGTGGGCGCCGGTCTCCACTCGAACGACATGCCTCGAGCCCCCAGGTGCTCCTGGCGGGTTCTTCACGCTCGACTCGACCACCCCCTCTGCCGTCTCGATCGCAAGGTCGTCGGGCACATCCGCGGCCCCAGGCAGGAGGATCGGCGGGGCGGTCAACCACGCCCCGAACATCGCCAAGCCGAGAACGAACGCCCCGACGGCTGCACGCACGCCGCTCCGGAGTTCGGACGACGGGGACAAGACATTCGAAAACGGATGGGGACGTTCGCCTCCACCCGCTTCCAGGTCGGACGGTCCTGGTAACGATCCGAGCCAGTTCCCCCGTCGTGCGCTGGGATGCGCTCGAATGTCTGACCCCGGGGAACTCGAGGCGGAGCGCCGTGCGCGAACCGGGAACGGCCGGACACCCGGGCGGGCCGACGTGTCCCGTCCTGCCTGCCGGTCGATCGCGGCGCCCTTGTCATCGTACGGCACTTGTTCCATCGCACTTCGAACGATTGGCGACCCCCAAAACGCGCGCATCGACGTGGCGTCCTTGGGTTGGCGCTGGCCATCTTCCACCGGCCATCCCCACCGCGCGCCCGTGCCGCGGGCGACGTTGACACGCGTACGAGCGGCGCCCCATACTCGACAGGCGGGCGCCGCTCCGGCGACCGCGCAATCGAACACTGATCGGCGACGATCGGGACGAGTACGTCGCAACTCGGACCCTCCAGAGAGCCGGGGCAGGTGCAAGCCCGGTGGGTTCCGCGCGACCGAATGGCCCCGTGAGCCGAGACGCGAACCGCGCCGTGCGCGTAGTAGCCGATCCGGGAACTGCCCCCGTTACCCGGGCAGACCGAGGGACTTGACACGCCACGCGCGTGAAAGCCCCGGACAAAGCGAGGGACCCGTCCGCCACCTTGGCGCGGCCTCCCTAAGCGGGGTGGCACCGCGGGCCGTCGGCAACGACGCTCGTCCCCGGCGGACGAGCGTTCCTACTTGCCGTGACAAGCCTGCGACGAGGATGTCCACGCCCATGCCCCACCTGCCGGCCCCGAGAGGCAAGCCGTGAGCCCATCGCCAGCCGTTGCCGGCGTGACGCCGACCCTTGATGCCGCGCGCGAGCTTGCCCGCCACGGCAACCTGATCCCGGTCTTTCGCGACTACCTCGCCGACATGGAAACCCCGGTGTCGGTCTACGGCAAGGTGGCGAACGGACCCTCGAGCTTCCTGCTCGAAAGCGTGGAGGGCGGCGAGCGCCTCGCCCGCTACTCGTTCATCGGGACCAACCCCCGGCTCGTCGCCACGTTGCGCGACGGGGTGGCGACCGTGAACCACGCGGACGGGCGTGTCGAGGTGACCACGTTCACGGACCCCCTCGACTACACGAGGGGCCTCCTCGCTCCCTTCCGCCCGGTCGCCCTGCCGGACATGCCCCGCTTCACTGGGGGGGTCGTGGGATACCTCGCGTACGAGTGCGCGCGGTACTTCGAGCGGTTGCCGGTGCCAGCGAGGGACGACCTCGAGCTCCCGGACGCGGTCCTCATGCTTGCCGACTCGCTCGTCGTCTTCGACCACGTCCGCCATCGCATGCGCGTCCTTGCGCACGCGGACATCGCAATGCACGGCGGCGACGTCGAGGCGGCCTGGCGGGCGGCGGTCGCCAGCGTCGATGCGTTGGCCGCCCGCCTCGCGATGCCGTCGCCCACGGTCCCGGGCCGCGCTCCCCTCGTCGTCGCCGGTGGTCGGGGCCCCGCCATCACCGCGGTGCCGGAGGGCGTGACGAGCACCTTCACGCGGCAGGGCTACGAGGCGGCGGTCGAGCAGGCGCGCGCGTACGTGATCGCCGGGGACACCATCCAGGTCGTCCCGAGCCAGCGTCTCAGTCGTGGGACCCGGGCACGTCCCCTGACCATTTATCGCGCCCTCCGCGCGGTCAACCCGTCGCCCTACATGTACTTCCTTGATCTCGGACACATGCAGATCGCTGGCGCATCGCCGGAAATGCTGGTCCAGGTCGAGGGAGGCGTCGTCCGGACCCGGCCGATCGCGGGGACTCGCCCGCGCGGCGCCGACCCCGAGTCCGATGACGCTTTCGCCGCCGACCTCCTCTCAGACGAGAAGGAGCGCGCCGAGCACGTCATGCTTGTCGATCTCGGCCGGAACGACGTCGGACGGATCGCCCGCACCGGCAGCGTCCGCGTCACCGAGCTGATGGTCATCGAGCGCTACTCGCACGTGATGCACATCGTCAGCCAGGTTGAAGGGCAACTGCGCGACGACTGCGATGCCTACGACGCCCTGCGCGCGTGCTTCCCGGCCGGGACCGTATCCGGTGCGCCGAAGATCCGCGCGATGGAGGTCATCGCGGAGCTGGAGCCGTGCCGCCGGGGCACCTATGCGGGGTGCGTCGGCTACTTCTCGTTCGACGGCAACCTCGATACCGCGATCACGATCCGCACGATGGTCTTGAAGGACGGGGAGGCGCACGTGCAGGCCGGCGGTGGCGTCGTCTACGACTCGTCGCCCGCGGCCGAGTACCAGGAGACCCTTAACAAGGCTGCCGCCCTCCTCCGTGCCCTCGACCTCGCCGACCAGCTCGACGACTGCGACATGGAGGTCGACGCGTGATCTTGATGATCGACAACTACGACTCGTTCACTTGGAACCTCGTGCAGTACCTCGGGGAGCTTGGCGCCGACGTCGCGGTCCATCGCAACGACGCCGTGACGATCGACGCGATTCGCGACCTCGGCCCGGAGGCAATCGTCGTCTCGCCGGGACCGTGCACGCCGACCGAGGCCGGCGTGTCGGTCGACTTGATCCGCACGCTTGGCCCGGCCATCCCCACGCTTGGCGTCTGCCTCGGCCACCAGTGCCTTGGCGAGGCCTTTGGCGGTGCCGTCATCCGTGCCCCGGAGATCGTCCATGGGAAGACCTCGCGCGTCCGGCACGTCGGCACCGGCCTGTTCTCGGGACTGCCTGACCCGTTCGCCGCGATCCGCTACCACTCCCTGGTCGTGCGCCGCGACGACCTCCCGGACGACCTCGAGGTCACGGCCTGGACGGATGCTGGCCTCGTGATGGGCCTGCGCCACCGGGTGCATCCGATCGACGGGGTGCAGTTCCACCCCGAGTCGATCATGACGGAGGCCGGGAAGGACCTTCTAGGGAACTTCCTGCGAATGGCATCGGCCTGGAACGCCCGCCATCGCGCGGCGAGGCCGCACGCGCCCGTGACCGGGGGCCCGCGATGATCGTCGCCGCCCTCCGGATCCTCGTGGATGGCGGGTCGCTTTCCATGGACCAGGCCGCGGGCGCGATGGCCGACATCATGGAGGACCGTGCGACGCCGGCCCAGTTCGGCGCCTTCGTCACCGCCTTGCGCATGAAGGGCGAGACGGCCGACGAGGTGGCCGGGATGGCGATGGTGATGCGGGCGAAGGCCCGGCGCGTGCCGACCGACCTCCCGGTCGTGGACACGTGCGGGACCGGCGGCGACGGCAGCGGCAGCTTCAACGTGTCGACGACAGCGGCCTTCGTCGTGGCCGGCGCCGGCGTACCGGTCGCCAAGCACGGCAACCGGGCAATGACCAGCAAGAGCGGCTCGGCCGACGTCCTCGAGGCACTAGGGGTCGCCGTCTCCCTCGAACCGGACGCGGTCGCCCGGTGCCTCGACGAGGCCGGGATCGGGTTCATGTTCGCGCCGTCATTCCACCCGGCGATGAGATTCGCCGGTCCGCTGCGGCGCGAGGTGGCGATCCGGACGGTCTTCAACATCCTTGGCCCGCTGACGAACCCGGCGGGGGCGCTGCGCCAGGTCATCGGCGTCCCGACCGCGTCCGTCCTCCCGGTCATGGCGGGCGCCCTCGCGCGGCTCGGCACGGTTCGCGGCCTTGTCGTGCACGGGGACGGCGGCCTGGATGAGATCAGCCTCTCCGGGCCGACGGACGTGTTCGACGTTGCCGGCCTCGCGATATCGACCTATGCCGTCCGCCCCGAGGATGCCGGGATTGAACGCCATTCCGGGGACGCGATCAAGGGCGGCGCGGCGGGCGAGAATGCGCGGATGGTGCGTGAGGTCCTCGCCGGGCGACTCGACTCGCCCGGCGCACTGGAGCGGCGCAATATCACGTGCCTGAACGCGGGAGCGGCCCTCATCGCGGCCGGAAAGGCACTGACCCTTGCCGAGGGCACCAGCATGGCCCGCGAGTCGATCGACAGCGGCGCGGCCCTTGCCCGCCTCGAATCCCTCGTGCGAGTGAGCCAGGCCGTTGCCTGACGCCCGGCGTCGGTTCTCCTCCTCCTGAAAACTTCCCGCGCCGGGAAGGGGGCCGGGGGGTTAGGCCGGTAAATGGGGCCTGGCTTCGGTCCTTCCCCCCTCTCTTCAAAGGCCCTCATGATGTCCATCCTTGACGAGATCCTCGCGCACAAGCGCATCGAAGTCGCCAGTTCCTCCCAAGCGCGCCCGATCGACGCGGTGCGGGCGCGCGCACTCGTCCGCCCTCCCGCTCGATCCTTCGCGGCCCGCCTGAAGGCGCCGCCCGGAGGTCCGGCACGCCTGATCGCGGAGATCAAGCGGAAGTCCCCGTCGGCGGGCACCATGGCGACGATCACGGATCCGGTCGACCTCGCCAGGACCTACGTGGCGAACGGCGCGGTCGCGATCTCCGTTCTCACCGACGCGCGCCATTTCGGCGGGAGCCTCGACGACCTGAGTGCCGTCCGGGCCGCTGTCTCGGTCCCGGTGCTGCGGAAGGACTTCCTCTTCACCGAGTACCAGGTCTGGGAGGCCCGTGCCGCGGGCGCCGACGCCGTCCTCCTCATCGTTGCGGTCCTTGCCTCGCCGCTCGGCAATCCGGACCTTCGCGAACTCCAACCGGCGCCGGGACCCGCCGACCTCAACGCCGCGCGCGATCGTCTCGGCCAGCTCATGCGAATCGCGCGCAAGGCCGGCCTGGAAGTGCTGGTCGAAGTCCGCGATGAAGGTGAGGCGTCCATCGCCCTCGAGTTGAAGGCCCCCGTCGTGGGCATCAACAACCGCAGCCTGGCGACCTTCGTCACCACGCTCGAAACCACCGAGGACGTCGCCCGGACCATCCAGTCGACGGCAGGAAGTTTGCCGGTCATCGTCAGCGAGAGCGGGTTGCACGACGCGCTGGCAGTCGCGCGCGTGCGAGGGTCCGGGGTGGACGCCGTCCTCGTCGGCGAGGCCCTGGTCCGGTCCGGCGACCCGGCGGCAAAGGTCCGCGAGATGGCCGGAGCCGGTGCCGCGTGACCACCCACGCGCCCGATGGCGTTCCCGTGGCACCGCTTGACTTCTGGAGGCGGGATCCCGGACGACCGATCGTCAAGGTGTGCGGCGTGCGGTCGCCCGAGGTGGCCGTCGCCGTCGCTGAAGCGGGTGCGGACCTCATCGGCTTGAATTTCGCCGCGGCCAGCCGCCGACGCACCGACCCGGGGACGGCGGCGACCATGGCGTCGGCAGTCCGGTCCGGTGCCCGGGGCCGTGCCCCCATCGTGGTAGGGATCTTTGTCGAGCAAGGCGCCTCGGAGATCGCAGCCATCGCGCGAATGGTGGGACTGGACGCCGTGCAACTCAGCGGCGAGTGCAACCCCGCCACGTGCCGCGACGTGCACGACGCATGCGGACTGCCGGTGGTCGCCGTCGCCCGCCTCGCCGATGACGGCTCGAGCCATGCCCGCGCGCACGCGCTCGCCGAGGTGACCGGGGTGGCGGCGGTCCTCGTCGATGCGCCGGGAACCGTCGGCGGCGCGGGCCACCCGTGGAACTACGCCCTGGCCCGCGACCTTGTGGACACCCTCGCCAAGGGTGGCGTGCGCGTCCTCGTCGCCGGGGGCCTGTCACCCGACAACGTCGCGGACGCGCTCCGCACGACCGGCGCATGGGGCGCAGACGTCGCTACCGGCGTCGAAACTGGTGGCCAGACCGACCCGGATCGCGTGCGTGCCTTCATCGAGGGGGCGCGTCTCGCGTGGAGGGGACCGTGAACCGACTGGAAACTCTCGCGGGGGAGGGGGAGACGGCCCCTTCCATCTGCCGCAAGCGCCCCACGTTGCGGCGGGAGAGGGAAGCACCACCCCAGGCGCACCCCGCGAGCACTGACTGGACATGAGCATGACGACGAACCGACCGAAGACCTTCTCGGGAGTAAAGCCCAGCGGGGGCCTGCACCTTGGCAACTACCTGGGCGCGATCAAGCGATGGGTCGATGACCAGGATCGCTACGACAACGTCTTTTGCATCGTCGACCTGCACGCGATCACCGTGCCTCAAGAATCGGCGGCGCTGCGACAGCAGACCCGCGAAGTCGCCGCGTTCTACCTCGCCGCCGGCCTCGACCCTTCGCGAACGACCGTCTTCGTCCAAAGCCACGTGAGTGCCCACGCGGAGCTCGGGTGGATCCTGAACTGCGTCACGCCCATGGGCTGGCTCGAGCGCATGACCCAGTTCAAGGACAAGGCCGCGAAGGAAGGCGACAATCGCGAGCGGATCAGCGCCGGCCTGTTCGACTACCCCATCCTGATGGCGGCCGACATCCTCCTGTACGACGCGAACTTCGTCCCGGTCGGCGACGACCAGAAACAACACGTCGAACTGACTCGAGACATCGCGGAGCGGGTAAACCGCCTCCATGGCGGCGGGCGCGACATCCTGGTCGTCCCGCAACCACTGATCGCCGACACCGGCGCCCGGATCATGGGCCTCGCCGACCCGACGCGGAAGATGAGCAAGTCCGAGGACATGCCCGGTCAGGCGATCGGCATCTTCGACGATCCCGGTGATATCCGCCGGGCGATCATGCGGGCCACGACCGACAGCGACCGCACGATCGCCTTCGACCCGAACCGTCCCGGCGTCAACAACCTCCTCACGATCTACCAGGTGCTTTCCGGGCGGTCACGTGACGCGCTCGAGGGTCAGTTCGCGGGGAAGGGCTACGGCGACTTGAAGAAGGAGGTCGCCACGGCCGTCCTCGACACGCTCGTGCCGATCCAGGAGCGCTGCAAGGCCCTGCTCGCCGGACCTGATCTCGACGAGATCCTTCGCGACGGGGCCGACCGGGCGCGCCAGGTCGCCAATCGAACGCTTGACCGCGTCGCGACGGCGATGGGCTTGCGGTAGCCGGGGGTGGGGCGGTGCTTCCCTCTCCCGCCGCAGCGCGGGGCGCTTGCGGCCAATGGAAGGGGGTCTCCCGCGAAGCGCGGGGCGCTTGGCGGATGGAAAGGGTCTCCCGCGATGAAGAAGTACGCGAGCGAAAGACGACCAGGATGACCACGAGCACGACCACCCTCAGCAATGACGTCCCGGCGCGCCCCGGGCGCTTCGGCCCCTACGGCGGGCAGTTCGTGCCCGAGACGCTGATGCCCGCCCTCAAGGAACTTGCCGAGGCCAATGCGGCGGCGGCCGACGACGCCGAGTTCCAGGCGACGTTTGACGCCCTCGCCCGGGACTTCGTCGGGCGCCCTACCCCCCTGTACTTCGCGTCGTCGTTGACCGCCCGGGCCGGTGGCGCGGCCATTTGGCTCAAGCGCGAGGACCTCGCCCACACTGGCGCGCACAAGATCAACAACGCCCTCGGGCAGGGCCTCCTCGCGCGGCACATGGGCAAGCGCCGGATCATCGCGGAGACCGGTGCCGGGCAACACGGCGTTGCCACGGCGACGGTCTGCGCCAAGCTCGGCCTCGAATGCATCGTGTACATGGGTGAGGACGACATCCAACGCCAGTCACCGAACGTCTTCCGCATGAAACTGCTGGGAGCCGAGGTCCGGTCCGTTCGGAGCGGTTCGCGCACCCTCAAGGACGCGATCAACGAGGCGATCCGCGACTGGGTCACCAACGTCGCGGCCACCTTTTATGTCATTGGCTCGGTCGTCGGTCCGCACCCGTACCCGACGATGGTTCGCGACTTCCAGAGCGTCATCGGGCGCGAGGCGCGCGCGCAGTCTCTCGCGCAGTGCGGTCGTCTGCCCGATGCCGTGATCGCCTGCGTCGGCGGAGGCAGCAACGCGATGGGGATCTTCCACCCGTTCCGGAAGGACGAGTCGGTCCGGTTGATCGGCGTCGAGGCTGGCGGCGATGGCCTCGCGTCCGGTCGCCACGCGGCGCCGCTCTCGGCCGGCCGCCCGGGTGTCCTGCATGGGGCGCTGAGCTACCTCATGCAGGACGGCGACGGTCAGGTGATCGAGACCCACAGCATCTCCGCGGGTCTCGACTATCCCGGGGTTGGCCCCGAGCATGCATGGCTGAAGGACACCGGCCGGGCGACCTACGTCGCCGTTGACGACGCGACGGCCCTGAAGGGGTTCGAACTCGCGTGCCGGAACGAGGGGATCATCCCCGCCCTCGAGACGGCGCACGCGATCGCCTACGCCGCCGAGTACGCCGCCACGAGACCACCGTCCGAGATGATCATCGTCAACTGTTCCGGTCGCGGTGACAAGGACCTCGCGACCGTAGCCTCGCGACTGGGAGTGACCCTGTGAGCAGCCGGATTGCCGAAACGTTCGCGAAACGGCGGGCCGCCGGGACACTTGCGCTGATCGGGTGGCAGACGATCGGCTACCCGACCCTGGACGCCGCCCGCACTCTGGTGCCCTCGCTCATTGACGGCGGTTTCGACCTGATCGAGCTCGGAGTGCCGTTCTCGGATCCACAGGCCGACGGGACGACGATCCAGCGCGCATCGTTCGAGGCCCTGCGCCAAGGCGCGACTACCGGCGTGGCCCTGGAGACGGTCCATTCCCTCCGCGCGGCGGGGGTTGTCGCGCCACTCGTGTTCATGTCCTACTACAACCCGATCCTTTCCCGGGGACTTGACCGGTTCGCCGCCGAGTCGGCGGCGGCTGGGGTCGATGGCCTCATCGTGCCGGACCTCCCGCCAGAGGAATCCGGTGACCTGTCTCGCGCCCTCGAAGGACACGGGATCGACCTGATCTTCCTGGTCGCACCGACGACCCCGGACGAGCGCCTCGCGGCGGTCGCCGCCCGCGCACGTGGTTTCGTCTACTGCGTGAGCCTGGCGGGCGTCACCGGGGCTCGATCATCGCTGCCTGAATACTTGCCCGAATACCTCGCGCGAGTCCGCCGTTTCACTGACCTGCCTCTGGCGGTCGGGTTCGGGGTATCCCGTCCGGAACACGTGGCATCGCTTCGGGGCGTCGCGGACGCGGCGATTGTCGCCAGCGCGATCATTGACCGGATCGACGGTGTCGACGCGGCCCGGCAACCGGAGATCCTGCGGGCGTTCGCTAGCGAGCTGCGCAAAGCCGCCGGCTAGGAGCCTGTCCGGCATTTCGGCGGTCGGTGGGCAGGGTCGGCCCCCACCCTCAATCCCTCCCCCGCTCCGGCGGGAGAGGGAAGCACCGCCCTCCTGGACGGCCCCCTCCCTCAATCCCTCCCCCGCTCCGGCGGGAGAGGGAAGCACCGCCCCACCCCATGCCCCCCAGCGGGAAAGCGGTGAAGGACGCCGCTACCGCAGGACCATGTCGCACGCGTGCGCCGTCGCCGCGTTGCCCGCGCGGCACGGTGCGTTGCATAAGGCCGAGCAAGCGACAACCGGATCGATCGGCGAGTGGACCCCCGCCATCTCGCCCAGGATCCGGCTGATCGCCACGACGGGGAACCCGACGACCGCCGACAGGCACCCGGTGACCGGTTCGACGAGGGATGCGCCCCCGGACCGTGCGTCATACCCTCCGGCACAGTCGAGCGATTCGCCCGTCGCCACGTAGGCCGAGATCGCCGCGTCGCCATACTCACGCATCCGGACCATCGTGGCGATCTCGCCGGCAACCATGGTCTGCCCGACCCGTAGCGCGACACCCGTGCGAACGACATGGTCCCGCCCGCGCAGTCGTCGCAACATCGCGAATGCGTCCGCACGGTCGAGCGGTTTCCCCAGGGAAACGGCTCCATCGGCGACGATCGTGTCGGCGCCGAGGATCACGATCGACCGGGCGTCGCGCGCGGCGACGTCAAGGACCTTTGCGACGGCGACCGGAACCGGATCACACGGGTCCGGAGGCGGCGCCATCGTGGACTCGACGTCCGACACGGCGACATCGAATGCGATCCGGAGGGCCTGCAGGCCGTCACGACGTCGCGGCGACCTTGAAGCAAGAATCATCGCGGGGACTGGCGCCACCTCTCCCTAGTCAACGACGCCGCCGGTCGTTTCAGGAACGTCCGTCGCGTACACAGACAGGGGGACAGCCGGGATCGCTGGCCGGATGTCGCCGTCGTCCTCGAACTCCTCCGGGTCCTCGATCTGGAGCGTGCCGCAATAGGGGCACAGCTCCCATCGCGGGTTCACGAGGTGGCCGCATGACGGCGCGACGCAGCGGTTCTTGAGGATCGCGTGGCAGCTCGGGCAGACTAGGTAGTCTGGGGACACCCGCTGGCGGCAACTCGGGCAACTCGGGCGATCCTCGAGCTCCTGGAGCAGGCTTTCCTCTTCGAGGGAGCGCTCGTATGCCTCGGCCAGCGTCTCTCGCGGGCGCAAGATGAAATACAGGAGCAAGCCGAACACGTTGAAGACGAGGACGAGCGCCGTCGCGAAGAAGTGGACGTAGATGTCCTGTGCGCGCGCGCGGATGTCGTAGTAGGTCCAGACAATCATGCTGAACCAGAGGGCGACAAGGTAGGCGCCCCCAAGCGCCACGACAACCTGTACGGCCGTACTCAAAGCGGGCATCGTCGGCAGAGTCAACGGCGCGCGAAGTGCGGGCGCGCCGCCTACGACCCCCTAGGCACCACGAGCGACGGCGATCACGAGGTACCGGCTATTCCCGGCCGGCGTCTGGACCTCGGCCACGTCGTCCTTGCGCTTGCCAAGGAGCGCCTTCCCGACCGGCGAGCGGTGCGAGATCCGCGACTGGCTCGGGTCCGTCTCTTCTGGTCCGACCACCGTGTACACGATGTCACCATCAGCGTCGTCGTCGAGGTCGCGCAGGGTGACCCGGGTCCCGACCCCCACAACGAAGTCGTCGATCTCCTGGTCCTCGATCAAGGCAACACGACGAAGCTTGTCCTCGAGCTCGCGAATCCGTGCCTCGAGCATCCCCTGGCGCATCTTGGCGTCGTCGTACCCGGCATTCTCGGAGAGGTCGCCGTCCTTGATCGCCTCCTCGAGGAGGCCACTGATCCGCCGGCGCTCGTCAACCTTCAGGCGATCAAGTTCCTCGATCATGTCCTGCTGGCGCACGCGCGTCACGTACTCAACTTCAAAGGTTCTGGCGACGGGAATGGGGACGGCGTTCGCGGATGTCGCCGCGGCGGCTCGTCGCGCCGCGGTAGCGGCGATCCCGGTCGCGCGCGGCAAGCGCACGTTCCTCATCGGGTCGACCTCGATGTGCCCATGCTCCCGCGCATATGCGAAGTATTTCTTGAGCGCGTCCATGAACGATCGAGGCGGCGTCGACGTCGCAACCTGTTGCTTGAGGAACTCCTCGATCTTGTAGGCCTGCACGGACTCAAGCGTCGAGGATGCACCGCAATACGAGATGAAGCGCCGGAGGCGCGAATACGCTTCCGGCGACGCAATCGACCGGTATTCGTCAAGGACGAAGCCCAGGCGAGCAGGGGCAGGCGGGAAGGTGGCCGTCATCTCGACGATTGTACCGGCCACCGGCACGCAACGAATCGGGCGACGACCCCAATCGAAGAAAGATCCCCCACTTCACCCTTTTCCGTCGAAGCGTGGGGTGCTTGAGGCAAATGGAAGGGGCGTCACCCCGAACCGCCGGGCTTGGGCGATCGGCGTCCCACGGGCATCGCCCCTCCGCGTTTTCGCGCCCATGCGTGAAGGGCCACGGGGCGGCCGTGGCGCCTCGACAGTTTCAAGGTGAACGACGACGACCGTTGAAGAGGCGAGGTGGAACGCCCCGTAAAGGGCACACCTGGCCCCCGCCACCCGATCAGTCGTGACCGCTCGCATCTCGCGTGCGGCACGTGTGTACTTCGGCGATGCGTGCTACTTGGTATTAAACCGCCCCTGGTCAGCGATCTCCCCAGACTTGTTCCAGTACGCAAGCGACGTATTGCGCATCCAGTCGTACGCGAAATAGCCACCAACCAGAATGAACAGGAGCAAGGAAATGAACACCGAGTACGCCACCACGGGGAACGGCGCCTTGGGCGGCGGTGGCGGCGGCTTGCCGAAGTCCTCGAGCGAAACCATCTGCGGCTTGCGTGCCATCGGTCACCTTCCCCGCCCGCGCTTGCGGCGGACGAACAACATGCGGAAACGCGCACGGCCCCCCCGCTGGAGGGCCCCCTAGGGGGCGCCGGGCGCGCCTGCCGCCTCCCCAGTAACTTCCTCGCTGCGGTCGATCTTGCCCGCGATCTGGTCGCGCCGACGGCCCTCGAGTTGCGAGCGATGGATCGCACGCGCCATCCGTTCGCGTTGGAATTGGTTCGCGTCGTCGAACTTCACCCCAATCTTGAACTTTGACAGCCGTTCGCCGGGCGACACGTCCACGACGTTCATGACCTCGACATTCACGGCCATCTCGCCACTTCCCATCGGTACGGGGAAGCGCACGCGCATCTTGAGTCCTTGGGCGACCTCTTCGTCCGCGGTGATCCCGAGTCCGCCGGCGCTCACGTCGTGGATGAATCCCGCGACCGGCCGCCACGACGTCGTTCCGTACGCGGCGGTGCGCACCGCGCACTCGATGAGGGGGATCCGGACTGGCAGTCGGTAACTACCGCGGGGCGCCTGCCGACCGACCCCTACCGCCCGCACGGTGATCATCGGCACCGGGTTCTGGGGCGTCGGCACGAGCCGGTCAACGACGATGCAATCGAGGTAGATTGTTGCCTCGGGCTGCCCGTTCGGCCCCACCTGCGCAAGCGCGAGCGAGACCGCGTCGTCGACCTGAAGCTTCACGTTTTGGCCGCGCTTCGACGGCCACGTGAGCGTCAGGCGGTCATCCCGAAAGTCCTCGATCCGGCACTTGTACGAGTCGGACCCGAGCGCCGGGTCGTCGGCTTCCATCGCAAGCGTCGCACCGATGCGGATCCCGGGCAGGGAAGCAACCATGTCGTCTCCGTCCTATCAAGTGTGAAGGTAGCCACGATCGGGATGAACGTCAAGGGGGTGGTCGCCGACCCGTCACCGTTGCAGGCCGGTGACGACCGCGCGGACCGCATCCGGCGCCACCTCGTCCGTGACGACCGTCCGTCCGGGCTCGGCGACAAGCACCCATCTCACCCGCGCGCCTTCAACCTTCTTGTCCTGCAACGTCCGGTCGAGGATCGCCTCGACGTCCGGTCCGCGCGGGTCAAGACGCACCCGCAATCCCGCGGCCGCGATCACCGTCTCGATGTGCCCCGCGACCACCGGATCGAGTCCAGCGAACACGACGCTCAGGCGCGTCGCGGCGACCATCCCGATTGCGACGGCCTCGCCGTGAAGGTAGGCGCCGTACCCCGCCGTCGCCTCGATCGCGTGGGCGATGGTATGGCCGAAGTTGAGCACGACTCGGATACCCCGTTCACGAGGATCCGCATGGACCACGCGTTCCTTCCACCGGACGGTTCGCTCGAGGATTGCCGCGAGTTCGGCCCGCTCGATCGTTCCAGGATCCCGTAATCCGATCTGCTCGAGCAACGGAGGGTCGAAGATCACGGCGGTCTTGATGGCCTCGGCCCACCCGGCTCGCAACTCCCGCCCTGGCAGGCCAGTCAATGTCGCGACATCGACCAGCGTCAGGACCGGCGGGTGGAATGCTCCGACGAGGTTTTTGCCCGCCGGGAGGTTCACCGCGGTCTTGCCCCCGACGGAGCTGTCGACCATCGCCAGCAGCGTTGTCGGCACTTGGACCAGGGGGACGCCGCGCAACCAGGTCGCCGCGACGAAGCCGGCGAGGTCGCCCGCGACACCTCCGCCAAGCGCCACGATCACGTCACGTCGCTCGGCACGGTGCCCGGCAAGCCACGCGAACAGCGTCGATGCGACCTCGAGCGACTTTGACGCCTCGCCCGGCACAAACGTCGCGAGTTCCGGGCGATAGCCTGCCTCGTCGAGCACCGCGACGACTTCCCGCCCGAAGCGAGCGCCGACGGCCTCGTCGGCCACCACGAACGCCCGCCCGCCAAGGCCCGCGCCACGCATCTGGTCACCCAGGGAGGCTAGGATCCCGTCGCCAAACGCGAGGCGGGTGGGCTCCCCCGCCGCCGATGAGGGCACTGGGTCCGGAGGCCCGTAATCAATCCTCACGGCCCGGATGGGTCCATCGGCGGGACCGCGGACGCCAGCGCCCCTAGAAACTTCCCGCGCCGGGGAGGGGGCTTCCCTGTCTCCCCTCTCCCCCCGGGAGAGGGGCAGGGGGTGAGGGCTCGCGGGGCGCTCCCAGTCGAGTCGAGCAGGCGCAGGATCTCTGCGACGACGACCTCGGGACGCGCCACGCCGGTCTCGACCCGAACGTGGGCCGACGAGTAGATCGGGCGCCTCGCTTCCAGGAGGACCGGGAGGCGTGCCGCGGCCCCTCCGTCCTGGAGCAACGGGCGGCGTTCCCTCCCGGGGCGGTCCGAGCGCTCGAGGCGAGCGACAAGCACCTCGAGGGGTGCGTCAAGCCAGACGACAGCGTTCCCTTCCCAAAGGAGGGCGCGGTTCGTCGGGTCAACCGGCGCGCCCGCCCCCGTCGCGATGATCGACCGAGGCCCCGCGACGGCGTCGCGCACGGCCTCGCGCTCGTACGCCCGGAAGGCGCCCTCGCCTTGCGTCGCGAACACCTGGTCGATCGGGAGACCGGCCCGCTCGACGACTCGCCGGTCGGTGTCGACGTACAGGAGGTCAAGTCGCCGCGCAAGGCGGGGACCGACCGTGGACTTCCCGGTGCCGGACAGGCCGACCAGGACGACATGGTGGAAGGTCACCCGCGCTCTCCCGTCTCTCCTGTTCCTCCGGAAGAGTCATCAGGCCGAGGGATGAAGGTGGGTACCGGTTCAATCGCATGGCCGATCGGGCCGGGCGAACGCGGGCGGATCGCCTCGTGCCGGAGGGCGTGGTCCGCGAGAACGAGCGCCGCCATCGCCTCCACGAGCGCGACGGCACGGGGCAGCACGCACGGGTCATGGCGCCCGCGGCCCGCGATCATCGTGTCCTCGCGGGTCCGCGTGACGGTTTCCTGCTCGCGCATTACGGTCGCGACCGGCTTGAAAGCCACGCGAAACTCGATCGCCTCGCCGTTCGTGATGCCTCCCTGGATGCCACCGCTCCGGTTCGTCCGCGTCCGCACCCGGCCCCCGTCCATGAAGAACGCGTCATTGTGCGCCAGCCCTGACAAGCGCGTCCCCGCGAAACCCGACCCGATCTCGAATCCCTTCGTCGCGGGAAGGCTGAGCATCGCGCGCGCAAGGTCGGCTTCCAACCGGTCGAACACGGGTTCGCCCCATCCCGGCGGGCAGCCGCGCACGACGCACCCCACGACTCCGCCGAGCGAGTCCCCATCCTTCCGGGCCGCCTGGATCGCCTCGATCATCCGGCCGGCGGCCTCGAGGTCCGGGCACCGCACGACCGTCCGGTCAACGTCCTGCCGGGTCACGGTTTCTGGATCGACGTCGCCGCCGAGGTCGCGGACCACGTGGACCCAGGCGACGATCTCGACCCCATACCGGCGAGCCAGGAGCGCGCGCGCCACGGCACCGGCCGCGACGCGCGTCGCGGTCTCGCGGGCAGAGGTCCGGCCTCCCCCGCGCCAGTCACGCGTGCCGTACTTCGCGTCGTAGGTGAAGTCCGCATGGCTCGGCCGGTACTTGAGCGCGACGTCCATGTAGTCGCCGGTTCTCTGGTCCTCGTTCGGGATGAGCAAGCTGATCGGCGTACCCGTCGTCACCCCCTCGAAGGTGCCCGACAGGATCTGGACCGTGTCGGACTCCTTCCGCTGCGTCACGATCGCCGACTGCCCCGGTGCGCGGCGGTCCAGGTCGGGTTGGATGTCTGCCTCGGTCAACGGGAGGAGCGGTGGGCACCCGTCTACGACGGCTCCGATCGCCTTCCCGTGCGACTCGCCCCACGTGGTCACGCGGAAGAGGGTGCCGGTGGAGTTGCCCATGGTGCGGCCAGCCTCCCTACGCGCGATCGAGGGTCGACGGGGCGGTGGGACGAGCAGGCGCCAACCCGAGTGCGCGCCGGGCCGCGTCCATCATCACGTCGATCGGCGGCACCTGGCCGGTCCATCGCTCGAAGCTTGCCGCCCCTTGATGGACTAGCATGGTCAATCCTTCAATGCAGGTTGCGCCAGCCGCTGCCGCCGCGTGCAGGAGCGGGGTCCGCGCCGGGTTGTAGACCAAGTCGTAGACCACGTGCCGATCACCTATCGCATCGTCGGGCACCGGTGATTCACCGGGTGCGGCGCCCATGGCCATCCCCAGGACCGTCGTATTGACAAGGAGCACGGCAGGGAGGAGCCGCACGCGCAGCACGCCCGCGTCCAGGGGCAAGGGCTTGAGGCGCGCGGAAGGGAACGCCGCTTGCAGCTGCCAGCAGAGCGATTCCGCGCGTTCAGGCGACCGGTTCGCGATCGCCAGCTCAACCACTCCCGCCCGAAGCAGCGCGACCGCCACCGCACGCGCCGCGCCACCAGCCCCGATGACCAGCGCCGGCATTCGGGTCGGGTCGACGCCGACATCGCGAAGCCCCTGCATGAACCCATGCGCGTCGGTGTTGTGCCCGATGAGCCGTCGCCCCTCGCAGATGACCGTGTTGACCGCACCAATCAGGCGCGCCTCGTCCGTGACGTCATCGACAAGGTGCGAGACCGCCTCCTTGTGCGGGATCGTGACATTGACGCCCAGCCAGGGTGGGGCGCCATCGACGGCCTCTCGCAGGCCGGTGATGAACCCCTCCAGGTCCGCCGGGGCGACCGGCAGGGCACCGTAGGTCACTGGCAACCCGAGGGCATCGAACGCCGGTTGCTGGAACCTTGGCGAGATCGAATGGCCGAGCGGCCACCCGATCACGCCCGCACGACGCGGTTGTCCGCTCGGGCTACCGCCCCCCCTCTCCCCCCGGGAGGGGGCTTCCTTGTCTCCCCTCTCCCCCCGGGAGAGGGGCAGGGGGTGAGGGCGTCCTGGAGTTCCGGGCCTGGTCAACTGGCCGCTCACGCCCCGCGCACGCAGCCCGGCGCGATGCGCTCGAGCGTCGGCCAGAAGGCGGGGTAGGAGATGTCGACCGCCGCCGCTCCAGCAACCTCGATATCACCAGCGGCGACCAGCCCGGCGATGGCGAAGGCCATGGCGATGCGATGGTCCCCGTGGCTAGATACCGCGCCTCCCCTGATGCGTCCGCCGACGATCACCATGCCATCCTGGCGCTCGGTGACGTCGACCCCGACCGCCGCAAGCCCGGACGCGATCGTCGCGATCCGGTCGCTCTCCTTGACGCGCAGCTCGGCGGCATCACTGATCGTCGTCGTGCCCCTCGCCACGGCGGCGGCGATCGCAAGCACCGGCACCTCGTCGACGAGGCGCGGGACGATGGCCCCACCGATGCCGATGCCGTGCAGCGTTGATGACGACGCCGACAGGTCAGCGACGGGCTCGCCGCCAACCTCGCGGACGTTTGCGACCTCGATCTTCGCCCCCATCGCGCGCAGGGCATCGATGATCCCCGTGCGCGTCGGGTTCACGCCCACGTTTTGGATCGTGACTCGGGCATCCGGGTGGATGCAAGCGGCGACCAGCCAGAATGCGGCGCTGGAAATGTCGCCGGGGACCGTCATGTCGACCGGGCGCAGCGCACGCCCGGTTGACCGCACGTGCACCGTCCGCTCGCCCTCGACCTGGATGTCGGCCCCTTGCGCGACGAGCATCCGTTCGGTGTGGTCCCGGCTCGCTTCCGGTGACTCGATGATCGTTTCCCCATCCGCCCGAAGGCCGGCGAGGATGAGCGCCGACTTGAGTTGCGCGCTCGCGACGGCCAGCCGATGGTGGGTGCCCCGGAGCGCGGACGGCGCGACGGCCAAGGGCAGCAGGCTCCCCCGCCCTCGCGCCTCGATGCGCGCCCCCATCTCTCGCAACGGGACGATCACGCGGGCCATCGGGCGTGAACGCAAGCTCTCGTCACCGGTCATCGCGGAGAAGAAGGGTTGCGACGCGAGGATCCCGGAAAGGAGCCGGGCGGTGGTGCCCGAGTTGCCCGCGTCGATGACGTCGGTCGGCTCCGACATCCCGCGCGCGCCCGTCCCCTCGACGACAAGGACCGCGCCATCCCGGACGGCCAACCCGCTTGCCGGATCGACGACCAGGTTTTCGGTCAACTCCCCGGATGGCCACTGGCGGCGCACGGTCGCACCGAGGGCGCGCATCGCGGCCGCCGTGGAGAGGCAGTCGCCGCCGAGGCCGGCGCCGAACACCGTTGCCGTGCCCTCCGCGATCGCGTTGAGCATGACGGCACGGTGGGTGATGCTCTTGTCGCCGGGCACGTCGAGGGTGCCATCGACGTGCGGCACCGCACGAACGACGCGCACCCCGGCCCGAAGGGCAAGCGCCGCGACCGGCGACATCAGACGGCTACCCCTGCCAACGCCCCGCGACCGATGTACGTGCCGTTGGCATCGAACCCCGGAACCTGGCGATCGACGGCAGCCGCGACCCGCGCGATGTCGGAGGCCGCCACCGCGAAGTTTTCGATCGTCAAGGACTGCGCGCCGTCGCACATTGCGGTGTCGGGCGTGGGATGCACCTCGATCAGCACCCCGTCCGCACCAGCCGCGATGGCTGCAAGGCACATCGGGCGCACCAGGTGCCACTTGCCGGTCCCATGGCTCGGATCGACGATCACCGGAAGATGGGTCAGCCGCTTGATCGTCGGGATCGCCGAAAGGTCAAGCGTGTTTCGCGTGTACGTCTCGAACGTCTTGATGCCACGCTCGCACATCATTACCTGCATGTTTCCGCCATGCAAGACATACTCGGCGGCCATGATCCATTCTTCGATGGTCACGCTCGGACCCCGCTTCAGCATGACCGGCTTCCGGGTCTTGCCGACCTCGCGCAAGAGCGGGTAGTTCTGGCAGTTCCGCGCGCCCACCTGCAGGACGTCCGCGTACCTCTGCACGACATCGACCGTGCCCGGTTCCATCACCTCGGTGATGATCGGCAGGCCCGAGACCGCGCGCGCCTCGTCGAGGAGTTTCAAGCCCTCCTCGCCAAGCCCCTGGAAGCTGTACGGGGACGACCGTGGCTTGAACGCCCCCCCGCGCAACACGTGGCCCCCGCTGGCCTTCACGCCCCGAGCCGTCGTCAGGAGCTGGTCACGCGTCTCGACGGTACACGGGCCAGCCATGATCGTGATGTCACGGCTGCCGAGGGTCGCCTCGCCCAGGCCGATTTCCGTCCAGCCCGACTGGAAGTCACGCGCCGCGAGCTTGTACGGCTTCTCGATCGCGATGCACTGGTCAACTCCCGACATGGATAGCACCTTGTCGATCAGGTATTCCGGGCGCTTCCCGATCACGGCAATCACCGCCATCGCGACGCCCCGGATCGTCCGGGGCTCGTAGCCCTCCTGCATGATCCGGGCCTCGACCGCCTCAACTTGCGCGTCGGTCGCCCCGGAGACCATCTTGATGATCATGTGGTCACGTGGTCCTTCCTCCGGTGGGAGCGGACGGTCCGGGACGCGCCGGGGTTGCCTGGAGGCAACAAAAAAGCAGGGGCGCTTCCCCCTGCTTCACCCGGTGCGTGCTCGGCCGTGTCGCGGCCGACGCCTCACACCGGGATGCTAAAGCCAAAATAGACGCCGGGGCCGCTAGTCGCAGACGCCGCGATCCGTGCGCGCGCGTCGAGTCCCGTGTCCATGCTGGTGTCATCGTACGCCGGTCACCGGCTTGCCGTCAACCACGCTATCGCCCACGGGGCTTCGGGTCAGGCCCCCCCGACATCGTTATCCGCGTACGCGACCCCTCTCCCGCCGCGGCGGGGGAGGGGTGGTGGTGCTTCCCTCTCCCGCCGCAGCGGGGGAGGGACTGAGGGTGGGGGCGGTTCCCCTTAAGGAAGAGGGGAGTGGCGCCCACGCCACCAGTCGTCGACCACCTTCACCACGTCGCGCGCGTCGCAAACCTGGCGGGTTGCCGGGGGCAACGAGCCAAGGAAGGTCTGGCCGTAGTTTCGCGATACCAGGCGCGAATCGAGTACCACGGCCACGCCCCGGTCGGCGGTCGAGCGGATCAGGCGCCCGAACCCCTGGCGCAATCGCAAGACCGCCTGGGGGATCGCCAGTTCCGCGAACGGGTTGGCGAGGAGTTCGCTCCGGGCCGCGAATACCGGGTCGTTCGGGACGGTGAACGGGAGCTTCAAGATCACGAGGCATGACAGCGCGTCCCCGGTCACGTCGATGCCCTCCCAAAAGCTCGCCGTACCGAGAAGGATCGAGTTTGGTGTCGCGCGAAACCTTTCAAGCAGGATCGTCCGCGACCCGTCGACGCCTTGCCCGAGGACCACCAGTTGCGGCAAGGCGTCCTTCAGGGCCGCATGTGCCCCGCGCAGGCTCGCATGGGACGTGAAGAGCATGAGCGTCCGTCCACCCATCACGGAAGCGATCCCGGCCAGGATCTCGTGGAGGACCGGTGAGGACGCCGTGGATGCCGGGTCGGGCAAGTTGCGCGGCACCACGAGCAGGGACTGGGTCTCGAAGTCGAACGGCGACTCGACGGAGAGCACCTGGGCCGTCGCACCAAGCCCAAGGCGTTGGCGGGCGTGCCGGAACGAGCCGTCGACCTGGAGCGTCGCCGACGTCAGGACGACCGCCTCCAAGGGTTCGAACAGGAGCGCCTGGAGGTGGCGGTCGACTTCGAGCGGCGCCGCGTGGAGGCGCACCTCTCGCGTCCCGCGGCCGGCGACCTCGGATCGCCGGTCGAGCGAGACCCATGACACCTCGCCCTCCACCGGCGACTCGATGATCCTCGCGAGAACCGCGCGGGTATCGGATAGGACCGTCGTCGCCTCGACCAGCTCCGCGACGGCGTCGTCAACGTTCTCGGATGTCCCGACGTGCGGGTCGAACGCGTCAGCGAACCGTCGCAGGCACGTTGAGGCCTCGGCCATCGCCCCTGAAAGGGACTCCCACGCCTCGCACGCGACCAGCCAATCCGGGCCCTCGCGCACGTCAGGGACGAGGCGCAGTTCCCGTTCCCCCAGAGAGTCCGCGCCCGGTCGTGCGCGCGCCTCCAAGACGCCGACGAGGGCTTCCCGAAGGGGGGCGATGAGGTCGCGCGTGGCGGCCACCGCCTCGTGGATCGGCCCGGTCACCTCGCCGACGGTCTCGCGAGCAAACTGCCCACCGACATCGACGTAGGTCGCCGCCACGCGCGCGACGCTCCCGCCGAAGCGCCCCCCGCCCAGGGGCACGCTCATCGCAGCAAGCGCGTTGGCAAGGTCGCCGGTCGCGACCTCCGCGCCCAGATGGTCAGTCGCGACGGCCTCCAGGTGGTGGGCCTCGTCGATGATCGCCTCGGCGTAGTCCGGAAGGATGCCGCGTTCGCCGCCCGCGGCCGTCGCCAGGTCGGAAAGGAGCAGCGCGTGGTTCACCACGAGCAGGTGGGCGCCAGCGGCCCGCCGGCGCGCCCGCGTCAGGAAGCACCGGCCGGCACGATTGTCCGGGCAGGAACGAGGCGTGCAGTGCACGACGTCCGCCGCGAGGTGCGCGTTCCACGTCGAGATGTCGGCATCGTCGAGGGCGATCTCGCCCCGGTCACCCGTCGCCGTGCCACGGACCCAGACCGCGATCCTCGCCGCGAGGATCCGCTCCGCCTCGCCCGTAAGCCCGCTCGAGAGGAACCGGCGCCAGCGCCGCACGCACAGGTAGTGCGACCGACCCTTGAGCACGGCCACCTGCACGTCATGGGGCAACGCGCGACGCAGCACGGGAATGTCCTTGCCGACCAACTGGTCTTGGAGGGCGATGGTGTGGGTGGAGATGACCACGCGCCGGCCGTTCTGCACCGCGTGCATCGCCGCCGGCACGAGGTACGCGAGGCTCTTCCCCGTGCCCGTGCCAGCCTCCACGAGGAGCCGCAACCCGTCGTTCAGCGCGCGCGTGACCGCCCGCGCCATCCGCACCTGGCCCGGGCGCAGCTCGAACCCTTGTAGGGCACCGTCGATCGGTCCTCCCGGCCCCAAGGCCTCGACGACCTCCCGCTCGGCAACGGGCACGCGCTCCTTTGCCTCCTGCAATGCCGGCACATGAATGAATGGCGAGGTGGCCGCTGGATCGGCGTTCGCACGCGGACGGTCGCCAGGCGAGTCCTCGCCCCCAAGTCCCTGCCGTGCCAGATCGGCCAACGCCGCCTCGACCGCATGCCCAAGCCGGGTCGCACCGCCAGCAAGGATGCGATGCAGCTGGTCGAGGATCGACGCGTCCATTCGCGCCATCCGGTCTCGGAGGACCTTGCCGACGACTTCGACCTCGCGGGCCCGTGCCGCCACGCCGACCGGAGCTATGGGCGGCACCGGGATGCCAAGGGCGGCGCCGAGTCCGACCCGGTCGCTCGCCGACTTCTCCGGGACAAGGATCGACGCCAGCAACCAGGCGTCGTCAAGGCTGTCGTTTGGCGGGGGCCCGGTGCGGCGCCGGAAGCGCGAAGTCACCGCGGCCAGCCTCCCAGGAGCACGGGCGGGTTCACCGATCCCTGGACCTACCAGATGCCAGCCAAGCCTCGACGACGGGACGGACCGAGGCGATCGCCCGCGACCGGTGGCTGATCGAGTTCTTGGCGTCGGGAGCGAGCTCGGCCATCGTCGGCCGGGTGCCTCTCACCAGGAAGATCGGGTCGTAGCCGAACCCGTTCGCGCCGTACGGAACGCGCCCGATAGCACCCTCGACGGTCCCTGTCCCGGTGCCGACCAGACCGTCGGGCGTCGCGAACGCGATCACGCACCGGAACCGTGCCCCCCGGTCCTCGTCGGCGACGGCCTCGAGCTTGCTCAGGACGAGCGCGATGCGATCGGTGTCGGTCGCGTCCTCGCCCGCGTACCGCCGGCTCCGTACGCCGGGTTCCCCGCCAAGCCTGTCCACTTCGAGACCTGAATCGTCGGCCAACGAGGGCAGGCCCGAGGCCCGGGCGAAGGCGTTCGCCTTCAGGACGGCGTTTTCCATGAGGGTCAACCCCGTCTCGTCGATGTCGAACTCGTCGAGGCCGATCTCGCCCGGCACGACGAGGTCGCATCCGAGGCCCTCCAAGAGGGCGCCAAGTTCCGCCACCTTGTGGGCGTTAGCCGTGCCGATCAAGATGCGGGCGCGCGGGACTTCCATTCAGGACCCCAGACACGCACCCGGACTAGCTTGACGAGCGCGCCGCCAAATCGTACCGATGCGCTCGCGACGGAATGCGTCCTGCCAGCGTCATGTGGAAGCAGGTCCGGGCGACACCCACGCGTGTGGAGCGCCCCCACCCCCTGCCCCTCCCCCGCCCGGCGGGAGAGGGGAGCAGGTCCGGGCGACACCCACGCGGCGGAGCGGGCTGGAAGCCCGCGCACCCAGTACGCGTGCCCACCAAAGCCCGCACGTCACCCAACATCCCGGAGCGGCCCCATCCATTGGCTGCAAGCGCCCCGCGCTGCGGCGGGAGAGGGAAGTACCCCCACCCCGGGAAAGCGGTGCGGCCACGGCCCGACGAAAGAGACCCGGATCACTTCAATTGCACAGGGAAACCGAAATTCGTCGGGACAGATGGGTCTTACCCCCGCGCGGCGACCTTGATCGCTTCCGCGACAAGGCGCGCCGCGCTGCCGAGATCCTCCTCGGACAGCATGCTCCACGCCAGGCGGATGTATTCCTTCCCGCTCCCGTCGGCGAAGAAGAGGGGCCCGCCGACGTACGCGACGCCCCGATCCCCGGCTTCCTTGGCAACGCGCACGGAGTCGATGCCCTCCGGCAGGCGCATCCATAGGAAGAAGCCCCCGTTCGGCACGCGCCAATGAGGCTTCAGGTCCGGCGCGTCCGCGAACGCCGCCTCCAAACCGGACACGAGGGCGTCGCGCTTGCGGCGGTAGATCGCGATCAGCTCGTGAACATGGGCGTCGCCGTGACGGGCGTAGTACCCGGCCGCAAGTCGATTCGTGAACGGGCTCGCACCCCCATCGAGCTTCATCGCGTTCAGGCGCGCGATGACCGGTTCCGGCGCCAGGAGGTAGCCGACGCGCATCCCTGCCGAAAGGATCTTGGAAAACGTGGCGGAACGCACGACCCTGCCGGGCGTCGCGAAGGTATAGACGGCCGGGAGGTGGTCGCCCTCGAAGCGCAACTCCCCGTACGCGTCGTCCTCGAGGATGACGAAGTCGTGGATGTCTGCCAGTTCGGCGAGGCGCCGGCGCCGCGCGAGAGAGAGGTTGACCCCGGCGGGGTTATGGAAGTTCGGGATCGTGTAGACCAGCTTGGCGGGTGTGCCCGCCGCGCGCAGCTCCACGAGCTTCGCCTCGAGGAGGTCGATCCGCATGCCATCCTCGTCGAGGGGGATGCCGTGCGTCCGCGCCTGCAGCTGACGCAAGGGCCGAAGGCCGCCCATGAAGGTTGGCGCCTCGCAAATCGCGGTGTCCCCGACGTTCAGGAACGCCTGGGCGACGATCGCGAGGCCGTGGTTCGACCCATTGACGATCAGCAACTCGGACGCGGGGACATCGATGCCTTCCCATCGCTTCAACTTCGCGGCGAGCACCTCGCGCAGTCCGAGGAAGCCGGCGGCGTCGCCGTACATCAGCGCGGCGTTGCCCTCAGGCCCGGAGAAGATGCCCTCGAGCGTCTCGATGAGCTCCATCTTTGGGAGCGAGTCGGGGTCAGGCTGCCCGGCACCCATGTTGTAGCGCGCGCCGGTGGCACCGGTGAACTGGACTGGAGGCAGGGGCGAAGCAAGCTTGCTGAAGAGGCCGTCGAGGTTCGCGAGGGCGCGGGACGGCGTGGCGGTCATGCTGGCGGTTCCTTCGGGCGGACGTGCCCGTCTCTGCTGCCACGGCGGGACGAACCCCAATGACGGGTCGTGGCGGTCGTCAGCCATGGTACCCCTGACGGTCCGCCGTCACGACGGCGAGGAGGTTCAGCCATGAACGGCGCGCAAACACAGGTCCGCGAGTTCCATGAGGCCTTCGGCCTGGGTGCGCCCCGCGATCCCGACCCGAAGGCCTTTCCCGCGGAACTGCGCATTCGCCTCATCGAGGAGGAAGCGGCGGAATTTGCAGTCGCTGCGCGCGCGGGTGACGTCGTCGAGATGATCGACGCCCTTTGCGACCTTCTCTACGTGACCTACGGCGCAGCGGTCTCGCTCGGCATCGACCTCGAGCCGTTCTTCGACGAGGTGCACCGGACGAACATGGCAAAGGTTGGGGGCAAGCGTCGCGACGACGGCAAGTGGCTCAAGCCCGAGGGGTGGATGCCTCCCGACCTCGCGCGCGTCCTTGCGGAACGTCACCCACCCCGCGACGACGTCTAGGCCGTCAGCTGTCCTCCACCGCCGTCGCGTTACGCCTACTCCCGTACCTGCTCGACGAGCGCGCGCAGGGCGGCCGTGTAACTGCGCCAACCGAGACCAGCGATCGACGCGCGCACCGCCGGCCCAAGGCGCGAGACGTGCCGGAACGCCTCACGCGCGTGGATGTTGGACAAGTGGACCTCGACGACGGGATAGGGCATCGCCTTTATGCAGTCGTGCAGCGCGATGCTCGTGTGCGTGTAAGCGCCCGCGTTGATGACGCACCCATCCACCACTCCAGCGGCGCCCTGCATCAAGTCGAGCAAGGTTCCCTCGTGATTGGACTGATGGCAATCGACGTCGATCGCGAGTTCGTCCGCGAGACGCTTGAGCGACTTGTTGATGTCGTCAAGGGTGACCCGGCCGTAGACGTCCGGTTCGCGAGTACCCAGGAGGTTCAGGTTCGGCCCGTGGAGGACCAGGTAACGGAGGCGTTTCTTCATCGTCATCGCTGACGGTAGCCGAGCGAGCGGCTGGTACGCTAGCCAGCGGAGAACGAGCATGCCGACCGCGTCTGGCACCGAGGAGGCGTCTGACGCCTCAACGTCACGCACCTCCGTTCATGCGCCCGCTGCAGGCCCCGCATGGGCAATCCTGCCGCGCGACGCGCGCCTGGTCGAGCGCAGGCTCGATCTCCAAGGCCCGGGTCTGACCGTCGCGTCATTGACCCGCGTCTTCGACCTCTGGCCGGGGCGATCGGCTGAAACGGGCGCGTGGACCTTCGGGCTCGAGTTCGAGTTTGCCTCCGCCGACGCGGGGTGGGTCGCCTCGGAACTGCATGCCCGCGGGCTCGTCTCGTCTCCCGAACCGGCGGCCTACCACTCACCTCGCATGCCCGGGAAATGGTCCGTTGAGCACGACTCTTCGGTGACGACCGTCTTTCGCCACGACGGCGATTCGGATCCCGAGACCAGCGCCATCGCGATTGGAGGCGAGGTGGTCTCACCACCGTTCGTCGACTCTCCTGAGGCATGGGCGCAAGTCGCCACGGTCCTCGAAGTTCTGAGGGCGTGCGGTGCCGAAATGAGCGGCCAATGCGGGTTCCACGTGCATTTCGGGGCGAGCGCGCTCCGAGATGACGTGTCTGGCGCCGAGGCAGATCTCTCGGGAGCGCACCGCTTCGTGCGACGTGTCACGCGCCTTGCCGTGCTCGCGAACGCATGTTTCGAGGATGTCCTCTTTCGGATGGCGAGCGCCGAGGGCGGGCGACATCGGGGGCGCCCGTTCTTCTACCGCCACTCGCGCCCTCTGGAACAGCCCCTCGGGACGCATTACGGGACGATCGAGGAACTCGCGCAGTCGCTGGGGAAGCCAGGCGCCCCCCGCCGCGCCGCACTGAACCTCACCAACGTCGGTACGCCTGACAAGGACACCGTCGAGTTCCGCCAGAGCAACGGGACCCTCGACGGCCGCGTGGTCCAGGCCTTCGTGCGCCTGTGCGCGATGCTGGTCGGCGCCGCGCGGTGGTCGCCGGACGCGGTGCGCGAAACTCCGGAACCTCTGGGATCGCACGTCGACGACGAGCCCGACGACGAATCAGCCGCATCCTTGTGGCGGATGACCGCGGCGGCGTGTCCCGACGGCGTGCCGTTCGACGTGGCGACCAGCCTCCTGTGGCTGTTCCGGCGCGGTCGTTGGCAGCCAGGCATCGCAGACCTCGCGCGAGGCTGGTAACTGCGCTCCCGCTCGGGTTCAAGCACGCCGGGTCCGGGATGTAGCCCCCCGCACCCGCGACTGGGTGTCACTCGCTCTGGTGTTCGAGCCAATGGCCGACGAGACCGAAGTCGTAGACCACCCGCGGGCGTCGGCGATCACCCCGGCAGCCATCGGGCGTGCGAGTGAGCGACGACCGGGACCGCGGGCTCCCCGCTCGCTTCGCCTACGTAGTGTCGCGATGACAACCGAATGCGGTCGCCGGATCGGGGCTGCGCGACACGTGAAACTTGCATGCGTGCGCGGCGTTTCGAAGGTGTCCCACGGCGTCTGATGAAGCGTTGGCCGCTGGCCGAGGGGCACCAGGAGCGTCGGCATGTTCGAGGTAACCGTTCACGGGGTCATGGCGGGGTAAGGGTGCCGGGTGGGTTCCGGTGCACGTTCTGTTGAGTGATGCCATCCGTGGTCGCCACCTTGCAGGCACTGGTTGTTGAGCTCCGGGCGACAATCGCCGAGCAGCGGGCAACGATCGTC
>CAMBEO010000012.1 GCA_945865725.1 Thermoflexus hugenholtzii JAD2 | reverse complement strand
GGCGGCGCGCACTCCGGCATCGTCCGATCGGGTTCCGATGACCTCCGCCAGGTTGGCCTCCATGACGGCACGGCGATCCGTCGCAAGGGCCGCGATCGCCTGGCCCGCGCCACTGGCGAGTGAACGGGCCATCCCTTCCGGGAGACGAGGCACGATTGACGCCCCCACCCTCATCGCCGTGGCCGCTGCAAGACCGTTCCACGCCGCTAGCCCCCGCGCCGTCAGATCGCGACTCGGAACGGTGACATCCCGCCGGCCGGGTCCAGGTCCGCGAGCGTCCCTGCCAGATGGTGCGGGGGATATCGGTGGCACCTGCGTTCCGCCCTCATGGCCCGTCGCGGGCGCCGTCCACATCTCCCGAAACATGAACCATCCGTCCGGCCAGAGGCGTACCGACGGCTCGAGCGCGCCGATCACCGTCCCGAGTAGGGCGACGTCGGTGTCCAGATCGCGGATGTGGATCGGGTCGCACGCGGCAAAGCCAAGGAGGCCGTCACTGCGGCGCCACGAGACCACGGGAACGAGCGGCGCCCCAGTTCGCCGCGCGAGGCGGATCGCCCCGGTCGGAAGCGTCGCCCGGACGCCAAGAAAGGGCACGGTCGCGGTGCCGGGTCCGGCCTCGACCGGCCGGTCGACGAGGATCGCGACGGCTAGCCCTTGGCGAAGCGCTTCGAGGGCACCGCGCGCTCCCCTCTCGACTGGGATCGTCCGGATCCCCCGCGCCCGGCGCGATGCCTGGACGACCGCATCGATGGCCGGTGGACCGACGGGATCGACGACGGCCGCGAGCGGGACACGGGCGGCAATCATCGTCGCCCCGACCTCCCAGTTCCCCTGGTGAAGGCCGACGATGACGGCGCCGCGCCCCGCGGCGAGGGCGTCCTCAAGGTGGTTCCACCCGCTCACCTCGCCGACGAGATGGCCCCAGGGTTGGTCGGGGGACATGACGAGCGGCAGCGCCTCGGCAAGCGTCGCCCCATAGGCGCGCCAACTCGCCCGGGCCAGGCCCATCGGGTCGTCACGACCTGTCTCGCGTGCGACGACCCTCATCGTCGCGACCGTTGCCTTCCGGCGGCTTTCCGCAAGGCGGTACGCGAGATCGCCGATCCAGGCCCCGGCGACCCGACGCCACGGAGCTGGCACGCACCCGACCGCGCGCCCGATGTCATGCACGGTCATCGTCGCGAGGCCGAGCGTCGGCGAGGCCTTCCGGTCCTCCCCGCGCAGTGCCGTATCGTGGTCTCTCCGGGCCCCTGTCGCGCGCGCGTTGCCCGCGCCCGTCGTCATCGCGTGTCACCCGGCCAGAGGATCGCTGACATGCGCGGGGAAATCGTCTCGGTTGGCACGGAACTCCTGCTCGGCCACATCACCGACACCAACGCGGCTTGGCTTGCGCAGGAACTGTCCACGCTTGGCATCGACTGCTATTACGTCTCGCAAGTCGGCGACAACCTCGGCCGCCTCACCGACCACTTGCGCCGGGCATGGTCGCGGTCTGACCTGATCGTGATTACCGGCGGGGTCGGTCCGACAGAGGATGACCTGACGCGCGAGGCCATCGCCGGCCTCCTCGGCGAGGAAATGCACGTCATTCCGGAGCTCGAGGCCGATCTTCGACGGTTCTTCCAGCGGCGCGGGATCGAGATGCCGGAACGAAACGTCAAGCAGGCGACACGCATCCCTTCGGCGCAAACCCTCAGCAACCCGGTAGGTACCGCCCCCGGGTGGTTCGTCGAACGGGACGGCAAGTTCATCGTCGCGATGCCGGGCGTGCCCGGCGAGATGTTCCGCATGTGGGAGCACGAGGCGGTACCCCGCCTGCGGACCCATGCGGGGCAGGCGGTCATCCTCACGCGGACGTACAAGGTCATCGGCATCGGCGAGTCGGGGGTCGAGGAGTTGTTGCGATCTCTTCTCGCCTCGGAGAACCCCACCATTGCGACCTACGCGAAGAACGACGGCGTTCACGTACGGACGAGCGCGAAGGCCACCACGGTCGAGGCCGCGGCGACCCTCCTGGACGGGATGGAGCCGGACGTACGGTCGGTCCTCGGGGAGGCGATCTACGGCGTCGATGGCGAGACCCTCGCCGGGGTCACGACCGCGCGCCTGGCGCGTACCGGGCAGGCGGTCGCCGTCGGCGAGGAGTTCACGGGCGGCCTGATCTCGTCCGATCTTCAGGAGGCAGGCCACGAGCAGTTCGCGGGAGGCATCGTGAGCGCGGCGCGCCCCGAGCGTGTCGGCCTTGATGACACGCGCAGCGCTGCGCATGACCGCGCGTCGGTCCTCGCGCGTCGCGTCGTGGCGGAGTTTGGTGCCGACTTCGGGCTAGGGCAGGCGGCCGACATCGCGCCACGCCCGAACGCGTCGCCCGGTCGCCACGTGCATACCGTCCTGGTTGACGCGTCGGGGAATGAAATCGCGAGGGGGTACCGGATGGACACGACGGCGCCGCGGATCATTCGCACGCGCGCGGTCCTGAACGCCCTCAACCTCCTGCGCGAGCGGTTGATCGAGGTGGAGGGGCGCGCCTAGCGGCGCTCCTGATCGCCCCCCTCTGCCACCCCAGCGGGAAGGGGGGCGATTTCCGGCGCGCGCAGCCACCGTTGGGGAGGCTCGTACGCCTACCGGCCGAGGATGGCGCCCGCGAATGACCGCTGCCCCCGCGCGAACGCGGTGGCGTCGACCATGGCACGACCTTCCAACTGAACCATCTGCAGCGCGAGACGGCCCTCGCCCGTCGCGACCGTGACCTGCTTTCCCGACACGACGACCGTGCCCGGCGAGAGGTCGGCCTCGCACCCGGTGGAGGCCTCCCCGCTGACCTCGGCGCGACGCACGACGAGGCGACGCCCTCCCCAAAGGGTCCATGCACCCGGCCAGTCGTCCATCGCCCGGACGTGGCGCTCCACCTCAACTGCCGGTGCCGTCCAGTCAATCGCGCCATCAGCCTTGGTGACTTGCTTGCACCACGTCGCACCATGGTCGGGTTGCGGCACGGGCACCACACTTCCCTGCAGGTAGCCGGGCAACACGTCGAGCAGGAGTGACGCGCCGGTCGCCGCCATGAGCCCCGTCATGCCCTCCGTCGAGGCGTCAGGCGCAAGTGGCACGGCGCGGGACGCAAGGATCGGACCAGTGTCCATGCCGGCGTCCAATCGCATGATCGTCACGCCGGTCTGGGCATCGCCTGCGCGGATCGCCGCGCCGATTGGCCACGCACCTCGCCAACGAGGGAGCAGCGACGCGTGGACGTTCAGGCACCCGTGCGGGAAGGCATCGAGGAGCGCAATCGGGAGGATCCGGCCGTACGCGACCACGATCGCCACCTCGGCACCCGCAGCGGCGATGGCCTCGATCGTCGCCGGTCGGCGCACGGACACGGGTTGCCTTACCGGCAAATGATGCAGGGATGCCAGCGACTTGACCGGCGGGGGTTGCAGGGCCAGGGACCGGCCTGCAGGACGATCCGGTTGCGTGACCACGAGGACGACTTCCACCGGCGATGCATCCGAAAGGAGCGCCTTGAGGACCGTCGCGGCGAAGTCGGGCGTGCCGAAGAAGGCCGCGCGCAGGCGAGTCCCCCGGGTGGCGCCGAACCCTCCCGGACGACCGGTCACTCGCCGGGTGCCACGGCAATCGCCGCCGCCCGCCGGCGTCGGCGCTTGCCTTCTGCCGCGTCCCCGGCGTCCTCGTTCGGGTCGACCCAGTGCAGCGCCGACCGGTCGACCACCCGATCCACGAACAGGGTTCCGTCAAGGTGGTCGCACTCGTGTTGGAAGATGCGCGCGAGCCAGTCCTCCACCTTCACGCGCACCTCCCGGCCGTCGCGGTCGCGCCCCTTCACGATCAAGCTGGTCGCGCGCGTGACTGGTCCCTGCCAGTTGGGGACGGATAGGCAGCCTTCCTCATCGGTCTCGGAGCCCGTCGCCTTCGAGATCTCCGGATTGACCAGCCGGAAGAGGCGCCCCTCGTACTCGATCACGATCAAGCGCAGGGGGATCCCGATCTGGGGCGCCGCGAGGCCGACGCCGGGAGCGGCGCGCATCGTGTCGACCATGTCGTCGAGGATCGTGCGGATGGTCTCGTCGATTCGCGAGACGCGCTTCGCCTTGGCGCGGACCTCGGGCGCTCCAGGATCGGTGATGATGGGACGGACCGCCATGCTGGGTGCCTCCGGCAATCGGGACGAGAGCGCCTACGCGAGCGCGGGGCGGGGCGCGACGCGCGCGCGTTCGGCCTCGATGATCGCGGCGATGCGCCGCACGGCCTCGTCGAGGCGCCCGAGGTGGTTGACGACGAGGTAGTCGTAATCGGGAATGCAGGCAATCTCCCGCCGTGCCTCATCCAGTCGGCGGGCAATGTCGTCCGGGTCGAGGGCGCCACGCTCGGCGGCGGCGCGCTCGAGCCGGTCCTTCAGGTCATCGATACCTGCAGGCGCGAGGAAGATCATCACGACGTCGGGATGCGTCTCGCGAACCGAGGCTGCGCCTCGCACCTCAATCTTCAGGAGGACGTCCTCGCCTCGCGAAAGCGCCTCGCGCACGGGTGCGGCCGGCGTGCCATACCACCGTCCCGCGTAGGTCGCGTGCTCCAGGAGTTCCCCGTCCCTCCGCAACCGTACGAACTCCGCGTCGGAAACGAAGTGGTAGTGCACCCCGTCCACCTCGGACTTCCGCGGGGCGCGAGTCGTCGCGGCGACGGCGACGTGCAGCCGACTGACCTGGAGGCGAAGGCGGCCGAGCACCGCGTCCTTGCCGGTACCCGAAGGCGCGGAGAGGACGAACAGGCGTGGCACCCGTCTGCCCGCAGCGTGCGCATCCAGGCACGCCGACGCCGCGGCCACCGCGGCGTCGTCCAAGCGAAGCACGGCCGCTTCCGAGCCCACGTCGCGACCCTCTTCCACGAAGCGGATTCTAGCCGCGGCTCTCATCGATGCCCGGGATGAACGGGAAGGCACTCACTGGACCGCAACCAGGATGCTGTCCTCGAGAATGGCACGCGCGGTGGCCAGGCGCCGCGCGACGACCTCCGGGCCAAGCACTGCGAGCGTGTCGAAGAGGGGCGGCGTCGCCGTCCGACCGGTCGCGGCGACTCGGATCACCCCGAACAGCTGGCCTCGCAACTTGCCCGTCACGAGACCGAGCGACTCCGCATGCGCCCGGAACCGCTCTTCCAGGCCAGCGACCGTCCACTCGTTGGCCCCGGCGGCGGCCAGGCAAACGTCGGTCGCCCCAACCAGGAGGTCGAGCGCTTGCGCGGACGAGAGGCCTCTGGGCACCAGCGTCGTCGACGCGTACTCCTCGTCCCGGAAGAAGAAAGCGAGTGCCTCCGGTGCCTCACGCAAGCGCTTGATCCGCTCCTGTTCCAAGGCGAGGGCCGACCGAAAGGTCGGGAGCGAACCGACTTCGAATCCCGCGGCTGCCATGTACGGGGTGACACGCGTCGCGAGGTCCTCGAGGGACAGGCGGCGAACGTATTGCCCGTTGAGCCAGTCGAGGCGGTCTAGGTCGACGACCTTGCCCGAGGGACCGATCGCCCCAAGGTCAAAGTGCGCGACGAGATCCTCGAACCCGAACAGCTCGCGCGCGACACCCGGCGTCGCGTTCTCCGGGTCCGGCACGAACGCGATCAGGTTGCCGAGGTAGTTGAGTACCGCCTCCGGCAGGAAGCCCTCGTCCCGGAACCACTGCATGTTGGCCCACGGGTGGCGGCGCTTGCTGATCTTGCCCCGGTCCGCGTTCAGGAGGAGGGGCGTGTGCGCGATGGCCGGCGGTTCCCAACCGAGCGCGTCATAGACGCGCAGGTGTGCTGGCGTGCTTGGCAGCCATTCCTCGCCCCGGACGACGTGCGTGATGCCCATCACGTGGTCATCGACGACGACGGCCAGGTTGTAGGTCGGGAAACCATCCGACTTCAGGAGGACCCGGTCGTCCAGAAGCGAGTTCTCAAAGGCGACGGTGCCCCTGATCGGATCGGTGAAAGCCGTCGTGCCAGTGTCGAGCATGCGTACGCGCACGACCGAATTGCTCGTGTAGCCGTCGAGGTTCCGGCGCTCGTCCTCGGTGAGGCCGAGGCAGCGACGATCGTATTTCGGAGGCTGCTTCGCGGCCTGCTGCGCCTGGCGCATGCGCTCCAGGCGATCTGGCGAACACCAGCATCGATACGCGTCGCCCTGCGCGACAAGCCGTTCGGCATGCTCCCGGTACAACGGGAGGCGTTCGGATTGCCGGTACGGCGCGTACGGGCCCCCGCGATCCGGCCCCTCGTCCCACTCGATCCCGAGCCACCGCAGGCTCGTATAGATCAGGTCCTCGGCACCCTCGACAAATCGCCTCTGGTCCGTGTCCTCGATCCGAATCACGAACCGCCCGCCGGTCTGCCGTGCGATCGCGGCATCGACGAGGGCGACCAGGACGTTCCCGATATGGACGAAGCCGGTCGGTGAAGGCGCAAGGCGGACCCGCACCGGGGCGGAAGGGGTGCGTTCGGTCATGGGACGATGCTCCGGACCCCTTCTGGCGCCTCCCGTCCGCCGTCGCGAGAACGCGTCGAGGGGCCTGCGACAAGGTCCCCCAAGAATAGCGGCGAGGGGGTGCCGCCACCGTTCCCTCGGCGTCCGGAAACGGGTCATCTCGTACACTCCCGGCCAGCGCTTGATCGCGCATGCACTGGAGGGGGACCCCGTGACCAAGATCCGCGTCAAGACCCCGATCGTCGAAATGGACGGCGACGAGATGACCCGCGTCATCTGGGCCCGGATCAAGGACCAGTTGATCCTGCCGTACCTCGACATCGACCTTGAGTATTACGACCTGTCGGTCATGCACCGGGACGAGACCGATGACCGGGTGACCTTCGATTCCGCCCATGCCACTTTGAGGCACGGGGTCGCTGTCAAGTGCGCGACGATCACCCCGAACGACGACCGGGTGACCGAGTTTGGACTGAAGCGCCAGTGGCCATCGCCGAACGGCACGATCCGGTCGATCATGGACGGGACCGTCTTCCGCAAGCCGATTACGCTGACCAACATCCCGGCGGCGGTAAAGGCGTGGAAGCGTCCGATCACGATCGCGCGCCACGCCTTTGGCGACATCTATCGCGACAAGGAAATCCTGGTAGATCGTCCGGGTTCGGTTGAATTGACCTTTCGACCGGCAGACGGTTCACCGCCGGTGACCCAGGTCGTGAACACGTTTTCCGGCGGAGCGCCGACGGGCGTCACGATGGCGATGTTCAATACCGACGCCTCCATCCGCAGCTTTGCACAGGCGTGCTTCACTTATGCGATCGGCGAACGGTGCGACATCTGGTTCAACACCAAGGACACGATCTCGAAGACGTACCACGCGCGGTTCCGCGACCTGTTTGCCGAGGAAGCGAAGGTACGCGCTGACGCGATGGCCTCCGCGGGTATCACGTACTCGTACTTCCTGATCGACGACGCGGTCGCGCAGGTCATGAAGAACCCCGGGGGACACCTCTGGGCCTGCATGAACTACGACGGTGACGTCCTTTCGGACATGGTCGCCGCCGGATTCGGGTCACTTGGCCTAATGACGTCCGTCCTCGTGAACCCGGACGGCAAGTACGAGTACGAGGCGGCGCATGGCACGGTCACGCGCCATTTCCGCCGGCACGAACGCGGTGAGGAGACCTCGACGAACTCCGTCGCCTCGATCTTCGCGTGGACCGGGGCGGTCGCGCGCCGGGGGCTTCTCGACGGAACGCCAGACGTGGTGGCCTTCGCGCAAGCCCTGGAAAAGTCGGTCATCGACACGATCGAGGGCGGGACGATGACGCGCGACCTCCTTGCGCTGACCACGTCGCCGGACCCGAAGGGTGTCGATACCTGGGCGTTCATGGACGCGGTCGCGGCGAGCCTCGCCGACCACCTGTAACCGCCGCGCGGGTTCGCCGCGCCGGAGCCAATCGTGGACCTATTCGAATACCAAGGCAAGCAGTACTTCGCACGTTTCGGGATCCCCATCTCGCCCGGAGGCGTCGCGACGACCGTTGACGAGGCCGTCGTCCAGGCCGGACTGGCAGGCTTTCCCGTCGTCATCAAGGCGCAGGTGCAGGTTGGCGGCCGAGGCAAGGCCGGCGGCATCAAGCTCGCAGCCAACCTCGACGAGGTGCGCCACCACGCCGGGAACATCCTTGGCATGGACATCCGGGGGCACGTCGTCCACCGGGTGTGGGTGGAACGCGCCTCCGACATCGCGAAGGAGTACTACGCCTCCTTCACGCTTGATCGCGGCGCCCGCAAACACCTTGCAATGGTGTCCGCCCGTGGTGGCGTCGACATCGAACAGGTTGCCGCCGAGGACCCGGATGCGATCGTGCGCCGACACGTGGATCCTGCAATGGGCCTCTCACACGAAGACGCCCTCCAGATCATCCGTGACGCGCACATCGACGAGGAGGCGGTCGCAGGCGCCGCCGAGATCCTCGTCAAGCTCTACCGCTGCTTCGTCGAAGGCGACGCGGACCTTGTCGAGATCAACCCGCTGATCCTCACGCCCTCCGGGCAGGTTCACGCCCTGGACGCGAAAGTCACCCTCGACGGGAACGCCAGTTATCGCCACCCCGAATGGGACGAGTTCGACGGGACCGAGTCCGCGGACCCGCGCGAACAGATGGCGCGAGAACGGGGCCTCCAGTACGTCGGCCTTGACGGCACCGTGGGCATCATCGCGAATGGCGCAGGCCTCGCGATGAGCACGCTCGACGTCGTCAACCAAGTCGGCGGGTCCCCCGCGAACTTCCTGGACATCGGTGGCGGTGCGAGTGCCGCGGTCATGGCGAACGCACTTGAAGTCGTCAACGCCGACCCCAAGGTCCGGTCGATTTTCATCAACATTTTCGGAGGAATCACGCGGGGCGAGGAAGTCGCCAACGGCATCGTCACGGCACTCGGACGCGTCACGATCTCCTCGCCAATCGTCGTCCGTCTCGACGGCACGAACGCCACTGAAGGCCGGGCGATCCTGAAGGCACACGAGTCCGACCGCCTCGTCTCCCGGCCAACCATGGTCGAGGCCGCTCGCACCGCCGTCGAGTACGCGCGTTCGGCGGACCCTTCGACCGAGGACCACGCACGATGAGCATTTTCGTCGACGAATCAACACGCGTCGTCTATCAAGGACTCACTGGTAGCGCCGGACGCTTTTACGGCCTCCGCAATCGCGCTTACGGTACGCAGGTCGTCGCAGGCACGAACCCCAAGCGCGCCGGCACGGACGTGGAAGGCATCCCCGTCTTCGCGAACGTCGCCGAAGCGCGCGCCGCGACAGGTGCGACCGCTTCCTGCATCTTCGTACCGGCGCCCGGAGTGGAGGGCGCGGTCATGGAAGCGGCTGAGGCCGGAATCGAGTTCGTCGTCGTAATCACCGAAGGAGTGCCGGCAAAGGACGAGGCCAGGTTCTTCAGTCGCCTGCAGCGCGAGTTCCCGAACACGCGCCTTCTTGGTCCGAACTGCCCTGGTGTCATCAGTCCCGGCAAGTGCAACATCGGCATCACCGCGGGTGAGATTGCCACCCCGGGGGGCCCAGTCGGCATCGTTTCGCGGTCCGGAACGCTGACCTACCAGGCCCTCTACGAACTCACGCAGAAGGGCATTGGCCAGACGACGTGCGTCGGCATCGGCGGCGACCCTGTCCCCGGCACGACCTTCATCGACTGCCTCGAGGCGTTCCAGCGCGACCCGGAGACCAAGGCCGTAATGCTGATCGGCGAGATCGGCGGCTCGGAAGAGGAAAAGGCAGCGGACTTCATCCGGCACGAGATGACCAAGCCGGTCGTCGCCTACATCGCCGGAGTGACCGCACCGGCCGGGCGGAAGATGGGCCATGCAGGGGCGATCATCTCCGGGTCAAGCGGGACCGCCGGGGCCAAGATGGATGCCTTGCGCGCCGCCGGTGCGCATGTCGCGATCAATCCCACCGAGGCGGGTGACTTGATGGCACAGGTGGTTGCCCACCTGTAGGACCCGCTCCGCCCCAAGATGGGGGCGCGGATGACGCGGCGGGACTAGGCGACTGCCACGGCCACGGGAGCAGCCGGGCGCCTCGTTGCCAAACGTCGCTCGAACTCGGCGAGGGACAAGTCGAGCGCGCCCGACGCCGTTTCCTTGGTGTGGAAACCAGCCTCGAAGAGCGTGATGATCGTGCCCTCTCGCGCTAGACGCTCGGCATCGCTCTCGCCCTGGATCTCCGGGGCGGGAACTTGCGGAACGACCATCGTCGGCGTCGCTACCAGCCGGTCAAACGGGGCAGGCGCCCGGAGCGCCACTCGCCGCGCCTCGGTGAGCGCGTCGGTGGGATCGTCGAATGGATGGACGCGGGCGGTCAACGCCCGCGTCGAGGTCACGTAGGCATTTCCGAGGAGCGGATCACCGAGGACTGGCACCAGTCCGAAGGGCGAACGTGACGAAGTCGCAAGGGCCGGAATCTCGATGTCGGGCGTGAGATCCCGATACCACGCCGCCAGAAGGAATGGCCCCGCCTCGTGCGCCTTGTCGGGTTGGCGCCGCCAGGCGGGTACCTGACGAAACGGCGGGGGTGGGAGGGCCGAATCCGGGACCGCCACCTCGGTGAGGTCCACCGCCGCCGCGCGCTCGACCGCGTCCATCTCCTCGCGGAAGGTGCGTTGGGCATCCGCGACCTGCGACATGAGGTCCGAGCGCAAGACCATCGCCTGCCGGTACCACTTGCCGGCCTGGCGCATCACCTCTGGCAGGCGCTCCGGTCCGAGGACGACCAGCGCGACGATCGCGATGACGCCGAACTCGGGAATACCAATATCGAACACGCGCCGAGTATATCGGGGGTCCGCGCGACTCAGGCGAGGGGCGCCGTGCCGAGCCTAGGGCCGGCACGGTGCCACGCTCTCATCGCGCTATTCGGCTGCGGGCACCGGTGCGGGTGCGGCCGACGCCTTGTTGGCTTTCGCCGTCGCACGGATCGCATTTTCGATCTCGTCAGCGACAGCCGGATGCTGGCGCAGGAACTCGCGCGCGTTCTCACGCCCGAGGCCGAGCTTGGTCTCGCCGTAGCTGAAGTAGGCGCCCGCCTTCCTGACGAGACCCATCTCGACCCCAAGGTCAAGCACGCCTCCCGTCCGCGAGATTCCCTCAGTCCAGAGGATGTCGAACTCGCACACGCGGAACGGTGGCGCCACCTTGTTCTTGCGCACCGTCACCTTCGCCCGCATGCCGACGATGTCCGTGCCGTTCTTCACGTTGTCAGTCCGGCGGATGTCCAAGCGCACGGACGCGTAGAACTTCAGCGCCTTGCCCCCGGGGGTGGTCTCGGGGCTCCCGAACATGACGCCGATCTTCTCGCGGATCTGGTTGATAAAGATGACGAGGGTGCGGCTATTGGCGATCGCGGGCGTCAACTTGCGCATCGCCTGGCTCATCAGGCGCGCCTGGAGGCCCGGTTGGGAATCCCCCATGTCACCCTCGATCTCCGCCCGCGGCACGAGGGCGGCGACCGAGTCCACCACGACCACGTCGACCGCGCCGCTGCGCACGAGCATCTCGCAGATCTCGAGCGCCTGCTCACCCGTGTCCGGCTGGCTCACGAGCAAGTCGTCGATGTTGACCCCGCACCGGTTGCGCGCATCGACGGGTTCGAGGGCGTGCTCGACATCGATGTACGCGGCGATGCCGCCGTGCCGCTGGGCTGACGCCACCACATGCAGGGCCAACGTCGTCTTGCCCGAGCTCTCGGGACCGTAAATCTCGGCGATCCGCCCGCGGGGCAGGCCACCGATGCCGAGGGCCAGGTCGAGCGCGAGCGCGCCCGTCGGAATCGCCTCGATCTGCATCTTGGCAGCGTTGTCGCCCAGGCGCATGATCGCGCCCCGGCCGAACTGCTTCTCCGCTTGGCCGATCGCAAGGTCGATCGCCTTGAGCCGTTCGGCGGTCGCCTTCTCGGACCGTTCGAGGAGCCCTCCACCCTGGATGGGTGCGCCTGACGGTGCGGGACTTGGCATCTTGGCGACGTCCTCACGGCGGGTGCGCGTCGCGGCCTCCGGGGCTTCGATGGTGGCGACGGCGCTAGCGAACGACGGCATGCTCTTGCCCTCCTGTTGGGAGAGCATACCGGACATTTGTTCTAGAACGCAAGTGCCAACTTTCGCTGGTTCGCGTCACGTCGAGTGTACGCCCGTAATGGGTCGATCCCACCGCCAGGCGTACCTCGTGCGCCGGAACGGGGAGAGTTCGGTCCGGATCGGGCCGAGCGAGGCCGCGCCGATGCCTCCGGCGGCGAACAGTTCGCCCTGGAGGTCACGTTCGACCTCGCCCTGGTTGACCACCACGAGGGTTCCGCCCGGTTCGACGAGGTCCGTCACGCGCGAAAGGAGCCGCGCCGGATCGAACAGGCGCGCGGGCAGCCCCCAGGCCGCGTGGGGGCCCGGATCCACGAACGGAAGGATCCAGGTGACCAGGTCGTACGGCCCCTGCAGGGCCGCGACGTCCCCCGAGACGAAACGGCAGCCGGGGTACGCGCGCGCAACCCGTTCCCCGTGCGCCCGTCGTGTCGCCAAGGTCAGGTAGCGCCGGTGCGCGTCAATCTCGACGAGATCCCATGGTCCGGGACGGAACGCGGCGAAGGCCGGAAGGTTCGACCCGTTCTTGCTCCCCACGTCTAGCGATGGACTGGACGTGCCCGTCGGCGCGCACCCGATGGCCTCGAGCGAGTCCAGCACGTAGGCGGCCTCGTGCATTTCGACCGCGGTCAGCAGTCTTGGCCACCGATCCATCGTCTCGCCGTGGCGCGAGCGCAGACGACGCAGGCGCCGCCGGCCCTTGGGGTCAAGTCGACCCTCGACCGCGTCCCATGTGCCGGCGACCCGCTTCCATGCCGGCGCCGATGCGCGGGCGAGGCTTCGCCAGCGGAACGCGATCTCACGCGTCAGGTCTCCGAGGTCAGGCACGCGCCTCGCCTGCCTCGCCCGGTGCGAGGTTGGACATGCCTTCCGCTCCGGGATCCGGAAATGCTGCCTCCGCCGGGTCCACGGTCGGCCGTCGGGGCGAAGACGTTCGACGCTTACGTCCTGCGGCGACCGCTGCCGCGGTTCCGATCCCTGCCAGGCCGATCACGATGGCGGCAACGCCCGCGAGGGTGAGCGCGAGGCCGAGCCGAAACGATCGTGGGCGATACGCGAACTCGACCCGGTGGCTCCCGCCAGGGACCTCGATCCCGCGGAACAGGTAGTTCGCCCGATGAATGGGCGCCGGTCGCCCGTCCACCGTAGCCTGCCATCCGGGGTAATGCAGGTCTGAAAGCACGAGGAACGCCGCGCGCGTGGCAACGACGTCGAGGACCACCGTCTCGGGATCGAGGCGGGTCAGATCGACCGTTCCGATGCCCGACGTGCTTCGGCGACGCGCAAGGTCGTACGTCACTGGCGCGGCCACGTCGCCGACGCCGGCCGTGGGGCCGAGGCGGCGCTCGACAGCCGCAGGCCCGGCCGGATCAGCCTGGTCGGACGCATCCGGGTCGATCTCGAGGATCGCCATCCGTTCTGGCGCCCAGTCGCCGCGCGCCATCCGTTGCAGGATCTCCTCGGCGCCGGACATCGCCACGACCGTGGGGACGAGGAAGGCGCGAGGCAGCGCACCCGGGTTCTCGAACAGGACGGCTTCCGTGTCGGAGTACACCTTTTTGAACCGCGCGTTGCGCGTGATGTCCGCCTGTTCAAGGTCCTTCGTCGTGTCGTTGAAGAGCGCAAGGCCGAAGACCTCGAGTTGCGCCGTCGGGTGGATGAACGTGACCTCGATCCGGTCGATGGGCGTGAGTTCGCCCAGCGGAAACTCGGCGTAGTAGAGGTGCGCCGCGAAGGTCTGCCCCGGCGGGCGGCTTCGCACGTCAAGTTCGCGCCAGGTCCGCGCATGCAGGGGCGGGGCCGGCATGATGTGCGCGACCTTGCCAGCGAGCTCGGGCCGCTCCCAGTCCCAGGCGGCGGTATGGATGCCGGCCTGCAACGTGAGGTCGCGACGGACGCCCGCCGCGCTCACGACCGTCAGCCGGCCGACCGGTTGCCCCTGGGCGACAGTCGCCGCCCATCGCATCGTCGTGACGACGCGAACCGAGTCCCCGACGGTTCCGTCAAGCCGAACCGCCTGGCGCGCGCCACCGTTGCGGGCCGTACTCGAGAACACTGGCCGGTCATTGTCGTAGGACGTGAGATTGAAGGATGGCAAGGGACGGAAGGTCGCGGGCGTGACGAAAAACCTCACCCCCATCAGGTCGAGGAGGCGATTGGGCGCGAACCACGCCGCCGCGACGTACCGCGTGTGCCGGTCGGGCTCGAGCGAGGAGTAGCCATTCGCCTGGCTCACGCCCGCCAGGAGGAGGCGGTTCGGCTCGTCGCGCGTGCCCTTCTGCGTGAACGCCCGGAACGAGGCGCCGCCCGCGACGTTCATCCCCGGTTGCGACGCCAGGAACCTCCCGACTCCACCCGCGTCGCCTAGCTCGCGGATCGTGAGGGTCGGGTGAAATGTGCGGGCGACCATCCCCAGGTCGACCACCAGGAGGGCAATGAACGCCCCCTGCCAGACCCACGAGGCGGCGCGGAGACGGTCCCAAAAGGTCAGGATCAGGACGCACCCGACCAGGAGGGCGACCTGGCGCGCGACCTCCGGTTGCGCGAGGTCGAGCGACGCCAGGGCGAACTGGTAGAGCTGTTCGGCCGTCAGGCGCGTGTCGAACCCCCGCATTACGACGAAGTGGCGTTGGATGAACGCCATCGCCTCGTCCTTGCGGGTGGCGACATGCGTCCCGAAGTACGCGAGGGCGCCGGGTCCAGCAACGGCCACGACTTGCGCGGTGGCGAGGATGAGCGTGAACCCGAGGCGTCGGCCGGTCGCCGCCCAGCCGCCGTCCGCCGCCCGCGCGGGGTCCCGGACCCACTCGCGGCAGAGCGCATCCACCCCGAGCGCCGCCAGGACGGCGAGGCCAAGCGTCGAGAGGAAGACGAAGCGACCCGGCGCGCGCAGCGCCGAGAAACCAGGCAACTTCGACAGGAAGTGGTGCGCGTCGTACGGGGAGTGTTCGCCGACGGCCAAGGCGAGGGCGATCACGACGAGCGCCCCGAAGAACCACCGGGTGCGCGACGAACCGTAGAGGAGGCCGAACGGTGCGACGCACAGGGTGCCGATCCCGACGTATCCGAACGCCTCCCAGCGGGACCACAGTCCCCAGTACCTCCGCGCTTCCTCTGGCCACGAAGCCGACATGAACGCGTCGGGCATCAGGAAGCTCAGGAAATGGCTGACCGGCAACTGGTACTCGGTCGCGAACATGTAGTCGACGCCGCTACCCCGAAACGAGTAGGTCCCCAGCTCGAAGAGGGGCACGAGCTGAACTGAGGCGATCGCGGCACCGATGCCACCGGCGATGGCCGCGATCCCGACCCCGACCACCGCGCGCACGATGACTTCCCGCACGAGGCGAACCGGGATCCACGCGACAAGGATGACCATGCGCGCCCATGAACGGAACCGCGCGGCGACGCGATTGCCGTCGATCGCGCCGAACGCCACTGGTCCGACCGGGCCGACGACTACGCGAAACGCGACAAATGCGATGAACGTGGCCGCGGACAAGATCAGTATTTGCACGTGTACGATCAGCCCCTGCAGGCCGAACGGCACGGCGGCGAGAAGGGCATACGCCCACCGGGCGCGACCGGCGCGTCGCACGGCAAGTTCGGCGAAGCAGAGGGCCAGCGGCAACCACGTCGCGCCGGTCGCGATGTTGACATGGTGCGCCTGGGCGACGACGAAGCCGCTCAACCCAAAGGCGAGGCCACCGACGATGGCGCCGGTCCGTCCCGCCCCAAGCGTGCGCACGAACGCGTACATGAACGTCGCGCCCTGCAAGAAGCGGATCGGGCGCTGCCAGGCGAACGCCTCGTCAACCGGCAAGAGCAGCAGGGAGAGGAGGTGGATCGGGTAGAGGACGCCGGCCTCCCCGTCGGCGAACAGGGGATAGCCGGTCAGGAGGTCGGGCGACCACAGCGGCAATCTCCCGGTGCGCCACGCCTCGCCGATGATCGTGAAGATCGGGTAGTAGAAGACCTTGGTGTCGTTTTCCACGACGATGCGTCCCGCATCAAATGCGGGTCCGATGATCGCGCGGATGATCACCCAGAAGAGCGCCACGGCGAGGCCGTCGAGAACGAGCCAGTGGGTGGCGACCGCGCGTGCCCACCGCAAGACTGCGGTGAGGTCCGCACGGCGAGGACGCCGGCGACGCGAACCCGCGCCACCCACCGGGCCAGTCGGCCCAGCCTGGCCTGGCGGGTCCGGATCTTCCCCAACCGGGGTGACGACGACTTCCTCGGCGGCGACGCGACGAGACGACGCAGCGTCCTCGACGCCGGGTCGAGGCACGCGCATCGTCGAAGCAGCGGGCACGTGCGCCTCGCTACCGCCGCGTCCGGTCTCCGGCATCGCTCAGGACGCGCCGCCGGGGCGGGTCGCGACGACGACGGCGCTCAACCCGAAGGGCACGTCGATGACGCGCAGCAGACGGGCTTCCAGGTCAAGCGCGATGGTGCCGACCGCTTGGACGACCGAGGAGGCCGGGTGGACGTCGGACGCATGTGGCGTCCCGTCGGTCGCTCCACCCCAGGAGGCGTGAGCGCCATTGCGTCGGCGTAAGCGGGAGGCAACCGCCGCCGGGAACAGGAGGGCATTGGCGTAGGTTGCCCGGTCGACGTGAAGGCCTACCCCGGCGACCCGTTCCGCGAGGTCACCCAAGCGATACCTGTGGCGGGTATGAACGGCCGCATCGTGCGCACTTCGAAGCGAGTCGAACGCCGGCACGCGCACGCAAGCCCACCCTCCCGGACGCACGACGCGGGCGATCTCCCCGAGGGCGCGCCGGTCGTCAGCGACGTCGAGGTGGTAGATCACGTCGAGGCTCAGGACGCCGTCGAAGGCCGCGTCAGGGAACGGGAGGGCGGAAACCGAGGCGCGTCCTAGGCGAGGGAGACCCCGCCGCGCCGCAAGGCCCGTCGCCTCGGGCGAGAGGTCGATCCCCGTCCCTTCGGCGCGATCCGGGTCGACCGCGACCCGATGCCACCACGCGAGGGTGCCACCAGTGCCGCAGCCGGCGTCCAGGACCCGGCGCGCGGTACGCAACCGCTCGCCCACGAGCGACGCGACGATGCGCCGCATGCCGACGTACCACCAGAGGCTGTCCTCGACGCGGTACATGGCCGCGTACTCGGAAAGGTTCATCGGTGGGCCTGCCCCTGGCGCAAGGCACGTTCCCGGTCGACCGGGGGACGGGTCGGCGCACCGTTCATCGTGGCGACCGCAGGGTACCTGCCCGCCCCGCCGCCACGGCGTGGCGCGCGCGTGGACCGCACGCGAGACCTATCCGCCAACGGCGAGACGGACCGCGTCCGCAACCGCAAGGACGTCGCCTTCCGCAAGGTCCGGGTACATGGGAAGCGAGAGGATTTCGCGGCTCGCCCGCTCGGTCACGGGCAGCGAACCCTCCTCGTACCCGTGGTCAAGGTACGCCGGTTGCCGGTGGACGGGCACCGGGTAGTGCACCTGCGTCCCGATCTTGGCGGCCGCGAGGGCGCTGGCGATGTGATCGCGACCCGCGTGGCGCACCACATACAAGTGGAACACGTGCGTCGATCGCGGGTCACGGGACGGCAGCGCGAGGCCCGGCACGCCGGCAAGGGCGGCGTCGTACGTGGCGGCCAGGCGTGCCCGGGCCCCGTTGCCGGCGTCAAGGTGGCGCAAGCGAACTCGGAGGATGGCCGCCTGCAGTTCGTCGAGGCGCGAGTTCAGGCCCCGTACCTCCGAGACGTAGCGTCGCCCGGGTTGCCACCCGTAGTTCCGCAGCATCGAGACCGACCGGGCGACCTCCGGGTCGGCAGTGACGACCGCACCGCCGTCGCCAAACGCGCCAAGGTTTTTCGTCGGGTAGAAACTGAAGGCGGCGGCATCGCCAATCGTTCCCGTCATGCGCCCGTCCCACCGCGCGCCATGCGCCTGGGCGCAGTCCTCGACGACCTTGAGGCCGTGGACGCGCGCAAGGTCCATCACCGCGTCCATCGGGGCGGACTGCCCGTACAGGTGGACCGGCACGATTGCCCTCGTCCGGTCGGTGATGCGCCGGGCGGCGTCTTCAGGATCGATGAGGAACGTCCGGGGATCGATGTCGCAGAAGACCGGCGTCGCGCCCGTCGCCGAGATCGCGACCGCGGTGGCGACGGCCGTGTGCGAGACGGTGAGGACCTCGTCGCCCGGACCGATGCCGAGGGCGCGCAAGGCGAGGACCAGGGCGTCATAGCCGGAGTTGCATCCGATGGCGTGCGCCACGCCGACGTAGTCCGCGAACTCTCGCTCGAAGGCCTCGCCTTGGGCGCCGAGGATGAACCAGCTCGCGTCAAGGACCTCGCGAATGGCCGCGTCGATCTCGCCGCGGCGGGCCTGGTAGCCCGGTCCGGTCAGGTTGAAGGCGATCGGGCGCATCGTCGGGTCCCCTCCCTCGGGCGGGTTTGCCCGTGGCGCGGCGGCACCGGTCTCCCGGCGCACTGGCTAGCTAGCTTGCAGGACGCCGGCCTGTTGCGCGGCGACGACGCTCGCGTTCCAGTAGCGGTCGCGGTGGCGACGGTAGTACTCGACGGTCGCGGCGAGACCATCGCGGAGCGTGGTCGCGGGGCGCCACCCGAGGGCCGCCGTGATCCGGGCGTGGTCGAGGGCAATGACACCCGGATCGATCGATCGCCGCTCCTCGGGCAGTTCCGTCAGCTCGATCGAACCCCCGCCGGCAACGTCGATCAGGAGGTCGGCGAGGGCAAGGTGCGACATCGGCTCGCCGCCGAGGTTGTAGGTCGGGCTCTCGGTCGTCGCGGTGGCGGCGGCCAGGAGCATCGCCTCGACGCAATCGTCGATGTAGGTGTAATCCCGGCCTTGGGTCCCGCCCATGACCTGGAGCGGGAGACTGTCGATCACGCGGCGGATCCAGTACGAGATGAAGGCGTACCGGCCGGTTTCGTCCTTCATCATCTGGCGCGGGCCATAGGTATTGGTCAGGCGCAAGCACGTGGACCGGATGCCGTGCGCCGCGGCGTAGACCCGGTGGTACTGCTCGCCGGCCAGGTTCGAGACGGCATTGCAGTCGATCGGTTGCAGGGGGTGCGTCTCGTCGACCGGCAGGTACCGCGGGCGCCCGTAGACCTGTCGCGTGCTCGCATAGAGGAGCCGCGCGTCCCGGTTCGCGCGCCGGCACGCCTCCAGCACGTTGACCGGACCCTCGGTATTGACGCGCAAGTCGTCGATCGGCGCCTCCATGCTCTCGAGGTGCCCGATCTGGCCAGCGAGGTTGAAGATGTAGTCCTGCCCGCGCACGAGGTATTGCATCGCGTGCGGGTCGCGCACGTCGGCGACGTTCACGTGGATGCGATCCCGGATGGTCGCGACGTTGAAGAAGTTCCCTCCGTACGCGGGAATGAGGGAGTCGACGACCAGGACGCGCGCGCCGAGATCGACGAGGCGGATGGCGAGGTTGCTGCCGATGAACCCAAGCCCCCCAGCGATCATGCACCGGCGGCCTTCGTAGGCGCCCGTGAGGTCGACGGTCCCGGGAGAGGCAAGAGAGGTGGCGGTCATCGTCGGGTGAACGTGCGACGGCCCCGGCGCGGTACCCGCACCGGCACCCTACCGTCCGGCAGGACGGGGGGCGCCGACCGGCAGCGGGGTCGGCAGGGGCGACGGCACGCCTGACCCACCCTGCACGCGCAGCCACCACCACAACTTCGCGAGACTGACCACGACCCGGACGAGGCGGCCAACCCGGAAGAACTGCGACACGCCATAGGCGCGATGGAAGTGGTCGACCGGCACCTCGACGGTCCGGAAGCCGTTCATCTGGACCTTCGTCATCAGCTCGAGGGCGATGGCCCCGCTGTTCTGGGTCAGGACGATGCGGTCGAAGACGTGGCGCTTGATCAGGCGGAAGTCGCAGTCGACGTCGTGCACGTCGAACCGGAAGACGAACCGCATCAAGTGGTGGTAGGCGAACGAGATGAGCCGACGGTGGAAGGGGTCACGCCGGGTGATCTTGTTGCCCATCACGACATCGACCTGACGCCCGGCGGCCTCCTCGCGTTCCAGGGCCGCGTGCAGGCTTCGCAGCTCGCGGACGTCGTACTGCCCGTCACCGTCGGTGTAAAAGATGAGGTCATGTCGGCACGCGGCAAAACCCGCCCGGAGCGCGCCGCCGTAGTCGAGCGGTTCCGCGAAGCGGATGATCCGGACGCGACCACGGTCCCGCCCATCGACCCCGTCCGCGCCGTACAGGCGCTCAAGCTCGTCGAGGACGTCCCACGCGTAGTCGGTACTGCCGTTCTCGACGACGACGACCTCGTACTCCGGCGCGAGTTCGCGCAGGACGACCAGGGCTTCCATCACCATCGACGCGATCGTCCCCGCGTCGTTGAAGCAGGGGAAGAATGCGGATATCGGTCGGCGCGCCGTCACGAGCCTGAGTATAACGCCGTGCTGCACCCAGATCGTTACAAGAATGCAACCTGGCACCGGGCCTGCAGTGGCACGGGGATCGCTGGCGTCCCTCCGGGTGGCCTCGCCACTGCGCCGGGCGCGCTCGCTGGCATCGTTGCCTGCCCCGGGATCGTCGACCGTCGCAGGCGATTCGGACGAGAGCGATGACGCAACGCACGTCGGGCGCGGGATCAATCACTGACGTCGCCGGGATCGAGGTCGGCTGCTGGACCGACCTCGGGCGCGCCACCGGTTGCACCGTCGTCCTCTGTACGTCGGGGGCGGTCGCCGCCGTCGACATCCGGGGCGGCGCACCCGGCACGCGCGAGACGGACCTACTCGCCCCGGGAATGCTGGTTGACCGCGTCCATGCCGTCATGCTCGCCGGGGGAAGCGCATTCGGCCTGGCGGCGGCGCACGGCGCGATGCGCTGGCTCGCCGCCCGGGGCCACGGCTTCCCGGCCGGGCCGGGCAGTCGCGTCGTGCCGATCGTGCCCGCCGCGGTGGTGTTCGACCGCGCGACTGGCGACCCCGACGCCTTTCCCGGCGACCTTGACGGCTTCGCCGCGTGCGAGGCGCGATCAAGGATCGTGCCGGAAGGCCGGGCAGGCGCCGGTACCGGATGCACGATCGCCAAGCTCGGCACGGTGGGCGCGCCGGGTACGGGCGGCCAGGCCACGGCCTCGACTCGCCTTCACGCCGACCTCGGCGGGTACGTCGTCGGCGCCGTGATGGTCGTGAATGCCGCGGGCGCAATCCGGTCGGTTGACGGCTCCCCCGCCAACCCGTGGTACGCGATGGAGGCCGCCGACGGCGGGAAGGGCGCGCCCCTCTCAAACACGACCATCGGCGTCGTGGCGACCGACGCGCCGCTCGGGCGCGATGCGGCGACGCGCGTCGCGGCCATGGCGCACGACGGGTTCGCCCGGGCATTGGACCCGGTCCATACCCCGTTCGACGGCGATGCCGTGTTCGTGCTCTCGACCGCGCCGCCGGGCGTGCCGCCGGTCAGCCCGCAGGTCATCGCGGCGATCGGCGCGGCGGCCGCGCACGTTGTCGAGGCGGCGATTCGCCGCGCCGTCACCCTTGGGAAGTGACCGTGAACCTGGGAGGGTGCGCCTCCTGCTGGCTTGCGACGCCGTCGCAACCGTGGAGCAACCCGGAGCCGCGCGTCGCTGCTCTGGGACAATCGCGCCGCAGGTGCGCGATCGCACACTCCACGCGCGCCTCGCGGGACCGCTTCTTAATGATTCGACCGAACGCTCAGCCGCTCATCCGACCGTCGGTCGCCTCGTTGCACCCGTATGTCCCGGGCGAACAGCCGCACGGCGAGGGCTGGATCAAGCTGAACACCAACGAGAACTGGTTCGTCGCGCCGGGGGTCCTCCACGCTGTCGCCGCGGCGGCCACGTCTGACCTGCGCCGGTACCCGGACGCGGCCTGTTCCGACCTTCGCACCCGGCTCGAGGCCCGCTATGGCGTGCCATCCGCGCGCACGATCTGCGGGAACGGGTCCGACGAGATCCTGACGCTCCTCATCCGCGCGTGCGCCGGCGAGGGCGACCGGATTGCCTATGCCGACCCTTCCTACTCCCTGTACGAGACGCTTGCGCAGATCCAGAACGCCGCGCCGGTGCCGGTGCCCATGGGACCGCAGTGGGAACTTCCGGTCGATGACCTGATCGCGATCGATGCCCCCCTCACCCTTGTCGCTTCCCCGCATGCGCCGAGCGGAACAGCGTTCGCCCTGGCGGACCTGGAACGGCTCGCCGCCGGGGTTACCGGGGTCGTGGCATTCGACGAGGCCTACGTGGATTTCGGCGGCGTGTCAGCGCTCGCCTTCATCGACCGCTACCCGAACGTGGTCGTCGTGCGGACGATGTCGAAGGCGTTCGGCCTCGCGGGCGTGCGCCTCGGGTACGCGTTCGGGTCGGCCGAGGTCGTCGATGCCCTGTACCGGATCAAGGACAGCTACAACGTCGACCGGCTTGCGCAGGTCGCCGGATGCGCCGCCCTCGACGCGTGGGACGAGTACGCCGCCGTGAACCGCGCCACCGTCACCCGGCGGGACGCCGTCGCCGACACCCTGCGAAACCGGTTCGGCTGGCACGTGTGGCCCTCGGCCGCGAACTTCGTCCTCGCGACGCCGGAGAACGCGGACGCGGAGGTCATCGCTCTTCGCTTGAAGGAGGAACGGATCCTCGTGCGCCACTTCGCGCGACCACGGCTCGGCCGGTCGCTCCGGATCAGCATCGGTTCCGGGCCGGAGATGGATCGCTTCCTCGACGTCCTCGGCTCCATTGTTGGATAGGCGATTCATTGGCGAGTCGAGATCGTCGGCAACTCGCCGCGGTCGACGACGCTGCCGAGCCCGCGAGGCCGTTTCGGTTCGGGACGACGGCGCGCCCGGCGTTCGCTCGCGGGGGTGGTGCCAGCGATGGCGCCCTCGACCGGTACACTCGTCGCGCGTCTGAGCGGGACGTTTATCGGACCGCGCCGCTCGCTCTGGACCGGACACGCGTCGCCATCGCTGCGATCTGAGCTCCGGGAACCACCCAAACCTAGGGGAGAGATCGTGGATCTATTGTGGATCGTGCCCGCGTCCGGCGTCCTCGCCGTGGTCGTCGCGGCATACCTCGCGTGGGACGTAATCCGGCGTGACCAAGGCCCGGAGTCCATGCGTGACATCGCTGGAACCATTTATGAGGGGGCCGTGGCCTTCCTCGACCGCCAGTACCGCACGATCACGGTGCTCGCCGTCGTCGGGGCGATCGGCATTTCTGCCCTGCTCGGGTTTATGAAGGGCGGGGAAGAAGGCTTCTCCCTCGCGTGGCACACCGGTGTCGCGTTCGTCATCGGCGCGATCTGCTCAGGCCTCGCCGGCCTGATCGGCATGTTCATCGCCGTCAAGGCGAACCTACGCACGGCGGCGGCGGCGCGCACCTCGCTTGGCGACGCGCTGACGATCGCCCTGCGCGGTGGCGCGGTGTCGGGCTTGCTCGTGGTCGCCCTGTCGCTCCTCGGCGTCTACGGCCTCTTCGAGGCATTCCGCGCGATCGAGGTCGCGAACGGGTCCGCGGACCCGTTGAAGAACGCGCCGTCGATGATCGTCGGGTTCGGGTTCGGCGCCAGCTTCGTGGCCCTCTTCGCGCAGCTCGGTGGGGGCATCTTCACCAAGGCAGCCGATGTCGGGGCCGACCTCGTCGGCAAGATCGAGGCGGGGATCCCCGAAGACGACCCACGGAACCCGGCGGTCATCGCCGACCTCGTGGGCGACAACGTCGGCGACTGCGCTGGCCGTGGTGCCGACCTCTTTGAATCGACCGCCGCCGAGAACATCGGCGCGATGATCCTCGGCGTCACCATCTACTCGATTACCAAGAACCCCGCGTACATCTTCTTCCCCCTGATCGTCCGTGCCTTCGGCCTGATCGCCTCGATCGTCGGGATCTTCGCGATCCGCACCGGGAACGTCGTAAACACCGACGGTGGACGCAGCGCCCAGAAGGCCCTCGACGTGGGCTACTGGGTTACCGCCGGCCTCTCGGTCGTCGGCATGTACATCGCGACGGTCGCGATGTTCGGCACCACGACCCTGTTCTGGGCGGGGCTCGTCGGCATCCTGACCAGCGTCGTCTTCGTCTACATCACGCAGTACTACACCGCCGGGTCGTGGCGCCCGGTGCAGCTGATCGCGGAAGCCTCGCGGACCGGTCCCGCGACGAACATCATCGCGGGCTTCGCCATCGCCCTCGAGAACACGGCCGCCCCCGCGATCGCGATCTCGATCGCCCTCTTCGCCTCGTACCACATCGGCATTCTTGCCGGTCCGGAACTCGGCCTCGGCCCGAACAGCGCCTCCGCCGGCATCTACGGCACCGCGATCGCCACCATGGGCATGCTCATGAGTGCCGGCTACATCCTCGCGATGGACACCTTCGGGCCGATCACCGACAACGCGGGCGGCATCGTCGAGATGAGCCATCAGCCCGACGAGGTGCGACACAACACCGACGCCCTCGACGCGGTGGGCAACACCACGAAGGCGCTTACCAAGGGGTATGCCATCGGATCGGCGGCGCTCGCGGCCTTCCTCCTCTTCTCGGCGTTCCTTGACGAGGTCGGGGTCGCCCTTGCGGAGGCCGGTCACAAGGTTGTCGAGGTCTCCGTCAACATCGCGAAGGTCGAGGTCTTCGTGGGCGGGTTCCTCGGCGCGACGCTCGTCTTCCTGTTCTCATCGTTCGCGATCCGCGCGGTCGGCAAGGCCGCCGGCACGATGATCGAGGAAGTGCGCCGCCAGTTCCGCGAGGACCCGGGGATCATGGCCGGCACCTCGCGCCCCGACTACCGCCAGTGCGTCGACATCTCAACGCAGGCAGCCCTGAAGGAGATGGTCCTCCCGGGTGTCCTCGCCGTCGTGGCGCCGGTTGCGGTCGGCTTGATCTTCAAGTGGGAAGCCGCCGCCGCCTTCCTGATGGTCGGCACGATGGCCGGCATCCTCCTCGCGACCGTCCTGAACAACGGCGGGGGCGGGTGGGACAACGCCAAGAAGTACATCGAGTCGGGCCAGTTGAAGGATCCCGTGACCGGCGAGGCCCTCAAGAAGGGTTCCTTCGCGCACGCCGCCGCGGTCGTCGGCGACACTGTCGGCGATCCCTTCAAGGACACGGCCGGCCCGTCGCTCCATGTCCTGATCAAGCTGCTCAGCACGATCACCCTGGTGCTCGCACCCCTCTTCATCTAGTCGCGCACCCGCGCCTACACGCGAACCCGACTGACAGGGGCGCCTCACGGGGCGTCCCTGTCGCCGATTCCGGGGGATGCGCCCACGACCACCCAAGAAGGAACACGCGATGGCGGACGGCTTCACCCCGATCGCGGGCGACTGCACCACGCCCGTCGGCTTCCTCGCGGGCGGAGGCACGTGCGGCCTCAAGGCCAGCGGACGTCCGGACGTTGGCGCGATCGTCTCGACCCGACCAGCGACGTCGGCCGCGACGTTCACTTCCAACCTCGTCAAGGCCGCCCCGGTCCTCGTCTCCCGCGAACACCTCCAGGTGACCGGCGGACGGCAGCGGGCAATCGTCTTCAACAGCGGCAATGCGAACGCCGCGACCGGCACGCAAGGGCTCGCCGACGCCCGCCAGATGGCGTTCCGGTTCTGCGATGGCCCGGGGTCGGCACATGGCGTCATCGTGGACGAGGTGTTCGTCGCCTCGACCGGCGTGATCGGCGTGACGCTGGACATGGATCGACTGGGCGCCGGCATCGCCGCCCTCAGCCTCACGAGTGACGGTGGCCCGCGCGCGGTCGCGGCGATGATGACGACCGACACGGTGCCGAAGGCCTCCGCCGCGTCGTTCGAGGCGCACGGACGCACGGTCACCGTCGGGGGCATCGCCAAGGGAGCGGCGATGATCGCCCCGCACATGGCGACCATGCTTGCCTTCGTCACCACTGACGCGGCCGTGGAACCAACCTTCCTCCAGGCCGCCCTGTCGCGCGCGGTCGATTCGAGTTTCAACATGGTGATCGTCGATGGCGACATGAGCACGAACGACACGTGCTTCGTCATCGCGAACGGCGCCAGCTGGGACGGCGCCCCCCTCGATGGCAGCCAGGAAGAGAGCGCCGCCTTCGAGGGCGCGCTTGGGCACGTGTGCGGCGAACTGGCGCGTGCCATGGCGCGCGACGGCGAGGGTTCGACGAAGTTCATCATCGTCGATGTCACCGGAGCGGCCACCGTTGCCGACGCGCGGCGCGTCGCACGGGCGATCGCTGGGTCAAACCTGACCAAGGCCGCGGTCCTCGGCGCCGACCCGAACTGGGGCCGGATCGCGTGCGCGGCCGGGTATTCCGGCGCCCCGATCGATCCCAATCGGTTGGAGGTCGCCATTGGGGGCCTCACCCTCGTACGCGACGGCGTGGCCATCGCGTACGACGCCGAGGCGGCCTCGAACCGGATGCGCGGCGCGGAGGTCCAGATCGCCGTCGGCCTGCATCTCGGTGACGCGACGGCCACGGCATGGGGATGCGACCTCACGCCCGAGTACGTGCACCTCAACAGCGACTACACCACCTAGGCACGCGCCCGTGGGACGGGTATGGGAGGGACGAACGATGGCGACGACCCGCCGGCCGGTAGTCATCAAGCTTGGTGGCGCCGCGTTGCCGCACCGCGAGGCGGTGTTGCGAGACCTCGCCGCCGCGCGCGCCGCCGGCCTCGAACCGATCCTCGTCCACGGTGGCGGCCCCGTCATCACCGACTGGCTGAAGCGCATCGGCAAGCAGGCCACTTTTGTCGATGGGCTGCGCGTCACGGATGCCGAGACCCTCGAAGTCGCCACGATGGCCCTCGCCGGCAAGGTCAACAAGGAACTGGTGGCGACCCTGGTGCTTGCGGGTACTCCGGCCTTCGGCCTTGCGGGCGCCGACGGCGGCTGGATCCGCGCCCGCCGCATCACCGAACCCGACCTCGGCTTCGTCGGCGAGGTGACGTCCGTCGATCCGGCGCCGGTGCATGCCTTGATCGCCGCTGGGTACATCCCGGTCGTCGCACCGATCGCCCTCGGTGACGATGGACTCCTGAACATCAACGCCGACACGGTCGCCGGTGAAATCGCGCGCGCCGTCGGCGCGGCGCTCCTCATCTTCCTGACCGACGTCCCGGGGGTGAAGGACGGAACGGGAACGGTCGTGCCGGTCCTGTCCGCGGCGGACGCGCGGGCGATGCGCGACAGCGGCACGATCGCCGGGGGCATGATCCCGAAGGTGCAGGCGTGCCTTCGGGCCGTCGAGGCCGGTGCCCGCGCCGTGATCGCGGACGGCGGCGACCCGGGAGCGATCGGCATTCATGTGCGTGGCGACGCCGGGAACGGCACCACTATCGAGCGGTGACCGCCGCCGTGGCCATGGGACGCACCTATACTGGAACCCCGCGCGGGCACGGCCTCCCCGGCCGACGTGCGCCCGACCAGATCGAGGAGACCCGACGATGACGACTGCCGCCCACGAGGGGTCCCGTTTCGACGCGCAGGCGGCGGAGCGCGAACTCTACATGCGCACCTTCGCGAGGCAGCCGATCACCCTCGTCCGTGGGGAAGGGGTGCGCGTCTGGGACGACACCGGTCGCGAGTACCTCGACTTCCTCGCTGGCGTCGCCGTCAACGCCCTCGGCCACTGCGCGCCCGCGATCGTCGAGGCGATCACCCGGCAGGCCTCGACCCTGATCCACACGTCGAACATCTACCACACGGTCCCGCAACTCGAACTGGCGCGCCTCCTGATCGACCACTCCTGCATGGACCGGATCTTCTACGCGAACTCCGGCGCGGAGGCGAACGAGTGCGCGATCAAGCTGGCGCGCAAGTGGGGCAGGTTGCATCGCGACGGCGCCTACGAGGTCATCACGGCCCTCGGCAGCTTCCATGGCCGGACCCTTGCCACGCTGGCCGCCACGGGGAACCGCCACTACCAGGAGGCGTTCGACCCGATGCCCGACGGTTTCCGGCACGTGCCGTTCAACGACCTGGAGGCGATGCGCGACGCGATCAGCCCGAAGACGGCGGCGATCATGCTTGAGCCAGTCCTTGGCGAGGGCGGCATCTTCCCTGCCACGCCCGAGTACCTCCATGGCGTCCGCCGGTTGTGCGACGATAACGGGATCCTGCTGATCCTCGACGAGGTGCAATCGGGCATCGGTCGTACCGGACACCTGTGGGGCTACGAGGCGTACGGCGTCGAACCAGACATCATGACCCTCGCCAAGGGTCTCGGCGGTGGCTTGCCGATCGCCGCGTGCCTCGCGAAGGAACGTGCGTCGGTCTTCGCCCCTGGCGACCACGGGTCCACGTACTCTGGTAGCCCCCTCGTTTGCGCCGCGTCGCTGGCGGTCGTGCGGACCATCCTTGAGACCGACCTACTTTCGCATGTGCGCGAGATGGCCGCCCATCTCGAGGCGGGCTTGCGCGCGATTCAGGCCGAGGGTGACGCCGGCATCGTTGAGATTCGCGCCTCGGGCCTCTGGATGGGCATCGAGTTCGACGAGGACCGGGCCGGGGCCATCCTCGACCGGTGCCGGGACGACGGCCTCCTCGTGAACCGCACGTCGGCCAACACCATCCGGATCGCGCCGCCCCTCGTCGTCTCGCGCGAGGAGTGCGACCGCTTCCTCGACATCTTTGGCCGGGCGATCTCCCGCTAGCGCCACCCCCCGCCGCCGGGAACCACCACCATGGGCATCGACCTTCCCGGCGGCACGTCAGCGATTGACGTGGCCGACCTGCCGGACCTCTCCGACCTTGGCACGTTGGGGACCGTCACCGGCGCCTCACTCCACCCGGACGTCTTTGCGTACACCGCAAGCATCCGGTTCGACTGGCGCCTGTACCGGCAGGACGTGACCGGAAGCATCGCGCACGTGCGGATGCTCGCCGTCGCGGTGCCGGACGTGATGCCGCCGGACGACGCCGTGGCCATCGAGGCCGGCCTCCGCGAGGTCTACGCCGAGATCGACGCCGCACGCCAGCGCCTCGTGCCGATCGGCGAGGACATCCATAGCCACGTCGAGTTGCGCCTGCGCGAAGTCCTCGAGGCGCGCTTCCCGGGACGCGGCGAGGACATGGGGAGGCGATTGCACACCGGGCGCAGCCGGAACGACCAGGTCGCGACCGACGTCCGCCTCTGGTCGCGCGAGGCCTGCACCGAGGTCGCACACGCGATTTTCGCGCTCCAGGAAGCGATCCTCGAACGCGCCGGCGCGCATGCGGGATCGCCCTTCCCAGGTTACACGCACGTGCAAAGCGCGCAGCCGGTGACCTGGGGCCACCACTTGCATGCCTATGCCGAAATGCTTCGGCGCGACGTCACGCGCCTCGACGCCGCCTGGCGAGCCACGAATGTCTTGCCCCTCGGGTCGGCCGCCCTCGCCGGGACGACCTTCCCGATCCGTCGTGACCTCGTCGCCGTGACCCTCGGGTTCGACGATGTGAGCGCGAACAGCATGGACGCCGTCTCGGACCGCGATTTCGCGATCGAGCTCGCCGCGGCCGCGTCGATCCTGATGGCGCATCTCTCGCGCCTCGCCGAGGACATCACCCTCTGGGCGACGACCGAATTCGGTCTCGTGCGACTGTCATCGACCTGGGCCGAGGGCAGCAGCATCATGCCCCAGAAGCGCAACCCCGACGCTGCCGAGTTGACGCGAGGCAAGGCAGGGCGCGTGTTCGGCCACCTTCAACACCTCCTGGTCATGCAGAAGGGCCTGCCGATGACCTACGGGCGTGACCTGCAGGACGACAAGGAGGCGTTGTTCGACACCGCACGGACGGTGCGGGGCGCCCTGCGGGCGTTGACCGTCGCGGTGGGGTCACTGGAGATCGACCGGGATCGCGCGCTTGCGCGGGCCGGGGCGGGCCATGCGACGGCGACCGACCTGGCCGACTACCTCGTGCGGGCCGGGATACCGTTCCGCACCGCCTACGAGGTGGTGAAGCGCCTCGTGACGGACCGCCTCGCCGACGGGCGGACGATCGCCGACATGACGGCCGCGGAGTTGCGTTCCTACCACGATGGGTTCGGGGACGACGCCCTCGCGGCCGCAACGGTGACGGCGTCACTCGCGGCGCGAGACATCCCCGGCGGCACGGCGCCATCCCGGGTCGCGATGGCTGTCGAACGATCACGTCGCGAAGTGGCGGCCGCACGCGCCGCGTGGACCGCCCGGGCATGACGGGTCCTTCTGGCGTGTCCGGGGAAGGAGAGTCGCTCAACCTGCCGAAGGAAGGGTCCGACATCTCCTTGCGCGAGGCGCAAGCAATGGTCGAGGCGTGGATGCGTGACCGCGGGTGGACCTACTGGCACCCGCTCTCGCAACTCGCGCGCCTCACCGAAGAGATGGGCGAACTCGCGCGCGTCGTCAACCACCAGTTCGGCGAGAAGCCGAAGAAGGCCGACGAGGCGTCGCAGGAACTCGCCCTCGAGATGGCCGACATCGTCTACACGCTGATCTGCCTGGCGAACTCGCAAGGGATCGACATGCAGGCGAGCCTCGAGGCGGTCCTCGCGAAGTACCGGGCCCGGGACGGCGACCGGTACCCGAGGGTGGCGCCAAGCGCCGACGGCGACCGGTAGAAACGGACCGGCCCCGCGTCCCGTGGGTAGGCGCAGGGCCGATAGCGGTCGCAAGACGGCTTAGCGACCAAAACGTTGCCGGCGTTCCGAGGTTGGCAGTTGCCTTGTGCAACCCGCCGGGGGGTCGCGCCAACCTCAGCAGTCTGCCGAGGACCCCGTCGCGTCGTTCTCCGTGGCCCCTTGGGTCTGGCCTCGGACCGGAACGGGACTTGCCGTCGCGGTCTCACGTGGCCGGGAGGGAAACTACGTCCCGGGGGTGAATGCCCGCGGTACCCGGTACCCGCGGGCGCTACCTGTCAACCTGTAGGACTCCGTACAGGGCGAGCGGTTCCTTTCGGTTCATTGGTCCCACGGCCGTCTCCTTCCTGTTGAGATCGGGATCGCCTTCCGGCTTCCCAAGATCATCGTGCGCCGCTTAGTGCCACAAGTCAAGCCCCCTCGCGAATCTCACGCAACACGGCGCCATACGCGGTCGCCTGAGCGATCACGACGCGAGCCTACTGCGCGGGGCGGCGGACCCGGACGCACCCCCCAACAGAAGGACGGGCCTGCCGCGCTACGAGCCCGCCGGCATCGTGATCCCGCGGTCCGAGGCGATCGCCGCGATCGCGTCCCACGTGTCCTCCGGCAACGCGATGCCTGACGCGCGTCGCACCGCCGTCGTCCGCGCCTCGGGGTCGCCGGGAAGCATGACCGGCGACGCGCCTGAAGGCGGCACCTCGCGCAGCGCCCCCGCCACCCGCGCCACGTGGTCGCGGTACGACCCTGCGTCGCCAAACGCCGACGGGTCAATCACCACCAGGAACGCGCCGGCGCCGCGCGCCGCTAGGTCCGGCCCCCCTCGCGCGTCGCCGAGGTTTCCGGCCATCGTCGGGTGGGCGTCGTCGATGATCGCCAGCATGCCCAGGAGCGCCGACGCCATCGCCAGGCCATACCCCTTGTGCCCACCGAAGGGCAGCAACATGCCCCCGGCGTAGAAGTCCTCGGGGTCGGTGCTTGGCACGCCGTCCTTGTCGACGATGCACCCGGGCGGCAGCGCCTCGTGCTTCGCGCGCGCAACCTTCACCTTGCCCTCCGCCACGACCGTCGTCGCGAAGTCGACGAGCACCGGGGGGGCGCCATCGTTACCGACGGGGATGCCGATCGACCACGGGTTGGTGCCGAGGAAGCGCGTCGCCCCACCGTAGGGAGTGGCCCCTCCGACGCCCGGGCCGGCGCCGCCGACGGTCAGGATGGCGACGAGGCCCGCGCTGGCGGCGATCTCGGCGTAGTCGCCGACGCGTCCGATGTGGTTCGCCTGCCGGATGGCCGCCCCGGCGATCCCGTGGACGCGCGCGCGCACCATCGCCTCGTCGAGGGCGAAGCGGGTCGCGACCTGGCCAAAGCCCTGGGCGCCATCGACGAGGACCGTCGCGCCGCGCCCGCCGATCACCGACGGCCGCGCGGCCGGGATGACCACCCCCGCCGCGATCTGCCCCGCGTACTGCGGGATCCGGATCGCGCCGTGGCTGTCGTGCCCGGCGAGGTTCGCGCGCACGAGGTGACCGGACACCTCGGCGGCGATGTCGGCGGGCGCGCCAAGGGCCTCGAAGATCGCGATGCCGGTCGCCTCTAGGGCGTCGGGCGTGACGGTGCGGTACCCGGCCATTGGTGTTCGTCCTTCGGGGCGGCACGCATCGCGGCGCCGCCGGGGGCGGGTCAACCGCCCGCAAGTTTGACGCGGTAGCCCATCGCCTCAAGGCGAGCCTGCAGTCGGTCCCGGCAGTCGCCCTGGACCTCGATGGCGTCACCGCGCGTGGCGCCGCCAGCACCGGCCAGCTTGCGCAAGTCGCGCCCGACCTCGTCAAGGTCGGCGGCGGGCAGGCCAGTGACGACCGTCACGGTCTTGCCGCCGCGCCCCCCCTTGACGCGCCAAAGGCGGACGACGCCGTCCGCGGGCGCGGACGGTACCGGGGGCCCACCAGATGACGGGCGGCGTGCCGTTGGCCCGGCATGGGCGACACGCCCGCCATCGGTCGAGTAGACGAGGCGGGCGTCAGGCATCGGGGGCAGTGTACCCGCCCCCTCCGCGTACCTCTGGCGCCCGCCACACGGTCACATCTCGGGCTGGTCGAGGATGCGCTGCAACTCGTCGTTCCACGCCTTCAAGCCGTCCTCGAAACCGACTTGCCCGAGGTACCACGGGTTGCCCTTCTCGGCAAAGACGGGGTCGAGTTCAGTGCCCCGGAGGTTCGCCGGGATGATGTGGACCATCGCCCCTTCGAAGTTCTCGAGGTAGTTCTGGAAGTTTGGATCCTTGAAGTACTCGTCCTTCATGATGTCAGGCCGCACGTTCGCCTGGTTGCCGCTCATCGTGTTGAAGGTGAGCGCACCGTCCTTGCTGACGATGTGCTTGAGGAACTCCCACGTCTGGTCCGGCGCCTTGGTCGCGGCATTGAGGTTCCACGTGCCGCCACGCAACTCGGAGGGGCGCTTGCCGTCCTTCCGTTTCGGAAACAGCACCGACTTGAACTTCAGCGCACCGTCCTTGTTCAGGCGATTGATCGTGAAGACGCCGAGCGACCCCTGGTGCGAGATCGCGAGTTGGCCATTCACGAACAACTGGTCGGCATTGATGTCCTTGGGCATGTTGCCGGCGGTGGCGACGACCTTCTCCTTGTTCGCGAGGTCGTATACCCAGCGCATGCCTTCCTTGGCCGCGGTCTCGGTCAGGATGGCCTTCTTGCCGTCCTCGCTGAACTTGTCGCTGTTGAAGGCGCGCGTCAAGGTCGTCGTGCCTGGGGACCCGGGCAAGGTCGTCCAGAGGCCGAACCCTTGGGTCTTCTCCACGTACTTCCCGACCTTGACGACGATCTCGTACAGCTTTGCCATCGTCCAGTCGGGCGACTTCGGGTCGGGCATGGTCACGCCCGCCGCCTCGATGAGTTGCGTGTTGTAGAGCAGCCCGTCCTGCCCGGTCCACCCCCAGCTCGGCAGTCCCCACGTCTTGCCCTGCCACTTCTGGTAGTCGATGAACGGCTTGAAGAACTGCGCGAGGTCGTACTTGTCGCGCGCGATCAGCTCGTCAACCGGCTGAATGATCTTGCGCTTGGCCGCCTGGTACATCTGCCAGTGCGACGGGTCCCACGCGTGGAGGTCGCCCAACGAACCAGCCTGGGCGGCGGCCAGCATCTTGGGGTAGGCCGACTGCTGGTTGTTGTTGTCGAGGGCGATCGGCCGGTACTCGACCTTGACGTTCGGGAACTTCTCGGAGAACGTCTTGATCATGAGTTCGGGCCACTTGCCGTCGCCCCCGCGAAACGTCTCCCAGGCGATCGTGGCGGCCGGCAGCGACTTTGCGCCACCTGCCTGCGCGGCGGCGGTCGGCGCGGCGGCGGGCGCCTTGGTCGGTTCCGGCTTGACGGCGGTCGGTGCCGCGGCGGCGGGCGCCTTGGTCGGTTCAGGCTTCGCCGCGGGCGCGGCTTCGCCGCCACAAGCGACGGCGACGACCCCCGCCAAGGTGCCTGCGAGTCCTGCAAGGCTTGCGCGACGCGTGCGCGCGGACATTCTCATCAGAGTCCCTCTCCCCTATGGCGCCGTAGCGCCTGCCGTTGTCCAGGCATCCGGCGCGCGCACGGTTCGGCCATGCGACCATGATCCTAGCCAAACCGCCGGACGACAGCATAGGCGCGACCGCGCCGGTCGGCAACTCGGTCGTCGTCCCGCGCCACGTGCGGGGTCATCGCCGCTGCCGGCATCGAGCACCCGATGGTGTCGAAGCCCTCGGGATCGAGGGCATGATGGGCGGTGGATCTCAGCCCCGCGCGCCATGGCGGTGCGACAGGTGCCAGCGGGCAACTGTCACTAGTTTCCTGGACCGGAGCTATCGGTCCCGCCAGGCCGCCCAACCGAGAAGCCCCCACCCGGCAAGGAACGCCGCGCCCCCGAGCGGCGCGATCGCCCCGAACGTGCGAATCCCGGTCAGGGCGATCGCGTACAGGCTGCCCGAGAAGAGGACGATCCCGGCCACGAACGCCGTCCCGGCATGCCGGGCGGGCGAACCCGGTCGTCGCGCCACCGCCACGGAGACCGCGAGGAGGCCGAATGCGTGATACATCTGGTAGCGCGCGCCCGTCTCCCAGTTCGCGAGCCGTTCAGGCGGAAGGGTTTCCCCCAACCCGTGGGCTCCGAACGCTCCGATCGCCACGCCAAGGAAGGCCGCGACCGACCCGGCAAGCGCCCATCCACGCGCGACTTCCACGATGCGCCCTCCCTCGGCCAACCTCTGAAAGGCCACCGGGTTCCCGCGGCCTGAACGATCACCGGGCAGGCTAGGGGTACCATGGGCGCCCGTGCCGGGCGACCCGCCGGCACCTCGAGAGGAGACGCATGGACGGTTCTGCGCTTCGCGCAAAGATCGCTGCGGGAGACCGCATTTACGGCACGATGACTTCGCTGGTGCGCAACCCGCGGTTCGCCCCGATCTTCGGGCGCCTCGGGTTCGACTACGTGATCGTTGATACCGAACACGCGCCGACCGGGCGCAGCGAGACGGCCGACCTGGCCCTCGCCCTGCACTCCACCGGCACGTGCCCGATCATCCGCGTCAAGGACTCGGAGCCTCACGCGACGGTCATGGCCCTCGATGCCGGCTTCCACGGCGTCCTTGTCCCGTACTGCGAGACCGCCGCGGAAGTCGCGTCGGTGGTGGTCGCCGCGCGCAACCGGCCCCTGAAGGGCGACCTGCGCGACCGTGTGCGCGACCACGGCGAGTACCCGTCCGAGGCGTCGCGCAAGTACCTGGAGGAGCGCCAGAAGAACGTCGTCGTGATGATCGGGATCGAGAGCCTTCCGGCCATCGAGAACCTCGAAAAGATCCTCGACGTCGGCGGGATCGACGTCATCTTCATCGGCCCGAACGACCTCTCGATCCAGCTGGGCGTGCCGGACGACTACGCGCATCCGAAATTCGTCGAGGCGACGGAGTACATCATCAACACCGCGCAGAAGCGTGGTATCGCCGCCGGGGGCCACTTCCAGACCGAGCCCCTGATCGAGGAATGGATCGGGCGCGGGTCGCGCTTCGTCCTTTACAGCGGGGACGGGCGGGCGATCATGGAGTACTTCCGGGGCGCGCTTGGCAAGTTCAAGAACACGACGGTTCGCGAGGCGCGCTACGGCGAGATCTAGGCGGATCGCGGCGCCCGCACGGCAACGTGCCGGGCGCCGATCTTCGGCAGGGAGGACAGCGGTGATGGCCAAGTTGCGGTGGGGGATTCTGAGCACGGCGGCGATCGCGAAGCGCGCGTTCGTCCCGGGCGTCCGGAACGGCACCGAGGGCGAGGTCGTCGCCGTCGGCAGCCGCACGATCGAGGCCGCCCGCGCGTTCGCGGCCGACCTGTCCATCCCCCGTGCGCACGGCTCATACGAGGCCCTACTGGCCGACCGAGAGGTCGATGCCGTCTACATCGGCCTGCCCAACTCGATGCACCTCGAATGGACGGTCAAGGCCGCGCAGGCGGGAAAGCACGTCCTTTGCGAGAAGCCCCTTGCGCGCACCCTCGCGGACGCGCGGGTGATGAAGGCCGCCTGCGACGCCGCCGGCGTCATCCTGATGGAGGCGTTCATGTGGCGTCACCATCCGCAGCACGTGATCGTTCGCGACCTGTTCATGCAGGGCGCCATCGGCGACGTCGGCTACGTGCGGGCAGCCTTCAACTACGTGATGAGCGGCCCGCGCCTCGAGAACCGCGACCACCGCATCCGCCCGGACATGCAAGGCGGCGGCCTGATGGACGTCGGGTGCTACGCGGTCAACGCCGCTCGGATGGCGTACGGCGAGGAACCGGTCGAGGTCGCCGCGATGCAACGCGTCTCGGACGAGTTCGAGGTCGACATGTCGTTCGCGGGCATCCTGCGCTTCCCCGGCGGGCGCCTCGCGGTCATCGACGGCGGGTTCGAGTCGACCGGGTCGCAGTTCTACGAGATCGCCGGCACGATGGCATCGGTCCGAGTGGAGAAGGCGTACCTGCCCGGCCTGGAGCCGGCGACCGTGCGCGTCAGCCGCGGCGGCGTCGACGAGTTCCACCAGAGTGCCGCCTTCGACCAGTACGGCGGCGAGGCCGACCACTTCGCGCGGGCAATCCGCGAAGGGCACCTCGACGCCCCGGCCGAGGACGGCCTCGCGCAGACCGCCGTCATCGAGGCCCTCTACGAGAGTGCCTCGACCGGGCGGGCCGTGCGCGTGGCGACGGTCTAGCGCGGCGCCGTCCTGGAGGTGACCACCGCTCCCGTCACGCCACCGCGACGGGAGCGAGCTCGGTTTCGATCCCGACCAGTACCGTCGCGGCGGGCACCTGGGCCACGGGGGCCGGCGCCGAGTACAGGCCCAGGTCGCGTTCGATCAGGCCAGTCCCGGCCCGTTCCTTGATCGGACCGAACGCCTCGAAGTCCCACTCGCTGACGAAGGTAACGGCGGTACCCTCGCGCCCCGCGCGACCGGTCCGACCGATCCGGTGGACGTACTCCTCCGGCGTGTCCGGGAGGTCGAAGTTGAGGACGTGCGAGACGCCCTCGATGTCGAGGCCTCGCGCCGCCACGTTCGTCGCGATCAGGAACCTGACCCTGCCGGCACGGAAGTCGTCGAGGACGCGATTTCGCTCGCTTTGGGCCAGGTCGCCATGGAGGGCCCTCGCGACATACCCGCGGCGTTGCATCGCCTCCGCAAGGCGGTCGGCGTAGATCTTCATGCGACGGAAGACGAGGACACGGTCGTAGTCGCCCTCGGTCTTCACGAGGCGGTCGAGGGCCTCTAGCTTGTCCCGCTCCGCGACCGTGACGTACGTCTGCCGGATTTGGGTCGGGACGGACCGGAGACCACCGGCGTGGTCCAAAGTGCTGACCCACTCAGGGCTCTTCAGATACCGCTGGACGAGGCGCGCGACGAACGGGGGGACCGTCGCCGAGAACAGGCACGTCTGGCGCTCCTTCGGCATCCATGAGATGATCCGTTCGATCGCCTCGGCAAAGCCGATATCGAGCATCTCGTCGGCCTCGTCGAGGACGGCGACTTTGAGCGACGTGAGGACGAGGGTCCCGCGCCAGAGGTGGTCTTGAACGCGCCCGGGCGTGCCGACGACAACGTGGACGCCGTTCGCGAGGCCCCGCAACTGCCGGTCCATCCCCTCGCCCCCGTAAACGGCGAGGACGTCGATCCCGCGTGAGCGCCCGAGGCGGGTCAGTTCGCCGGTGACCTGCCGACATAACTCGCGGGTAGGCACGAGGATCAGCGCCTGCACCTGCCGCAGCGACGGGTCGATGCGTTCGGCGATCGGCAGGGCGAAAGCGGCCGTCTTGCCGGTGCCGGTCTGAGCTTGCCCGACGATGTCCCGGCCTTGCAGGAGGATCGGAACGCACCGCGCCTGGATCGGCGTCGGGGTTCGATAGCCCGCTTCCCACACGGCGCGAGCGACCGGTTCGGTGAGTTCAAGGTCACCGAACTGCCAGTCGTGGGGCATCGGGTCGCCCGGTTCCAGCGATGCCGCGGAGGTGGACACGGGTGACGCGACCGGCGCGGTGGCCTCGAAGGCGCGGGGCGCGATCGCCCTGCCAACCGCAGGGCGCGCCATCGTGACTGGGGCGGCGGCCGCTATCGGCGCGGGGGGGGCGTCAGCGGCCCGGAGCGCGGTGGTCTTCGGCATCGGGAGGCGTGCCGGCGCGACCGGAACGGGGGCCGCCCAACGGGCGGCGGGGGCGCGTCCGGCTGTCACGCGATGGCGCCACGGGTCGCCGGGACTGCGGGTCAGGCACGCGAAGGTGCCGGAGGGAGGGCGGACGACGGTTGCGGGTTCGACGAGACGGGGGCGGGGGGCACGCAGATGGGGGGATGCGGTCACGAATGGCTCCGACGCGACGCCTCGGCGCCGCGCTTTGGGACGCGAGCCCGAGTGGTCGAACCACAAGGACGCGCGCCGGCAACGTGTCCTGCCACGCGGAGTGAACCCGGGCGGAACGTGACGGGCCGGGGCGGGAACGGTCGATGCGCCGGAACCACGGTGGCGCGCGGCCTGCACGAAGTCACGTCAGCGCGCTCGCGCGCCGATGTCTGGGGTCGGACCCTCGGTGCAGGCGGGAGGAGGCGCCTTGACGCTCCTCCCGGATCGCCGTTCCCGACCGCAGCGATGCCCGTCTCGTAGGTCGGGAGGTCGCGGCGCGCGAGGACGGGCCAATCGTAGCAGTCGAAACGCATAGCGACGTCAGCGGCCCGCCATCTCGCCCGGTCGTCAGGTCTCCCCGTCACGCTTCGGCGCGGGGGGGAACGCCCAACCGGTCAACTCGTCGAGGAACCGATGGATCGCCATTCCGAGCGCGACAGCGCGAAGGAAGGGGGCGCCTCGACCGAACATCATGCTCGCGGCAGCGACGGCGGCGATCGCGCCAAACGAGTGGAACTCGCGGTACTGCTGGATGCCAAGGGTCGGCCAGCGGGGGTGCAGTCGCCAGTCGAAGTTCGCGTGGGCCCCGTTCCGATGGAACCGGTACGCGCGGCGTATCGATACGTCGCCGGTGTGCCACACGTACGAGAGGTAGTGGTCGACGTCGATCAGGACCCCGCCAGCGAAGAGCCCGGCGATCGCGGCGAGGGACCACCCCCGGCGCCAAAGCGGGACCGCGACGATGGCGGTCGCGAGGGCGTGGTTCGAGGGGAGCATCGGCAGAGGGTAGCGAAGGTGGCGTGGAGACTCGCACCCAATCGCCCGGGGCTTGCCCGGTGGTTAGGGCATCGTCGGCGTTCGTCGCTGGGGGCGCCTGGTACCGCCGGCGTCCCGCCCGGTCCGGCGTCGGGACACCAGTTCAGGTCTTCAATCTGCCGCAAGCGCCCCCCGCTGGCGCGGGAGAGTGGAGGCGGCGACCCTCTGGTACCGGGTGTGGATGCACCTCACCAGTCGGCGACCGAGCCATCCTCGTGCAGCGGTGTCGCGATGACTTTCGCCTGAGCAGGCATCGCGCGGACCGCATCCATGTCCAGCTCAACGCCGATCCCTGGCGCGTCCGGCACGAGCAGGTACCCGCCCTCCCTGACGAGCGGGCGCTTGACGATCGTTGACTTCGGCGGCCGGTCCTCCCCGGTGTACTCCTGCAGCGTGAAGTTGGGGATGCAGGCGTCGAGTTGCACGCAGGCCGCAGTGCTGACCGGCGAGAGTGGGTTATGGGGGATGACCCCCACGTGATACGCCTCGGCCAAGGCGGCGATCTTCTTCGCATGCGTCAGACCGCCGACCAGGCAGACGTCCGGGCGCACGAACCGGCAGCCGCCGGCGGCGAGCAGCTCGTTGAACTCCCAGATCGTGTGCAGGCGCTCGCCCGTCGCGATCGGGACCGGGATCGATCGCTGCAGGTCACCCATCCGCTGCACGCTGTCGGGCACGATCGGGTCCTCGAGAAAGAACGGCCGGAACTTGGCCAGCTCGTGCGCGAGGCCCGAGGCGTGGTGCGGGTCGAGGCGACGGTGGATCTCGACGCACAGGTCGACGCCGTTCCCGACGGCATCGCGCACGGCGGCCACGCGGTCAAGCATCGCTTGCAAGAGCTCGCTGTAGCGCAGTTCCGGGTAGTTCGAGGGGAATGGCGTGAAACGCACCGCAGTGAAGCCGTCACGCGCGGCCCGGGCGGCGTCGGCCGCGAGGGCGTCGGGACCTTCGCCGCCAACGTGCATGTAGAGGCGGATCCGGTCGCGGCATTTGCCGCCGAGCAATTGCCACGCCGGCACGCCGAACCGCTTCCCGGCGATGTCCCACAGGGCGATGTCGATGGCGCTCAACGCCGACCCGATGACCGCGCCGCGGAAGTGGGAGTTCCGGTACAGGAACTGCCAGTGGTGCTCGATCTGGAGGGGGTCCTTGCCGACGAGATACGAGCGCCACGCCTGGAGGACGCCGCCGACGGCCTCCGGGTAGCCGTGGATGCCGCCCTCGCCGAGGCCTACGGTGCCGTCCTCGCAGTGCACCAGGACGAAGACCCATCGCCCGGCCTGGAACCACTCGACGTCCTCGATGCGCATCGGTAACCCCCTTGCGTGCCAGGCCTACGCGGACGGGCGCTCCGGACGACGGTCCGCCTCGATGACGCCCGACTTGACGACGAGGTGGACGCGCGACCGGTCGGCGAGGACACCGACGTCGGCAATCGGATCGCCGTCGACGAGGATGGCGTCGGCCCACTGGCCCGGTGCGATCATCCCTGCTTTAGGCCACCCGAGGATCGACGCCGCGACCGATGTCGCCGCGCGCAGGGCGTCCGCGGGCGCCATGCCGGCGGCGACCATCGTGCGGAACTCCGCGGCATTCGCCCCGAACTCGGTACCGGGAACGCCGATGTCCGTCCCGAAGCCGATCGTGACGCCCGCATCGAGGGCCATCCGGAACGACTCCCGGTGGCGAGGCCCGATCGTCAGGGCGAACGCGGCGCTTGACGGCGAAAGGCGACCGGCCTCGGCCTCGCGGTAGACCGCCTGGGCCGCCGAGAACGTCGGGACGAGCGTGGTGCCATGACGCGCCATCGCATCGATCGCACGGGTGTCGGCCATGGTCACGTGTTCGATCGTCGCCACGCCCGCGTTTGCGGCGGCCAGGATGCCGTCCGCCCCGTGCGCATGCGCGGCGACGCGGCGCCCAAGGCGCGTGGCGGTGCGTACCGCCGCGACCAACTCGTCGTCCTCCCACAGGCAGGCGCCCATCGGCGCGCCACCGCCGGTCATCACGCCCGCCGTCGCGAGGACCTTGATCCAGTCGGCCCCGCGGTGGGCGCGCGAACGCACCGCCTCGCGCACGCACTCGACGCCCGAGACGGCAACTCCTTGGTCGATCGCGACCTCACGACGCAGCGGCAGGTCACCGTGTCCACCCCGCACGGTGATGAACACCCCGGAGGTGGCAAGGCGAGGGCCGCGCACCCACCCGTTGTCGATGGCTCGCTTGACGGCGACGTTGGCGTCGCCATAGGCCCCGAGATCTCGCGCGCCCGTGAACCCGGCTTCAAGCATGAGGCGCGCGTGATGGGCACCCCGGAACGCCGCCTCGGCGACCGGCAACTGCGCCGCGACACGCAGGAAGTCGGTCTCTCGCGGGTCGAGCGTGAGATGGACGTGCAAGTCGATCAGGCCTGGCATCAGCCACCGGCCACCGGCGTCGAGATCTCGATCGACGTCGACCGGCGCCCCAGGTGCGTCGTCCGGTCCGATCCACGCGACTTCTCCGTCGCGCATCACGACGGTCGTCCGCGGTCGCGGGTCGGCGCTCGTGCCGTCCCAAAGGGTCGCGTTCCGAATGACCAGGTCGCCCATTCCCGCCTCCTGCGGTCAGGGTACGGGCGCAGGCTCGCTCCCCCCTCCCGCGCCAGCGTTGGAGGTGCTTGTTGCGGCAGATGGAGGGGTCTCCCCGGGAGAGAATGGGCGCGGACAGAAAACTGTCCAGATCGGGTATGCGGGGCTGGGCGTGGCCGTGAACCACCTTCGACACGCGAGTACGCCGGTGCCGATCAGGGCATGCGAGCGGGCCACGAGGCGCGTCGGGCCCGGGACCGCGGGCGTCCCGCCCGCTCCGGGATGGTGACGACCCACCGGAACTACACGGGCATGCCCTCGAAACTCGGCTCGATACCTCGGGTTCGGCAGCGGATCGAAACGTTCTCTTGCCCGGACCATCGTTGCGTTGGGGGGCGATCAGTCCGTGCCCCACGATTCCGGAGCGGGCGAGACGCCCGCGGTCCCGGGCACACAGATTCCCGCCATGGGGAGATGTTTCCAGCCGATTGCGGACGACGGCGCAGGGGCTTAGCCGTGATTGCCCACCGCCAAACTCGATCCCGGCACTCCCCATCTGGACAGGTTTCTGTCACCTCCCATGCCCCGGGAGAGGGGCCGGGGGGTCGCCTACGTCGCGTGGTCGACGAGGCGAGAAGCGAGGCCCAGGTAGGTCGAGGGCGTCAACCCCGCCAGGCGCGAACGCACCGCGGCGGGAAGGGGTAACGCCGCGACCGCCATCGCGATGTCTTCCGGCATGACGCGCGTTCCCCGCGTCAGTACTTTCATCTGCTCGTACGCGTCGGTCACCCCGTGCGCACGGAGCGCCGTCTGGATGGCCTCGGCCAGGACCTCCCAGTGCGCGTCAAGTTCGGCGGCCATCGCCGCCTCGTCCGGTGCGACCCTCCCCAGTCCGCGCGCCGCCGACGTGAGGGCGACCGCGGCGTGGCCGATGGCCGCGCCGAGGTTCCGCAATGCGCTCGAATCGGACAGGTCGCGTTGCAGGCGCGAGGTCGTGAGCTTCAGCGCGAGGTGGTCCAAGAGCGCGGCCGCGATGCCCAGGTTCGCCTCCGCGTTCTCGAAGTCGATCGGGTTCACCTTGTGGGGCATCGTCGACGAACCCACCTCGCCCGCGACGACCCGTTGCTTCAGGACGCCCCGAGAGATGTAGGTCCAGAGGTCCCGGCAGAAGTCGAGGGTGACCTGCCCGAAGCGGATGAGGACGTGCGCGACCTCCGCGATCCAGTCGTGAGGCTCGATCTGCGTCGTCAGGGGTGCATAAGTCAGCCCGAGACCCTCGACGAACTCGCGCGCGATTGCCTCCCATGGGGCATCAGGCCAGGCGGCAAGGTGGGCGCCGAATGTCCCGGTCGCGCCATTCCACTTGCCCAGGTACTCCTGTCGGTCAAGGTGGTCAAGCTGGCGTCGCCACCGCGCGACGAAGACGGCAAGTTCCTTGCCAAGGGTCGTCGGCGTCGCCGGTTGGCCATGGGTCAAGGCAAGGAGGGGCTGCTGCCGCGTCGCGAGGGCGAGGGCATGCGTCGCGCCCACGAGGTCGTCGGCACGGCGGCGCCACGGGCCGCGGATGCCGTCGCGCAAGAGCAGCGCATAGGCAACGTTGTTCACGTCCTCGGACGTGAGTGTCACGTGCAAGAACGGCACCCAAGCACCTAGGTCGCAGGCCTGCAGGTGTTCAGCCAGGAAGTACTCGACGGCCTTGACGTCGTGACGGGTGCGAGCCTCGATGGCCTTCACGCGCGCCGCCGCCTGCGGGCCGAAGCCGTCAACGGCGGCCCGGATCGCGGCGACCTGCGCCGGTTCGAGGGACGGGACCTCCGGCAACTCGGGCCGGGCGGCGAGGCAGATCAGCCATTCGACCTCGACGTGGACGCGCGCGCGGATCAGCGCCGCCTCGGAGAAGGCGGTGGCGACGTCCGCCAGTTGCGCGCCGTAGCGGCCATCAAGGGGGGAGAGCGCGTCAACGGGTTCAACAGGTGGCACGGGTTCCTCCGGGGTCAATGGCGGTGCCTTCGACCGCAACGAGAAGGATGCCTTCGTTGTCCGCGCAAGCGCCCCCCGGCCCTCTCTCCTTGGAGGAGAGGGGGAGAGCGACGGCTAGGGAAGCGGATCAGCCGTGCCAGACGTCGGGGTTTACAAGGAAAGGCGGGCGGCGTCCCTCAAGTACGGCGACGATGTTCTCGCTGGCGACGCGGGCCATGCGCGCGCGGGTCGCGAAGGTCGCGCTTCCTAGATGTGGCGCGAAGACGGCGGTCTCGCACGCGACGAGAGCGTCATCGACCGCGACTGGTTCGACCTCGAACACGTCTATCGCCGCGCCGGCGATCGTCCGGGACTGGAGCGCGGCGGCGAGGTCGGCCTGGCGCACGATCGCACCCCGGGCGGAGTTGACGAGGATCGCGGTCCGCTTCATCAATGAAAGCTCGCGTGCGCCGATCAAGCCGCGGGTGTCGGCGTTCAAGGCGCAATTGATGCTCACGAAATCGCTCTCGCGCAACAGGTCGTCAAGGGGCACGTGCGTCGCGCCGGTCTCGGCCTCCGACTCGAGCCGGCGGGTGCGTCCCGCATAGAGGACGCGCATGCCGAACCCCTTGGCGCGGCGCGCGACCGCCGTGCCGATGGCGCCCATGCCGACGATTCCGAGGGTTGCCCCGTGGATGTCCGAGCCGAGGAGGAGTGCCGGCTCGTACTTCTTCCACTCGCCCGACCGCACGTACCGGTCCCCTGCCGGCACGTGGCGTGCCGCGCCGAGCATGAGCGCCCACGCCTGGTCCGCCGTCGTCTCGGTGAGGGTGCCCGGCGTGTTGCACACGGCGATGCCACGACGCGTGGCCTCCGCGACGTCGACGTAGTCGAAGCCGACACCGAAGCCCGAAATGACCTTGAGGTTGGGGGCGAGATCCATCGCCTCGGCGTTCAACCGGTCGCTCGGGGGAAGGGCCAGGACGCCGGCCGCACCCCCGCGCAGCGCTTCGAGGAGGACCTCACGGGGAGCGCCGTCCGCGCCGCCCCAGACCTCCACCTCCGCATGGTCGCGCAAGATCGACAGGCCCGCCTCCGGGAAGCCCCACGAGCAAAATACCCTTGGCACCGTCATCGTCCCGACCCTCCGTCGGCCACGATGGTAGCGCGACCGCCGTCGACCGGCGACCGGTCCTTCTCCCCCCTGCCGCCTAGCGTGGGCGCACGCGGCAGATGGAGGGGTCCACCGGGTCTGGCGCACCGGCGCCGATGCCGGGCCGCCACGCCGGGGAGCCGGAACCTCCCGGTCGCATGGACCCAGTGGTGTCGGCGCTATCGTTTCCGGCGGGAGGCGATCAAACCCATGGGCACCACGCGCGGACGACTCCACGGCAAGGTTGCCGTCCTTACCGGCATCGCGTCGGGCATTGGCCGGGCAACGGCGTTGACGTTCGCTCGCGAGGGCGCAATCGTCGTGGGCGGCGACCGCGATGCCCCTGGGGGCGCGCGAACCGTCGAGATCGCCCGCCAGGCAGGCCTTTCCGTCGAGTTCCGACCGCTCGAAGCGACCGACCCGGCTAGCGTTCGCGCCTTCATCGACGGCGCCGTCGCCGACTACGGACGCATCGACGCCCTGTTCAACAACGTCGGCGTAAACTTGGTCCGCATGCTTCCCGACGTCACTGACGAGGAGTGGGACGTGACGGTCGACACCAACTTGAAGTCGGTCTTCCTTGGATGCCGCGTCGCCATCCCGCACATGGCGAGGCAGGGCGCAGGCGCGATCGTGAACAACGCTTCGAACGCCGGCCTTATCGGCCGGCCCGGGGACCCGGTCTACTGCGCCACCAAGCACGCGATCGTAGGCCTGACGAAGAGCCTCGCCCTCGGCCACGGGCCGCACGGCATCCGCGTGAACGCAATCTGCCCGGGGCCGATCGAGACGCCGATGGTCTCCTCGATGCGCGAGGCCTCCGTCGACCGCGCCGCCTTCGACCGCAACGTCGCCGGCCAGACCGCGCTCAAGCGCATTGGCGCCGCCGAGGAAGTTGCCGATCTGGTGGCGTTCCTGTGTTCCGACGGCGCCCGTTTCATCACTGGCGCGGCGATTCCGATCGACGGCGGCAAGGCGGCGGGCATGATCCCCGGGATGATCGTGCCGTAGCCGGAGTCGGGGAATCCCCTGAACTTTTCCTGATCGGCCGTTCGGTAACCTTTCCCAGCGCGTATGGACGACGCGCGCCCGTGCGACCGCCGTGAAGGCACGCCGCCGGAAGGACCGACACTTGACCGCTGCGAACCTGATCCCGTCGCTCGAACCGAAGTTGCGGGACTTGCTTGACACCCATCGCGAACGCGCCGCCGCCGTCGACTGGGCTTACCACGAGTACCTGCCCCTCGCGGAGTTGCGCGCGAACCCGGACGCCCTGCCGAAGTTGTCGCCGACCACCTACCTGGCGGTCGAGACGGCGCTCTTCACCGAGGTGAACCTGCCTTGGTTCACGTCAGGCCTGACGCAGATCTTCAAGGGTGCCCTGGCGCCGATGCGGGAGTTCATCCACGACTGGACCTCCGAGGAGGACCAGCACGCGATGCTCCTGGAAACCTACCTCCTCCTTGGCGACAACGGCGACCACCGGGAACGCGCCCGCCTGCGCAAGCAGATCGTTCGCGTCGGTTGGGAACCGAATGTCGAGGACCACTTCCAGGCCATCGCCTACACCGCGATGCAGGAACTCGCGACGCAGGTCTTCTACCTGCGTGTCGCGCACTTCTGCCAGGACGAGGACCCGTTGCTCGCCCGCGCGCTTCGCCGCATCGCGCGCGATGAGGTGTTACACATGGCGTTCTACCGTGACGCCGTGAAGGTCCACCTCATCGCGGAACCGAACTACATCGAGCCGCTCGTCAAGATCATGCTCGAGTTCGCGATGCCGGGCTACCTGATGCCCGACTACGCGACGCGATCCGCGATCCTCTCCCGCCAGGGCGTTTACGGGCCGGACCACTACTTCAACCTGGTGGTCGAGAAGCTCTGGAAGGAATGGGACGTTCCGGGGCTGATGCCGTCGGCCGAGACGGCCCGGGAAGCGCAGCGGAAGGTCCTCGCGCAGCACGAGAAGCTCGGGCGGGTCGCCGCGCGGTTCGCGGTCCGCAACGCGCCAAGCGCGAAGGATCGCGAGGCCGCCGTCGTCGCGCGGGCGCAGCAGGAGCTGATGCTCAAGTTCGGCGAATAGCCTCCGCGGACGGCCCGGGCAGCGATACCGCCACCTGGCGGGCGACCTCGTCCGGGTCGCTGGTCGGCAGGAGGCACGTGAAGCCCTCGCAGACGTAGGCGGTCGGGCGACCGCCGATCGCGCCCCGCGCCTCAAGCAGCGGAATCTCGCCATCGTCCGACCCATCGCCGCGCCGGATCGCAACCACGCGGTTCGGGTCGTACGAACGATGGATGGCGAACCTGAGTGCCCGACCGCACGGGTCATCGGGCGTGCCGGCGATCGCGACTTGCACCGGCTTGGTCGTCGCGAGGTCCAGGGCGCCGATCAGGGCGCCGAACGCCCCCGGATGGGTCGCCATCGGGGATGCGAGGCGGGCGAGAAGGTCGCGTGCGACGTCGCCGCCCTCGCCTTCGACGCCAAGCGCCTCGAGACGGAGGAGGAGTTCGCAGGCCATCGACGTCCCGGACGGCAGGGCGTTGTCGTACAGGTCCTTCGGCCGTGCGACGAGCTCCTCGTGATCGTCTGCCGTGTCGAAGAAGCCCCCAAACTCGCGATCCCGAAAGCGCGCGAGGATCGTCGCGGCGCACGCGCGCGCCGCCCGGAACCACCGGCCTTCCCCCGTCGCCTCCGAAAGGGCGAGTACCCCGAGCCCGACAGCGGCGTAGTCCTCGAGGAAGGCGTTGACATGGGCGCGTCCCATCGCCCGGACGCGCCAGAGTCGGAAGGTGCCACTCGCGTCCGACTCCCTCCCACCGGCGCGTAGCGTCTCGAGCAGGGCGGACGCCGCGCGGCGCGCCCGGTCGAGGTACCCGTCGTCGTCGAGGACCGCGCCCGCCTCGGCGTACGCGCGAAGCATCAGCCCGTTCCACGACGCGACCACCTTGTCGTCCCTCGCCGGGGCGATGCGGGCGGCGCGGGCGCCGAGGAGGGCCGATCGGATCCGCGCCGCCGTGGCATCGAACTCATCGGGATCCAGCCCGAGCTCGGCGGCAACCACCGTGCCGGGCCGGGGCCGAAACAAGACGTTTCGACCATCAAAGTTGCCTGCGTCGGTCATGCCGTACCAGGCCCGCGCGATGCGGGCGTCCGCGGCACCGACGACCGCCTCGACCTCCGCCGGGGACCAGATGAAGAACTTGCCCTCGACCCCCTCGCTATCGGCGTCCTGGGCCGCGTGGAAGGCCCCGTCGGGTGCGGTCATCTCGCGCGAGACGTAGTCGAGGACGTCGCGGCAGGTCGTGCGGTAGGCCGCGTCGTTGGTGGCCTGCCACGCCGAAAGGTACGTGCGGGCGAGTTGGGCGTTGTCGTACAGCATCTTCTCGAAGTGCGGCACCAGCCAGATGCGGTCGACGGTGTACCGGTGGAACCCGCCTCCGAGGTGGTCCCGGATGCCACCGGACGCCATCTCGTCGAGGGTCCTGGTCGCCATCGCGAGGGCATCCGGGTCGCCGGTCGCCCGCCAGATGCGGAGCAGCGCGTCAAGGTTCGGCGCCTGCGGGAACTTCTGCCCTTGCCCGAACCCCCCATGGCGATGGTCGAAGGTTGCCGCGAAGGCGACACCAGCGCGTGACAGGACGTCTCGCGAGAGGTCGGTCGCCTCGGCAGGCTTGAGCGGCGCAGGCGCCACGGCATCGCGCAATTGGCGCGCGCCTTCCCTGACATCTGCCCCCTGGGTGCGGTACGCGGACTCGACCCGCTGAAGGACCTCACGAAAGGCGGGCAGCCCGTGGCGGCGCTCAGGCGGGTAGTAGGTCCCCCCGTAGAAAGGGGTGCCATCAGGCAGGAGGAACATCGTCATGGGCCACCCGCCGTGGCCGGTCAGCGCCTGGACGGCCTGCATGTAGATGCCGTCCAGGTCGGGCCGCTCCTCGCGATCAACTTTGATGTTGACGTACAGGTCGTTCATCACCCGCGCGGTCTCGGGGTCCTCGAACGACTCCCGCTCCATGACGTGGCACCAGTGGCA
>CAMBEO010000011.1 GCA_945865725.1 Thermoflexus hugenholtzii JAD2 | reverse complement strand
TCAGCACGTCGCGCGGACGGATCGGCGCGATGCAGAACCGGCTGGCGAGCACGATCAACAGCCTGGGCGTGGCGTCCGAGAACACCGGGGCGGCGAACAGCCGGATCCGGGACGCGGACGTGGCGCAGGCGGTGTCGGAGATGGTGCGGACCCAAATCCTGCAGCAGTCGACAATGGCCGTCCTCGCGCAAGCGAACCAGACCCCGCAGATGGCCCTCCAGTTGCTCAAGTAACGCGAGGCGCCTGACCGGCGACGACGGGTGGATGCGCATGAGCGTGTCCACCCGTTCCGTCTTTCTGCCTGGAAATGACGCAGGAAGTTTGCGTTGGTCGCATCACGTCAGGTCGAAGGGCAACGGTCTCACCGTGGACACGTCGAACTCCGATCCGCGGCGAATGGCTGACAGCGGTTCCATCGAGGATCACCTCTGGGACGCGATCACTCGCCGTGACCGGGCCCGCGATGGCACCTTCGTGTATGGGGTCCGGACGACGCGAATCTTTTGCCGCCCGTCCTGCCCAGCGCGCCCGCGGCGCGAAAACGTGTCGTACTTCCAGAATGGCGCGGCAGCCTCCGCCGCTGGCTTCCGGGCTTGCCTCCGCTGTCGGCCGCTTCATTCAAATGCCGACTAGGCAATCGCCATGCGCGCGAGCGGAGTGCTGACTGAAGGCCCCCTTAGGCTCGCGATTGATCGGCGCGCATCGCGCGGTCGAACGAGGTGGGCCAATGCATCCACGAGTCGATCGCGACAATCGTGGGATCCGCCGTCTTGGGCTCGTGCCTGCCACGCGCCCGCACCCACTGCGATTGGTGTGGCCTCGCATGGGTGCCGAGTAGCACGACGGTACTTCACATCCGCCCCTACTCCGGTGCGAGCGAGACAGGTCTGGCCCGGCGCGATCCACCTGGCGGATGCGACCAGCACTCCGAGGGCAATCGCAGAGTTGGCACCATTAGGCGCCGACGGTCGCGAGATGGAAACTACCTCGACGTAATGTCGCGCATCGCCACCTGATGCACTCCACCCGCGGCGAAGGGTTGGAGCAAGGCACGGCTATTCGCGAGCTCTTCCGATGCGTCCTCGAGCGTGACTATCGACCACTCGCGCTGCGCGCGTCATCAACTGCGCTCCACGCGGTCCGAAGTCTGGTCGAGGCATTCACCCAGTCCTCCCGCGTGGAGTTCGCCCAGTTCGCGCTGTCGAACTCGATGCGCGCGAGCGCAAGGGCGGTACGGGCTTCGTTGTAGGCCACGGTTAGGTCAATCGAAAAATGAGCAGCAGACTCCGGAGCATCACCGGATGCCGTCAAGGGCGGGTCGTGGTGGTCGCCAATGACGTCGATCGTGACATCAACTGACTCGAGGCGGGGCCGGGCCTTACGGGCGATGCGGAGGGAAATCTTCTCGGCCTTGGATGCCGCACGTCGAGATCTCTTCTCCGCCTTGGACGCCGCGCGCCGAGAGGTCCTTTCGGCCTTGGACGACGCGCGACGCGACTTGCGTTCCGCTCTGGACGCCGCGCGCCGGGACAGCTTCTCGGCCTTGGACGCCGCGCGACGCGCCTTGCGCCCCGCCTTAGGTCCCATGGTCGCACTGACACTCATGCCCAACCCCTCCCGCGCCACAACGATGTTTCCGTCGGTATTCGATCACGCTACGTCGCGGCACTACCTCATCCACTCTCGATGGGACTGCGATTAGCCGTGAAGTTACGATACACCCGGTTGCGGCACGTTCGCGATGGCGGAATGGGTGGGGCCAGTCGTGTCGTGCGATCTCCCCGCGGCAGTCACCGTATCGTGATGAGGACGTGATTCGTTGGGCACGCGCCAGTTTTGGACGCGTGCCAGTGCAGGAAGATGAGCCGCGCGGGCGCGACCGTGCGGCCGCGGAGGTCGGCATGTCTCGCTATCGGATAGCAGTTGCGATCGCGGCGACGGTTGCCTCGATCATGAGTGCGACCATGAGTGCGACGGTTCGCGCTCACGCACAGTCTGAAATCGTTCCGGGCACGGTGGTCGTGTTAAGTGGGACGGCCCACGTCTGGGTTGCCGACGACGGAGGCATCCTCCACTGGGCTGGCGACACGCGCGCCCTCGCTGGGAGGGCGGCGAACTGGGACTTGCGGCGGGAGGTCCATCTCGCCGACCTCCTCGCGATGCCTCGCGGAGCTCCCTGGCTTTCGTCGGGGCTCCTGAAGGTTGGTGACCCCGTGTACCTCGTGAAGTGGGAGACGTCCGAGACATCGCCGACGCTGAACCACGTCGCCTCCGTACGTGACCTCGAGCTTTTCGGGATCGACGACGCGAACTGGGGATCCCTGGTCTACGACCAAGCGCTCTGGGAACGGCGATTCGGCATTTCGATTAGTTCACTGGCCCGCAAGGCGCTTCCGCGCGCAACCGTTCCGGAGGCATTCACTGCGTTGGTGCCTGCCTCACCGGACGTGCCGCGAAGAGCACCCACGCCCGACCCGTCACCATCATCGGTTCCACTGACGGCGACGCCTGACACGCACCGGCTCAATCGAACACCGCTGGTGCGTGCCGACGGTGACTTGCCCCTTGGCGTCGGCGATGGTTGGACCGACGGGATCGCCGTTGGCGCGAGGGATCATCGCTTGGACGTGCCCTATTCCTCGCACATGCTCGCAAGCTGGACGGTGCGCGGCGGTGGCTCGCCGACGTACGCGACCGTCGTGGCAGTCAACCTCGACTACAACAAGGACGTCATTTCGATCCCAGCGTTGGCGCGAAAAGTGTTCAAGACATATTGCGCGGATGTCACGAAATGCGATGGGGTCGATGGCCCTGTCGGCGCGCTGACCGTCGGAGGCATGTCGGCACTTCGTTACGACACGCGATCACGGGTCGAGTACTGGTCGACCCCTGACGGCGGGGGCGCGCCGGCATTTATCCAGCACGAGTGGGTCGCAACCCACTTGTTCTTCTTGCGCGGAGAGTGGGGCTACGAGATCCGCGTGTTCTCGGAGGATCCGTCGACCTTCGCGGCGACCTCGGCGGACTTCATCGCGGCCGTTGGAAAGGTGCAGTTTCGAAAGGTGTAGCCTCGGTATCCTGCGCGCCGCGAATGGTGACCGCATTCGTGTGGCGGTGGTTCTGACACGAATCGGTACTCGGTCGTACCGCTTCCTCGCTCGTCCAGGAGCGGAAGTGCCAGGGAATCGCCGACGCCCATAATCTGGCGGGATGTCAGCGGTCCCAGAAACGGCCCCCGGAGTCTGTTCACGGTTTGTCGAACTGTTGCCCATCGCCCCATCGCTCGGCCCGGCCGAAAACTGTTGAGCTCAGCCAGATGGCTCTCATCGCGATCAACTGGTGCGTGGATGTTTCATCCCCGACATCGACTGCCGAAGCACTCGCCCAATCCCGTTGGCGGCATGATGCCGTGTCGAACCGTGGACATTACGTTCGCTGCACTTGTCATCCTGATCACGCCGACGACGGCGACGCAATTCGGCGCCGAACCCGTCGGTACGATCACGAAGCAAGGCGGCAACTTCGGTTCTTACTTCGGTGAGATCGTGGATGCTCGATGGAACGTCGCAAGCCCGGCCACTACCGGATCGCCGTTGGGTGCAATGCGTTACCTCCAGCCCGAGGCACTCGCCAGACGCGTGCTCGCGATACGACGCTAATCCTTCAAAGGAGCGCCCCATCCGTGCGAGAGCGCATTGCCCACGACTCGTGGGCCGACTGGTACGACTTCATTTACGAGCGAACGTATGGGGAGAGTTACCGCTGGTTGACCGACGAGAGCCTTCGTGCGGTATTGGAGATTGCGCGACCCGGCGATCGCGTACTTGACGTCGGTGCCGGAACCGGACGCCTCGCGGTGCCACTCGCTCGACATGGGATGTCGGTACACGCGATCGACCGATCGCCCGCGATGCTGCATCGCCTGCTCGTCCGCGCTGATGCGGAGGGCGTCGGTGGCCGAGTGACGGCGCAGTGCGCAGCGATGGACCAGATGACGCTTGACGAGACGTTTGACGTCGCCGTTTGTGTTTTCACGGTCCTCCTTTACATCACGGACCGCCCGACGCTTGACGCGACATTCGTCGCCATCGCCCGAGCGCTGCGGTCCGGAGGGAGGCTTCTGGTCGACGTGCCCCGGATTTCGCTCTTCAGCGGGTATGAGGCGGACAATGACGCGATCCACCGGCGCGTCACGATCGAACCTGACCCGCTCGACACGACCGGACGCCGGTTCATCTACTCCGATGACACTCGTGTCAAGGCACCGCATTTCGTGCGGGCGTCCGAGCGTTTTCTCGCGACGTGGTGGCCGGAAGAGGAGGTGATGGCGGCCGCGAATGCCGCGTCGCTGGACCTGGAGGTCGACCTCAGCGATCGATTCGCCCGAGCGGCGTCGGCCCACTGGTGGATGCGTCGACGTTGAAGCGACCGACGGCGCGCTCGTAGGGGCGTGTCGGGTCATCCGCGAGGCGCCGGAGCGCCATCAATAGGAAGGCGTCGCGACGCACGGCGTCGGTTCTCGCATGATCGAGCCGATCGACAAGGCCAGAAAGCTCAAGTGGCAGGTCATCCTCCTCTCCGGCGTCGAGCCAGTCCGGGAGTTCGAGGTTCCCCTCAGGATCGAGACCGCCAAGGATCGCCGCGACGGAGGTCGTGATGATTGGCAGGCCGTCCGCGTCGTACTGGTCATCGCACGCCCGCGCGACGAGCCGTCGACCGATCGCCTCAAGGAGTCGGGTCATTTCACGGGTGCTTGCGATACGACGATGGACCTCCTCGAGCGCTCCTTCCGTGCCAGTGCCTCGCGCCTGGTCATCTGCAAGAAGCGCAGGGACCCGAGGTGACCCCAACGGCACTCCTGACACCGGCCGACGCCTTTCCTCGATCGTCCCGCGGCTTGTCCGCTCGAGATACACCAAATGATGCACATTCTCTCCAAGCAACCAACACGAGGTTCGTCGCCGTCGGCCCACCGTAGCACGAGACGAATCGGCCAACGAGCCACCCACATGACGCCTGCCCCCAGCGATCTCGAAGGAGACCGGGGTCATCTCGGTGATGCCCAACTCCGGGTGCGGTGGCTTCACTTCGGCCGACTTGACGCGCGCAAACGGTCAATGGCCTCGCGTGTTCCGTGCCGCGCCCGCCGCATTGCGTAGGATGGCGGGGAGACCGACGGTCGCGCGGCCGCATTTCGCAAGCGGCGGCGTGAGACGTCCACGCGTCACCGAGACGCGCCGAGCCTTTCGACTGGCTGGCGGGTCGTGACGATGGCGGGAGGTTTTCGCATGCCCCGCTGGGAGCAGGTTCTAGCCCCGCTCGAATCCCAACTGCGTGCCGACGGAACGGTAGGCCCGGTCCGGTTCCGTGCGGTCGCCTCGCGCCCGATCGCGATTCCGCCGGTGGATTTGCCTGCAGTGCCTGTCCGGCCCGTGGCGACCCTTGAACCGGCTGTCCATCGCGCCGTTCCCCGCCGGATCGCGGCGATGCCGGTCCTGGGGCGCCTGCGCTTGCACCTCGAATACGTCAGGCGCGAGGACCAGTCACCAAGCCAGCGTGTCGGGCCTCAGATGCAGGAACGGGCGTGGTTCCGCCACGAGGTTGAGCGTCTCGACCGCGTGCGACGCCGGGCGCGTCCCGTCGGCCACGCTCGTCTCGTCATTCCGGGCACCGCCCCGGACGCGGTCGAGTCGCTCGTCGAGTACTTTGGAATTCGTGCCGTCTCCCGAGCTTTGGCCCGTGTCGCGAAGGTGGATCACCCGTTGCGTCATCCGGCAAGTGTCGGCCCGCTATCGCCGAGCCTGGCTCGGGGCATAGCCCCGACGGCCGTGGACCCGGATGCCCGTGCGTCGTCCGCGCGGGAACGTGCCGCCCGTCGCGGGTTCTTCGTCGCCTGAGAGGCCCCCAGCCAAGGCGGTCCGGCCAAGTGCGGGGCGAGGTTCGCTCCTGCAGCGCTGACGCCCCGCCCAGTCCTTGATGTCTAGGGACGCGGTCCTTGATGGCAGATCAATCTGGGGCCGAGTGTCACAGTGTTCCAGGACCCACCACGCTTCGGACCCGTGCCGGAGTACGTCCGCGAGCGCGGAGACCGTTTACCTCGCTCCTGATCCCAGCTGACCCGGGGACCGAAACGACATCAATTGATTCCGACGAGAACGACTTTCCGCAGAAGTCCGTCGAGTTGGATCGGTGCTCGCGCGTATACTGGCCCGGCGACAGGTCGTGCCTGGCGGGTGCGACCAGAGGGAGTGCCATGGGCCTGCTCGATAAGCTCTTCGGCGGTGGCAAGAAGGACAGCGGACCGGTGCTCACGTACAAGGTGGGCGTGAGTGAGACCTGTCGAACCGTCGCCCGGAAGTTTTACGGCGACGAGACCCAGTGGGAGAAGGTGTACAAGCCGAACGAGTGGCGCCTCAAGGAAGAGGTCCAGTCCGGCTCCGACAAGTTGCTGCCCGGCACCGAACTCACCATCAAGGGAGCGAAGTTTGGCCTGGACGGTCAGCCAGTCTGACTAGCGCGCCGACCCCGCCAACCGCGCGGGATGCGTACGCCGGGGTGAGGCGTCGGCATGGTGTGCTTTATCGGCGCCCGCCTCGCGCGCGACGCGTGACCGGTCTGCTTCCGCAGATGCGGCGGAGACCCCTGCCCCTGATCTGAACAGGACAATCGGGACGGGTGTCGCCGCAAGGACCGCATTCGTCACGCCGTGTGGCCGCCGGGAGCCGATCTCGTCCGATGCGATCGGCAAGAAGCCGAGCATGGCGCGCTCCCGGCGCAACTGGTCAACGATGACCTCGCACGTTGGCCCATACCGGACGACGGCGTGGATTTGTCGTGGATCAAGGCCGCACGCGCCGAACTGAATGGCCGAACGCTGAAGCATTAAGGCTGCCCTGTCGCGGGCGAGTACCGGAACGCCTTCGACGCGGCCCCCACCTTGGAGCAGGACGTGAAGGAGGCTGGCGCTCGCTCCTAGCCAGCGGAGGAGGCGGCACGCTGGCGCCGCGGCGCTTTCGACCTGCGCGTGGCCATCAAGCGCGATCACGACGTGTGATGCCCCCAATTGGAGGTCCTTGACCCCAGGAGGCACCACGACGACGGGAACGTCGGCCGCGCGGGCGACCGCGCCGACCATGCCTCCGGTCGGCCAGGTCACGCTTGCGGATGAGATGACGAGCAGGAGAGCGCCCAGGCCCGCGGCGGTCGCGACAAACGCCTCGGCCCCGGCGCATGACGAGCCCTCGAGAAGCTCATCCCAGCACTCCTCGCGCCCGAGTTGCCTCGCTGGGACATCGCGAACGTCGATCCCGCCGCCAGTCTCCTCGCCGGCTTCCGCGAGAAGTCGTGCCGTGGCCTCCGCTCTGGCGATCGACACGCCATCCTCGAACGATCCAACCCGAACGGCGATGACCTTTGCGCCCGCGCGCTCCGACAGACCGCGGGCGATGGCCAGGGCGCGGACGCTCTCGTCGAAGGGGCGCAACCCGTCAAGCGCGACTGCGACGTGTCGCCGACCCTCCGTGGACACTGCCTTCTCCCGGTTGACGCGCCGACGGCACCTTCATTGACGAAGTGATCGCGCGCGATCCTCTGGCACCTGCCGAGCGCCTGCGTCCACGGTATGGGTGCGTGATCGGTTGGTCATCGGGGATTCCCATGATCCGGCTACGCTAGAGGCCGGAGAGGCCGCTCGCGTCGTGGGATGCCGACGGCCAAGGGTGAAGGTCGGCGATGTCTCGACCGGTGCGCATCTTCCTGGCGGATGACCACGTGGCGATGCGGGCCGGCCTTCGCATGCTCATTGACGCCGAGATCGACATGGAGGTCGTCGGGGAGGCGAGCGACGGTACCGAGGCGATTGAACGCATCGAAGGTCTTCGCGCGCAAGACGGCATCGACGTGGTGATCTTGGATGTCGCGATGCCGAACCTGAACGGCCTCGAAGCGCTGCGACGGCTGAGGCGCCGGGATGCCACCCTGCCGGTTCTCATCTTCACGATGCATTCGAGCGAAGCCTTCATGTTCCAGGCGATCCAGGCCGGCGCCTCGGGCTTTCTCACGAAGAGCGCCGAGCCGACGCTGGTCACGCGCGCCGTGCGGGAAATCATCAGTGGCCATTCGTTCGTGTCGCCCGAGACCGAGGACCGCATCCTCACGGAGCTCGTCAGCCGCGCTCGCCGCGCCGGCGCGCGCGCGGCAACGGCCTTCCAGGCGTTGACGGAGCGTGAGCGCGAGGTCCTTGGCCTGATCGCCGTGGGGCACACCAACGTGGAGATCGGCAAGAAACTATTCATTACGGTGAAGACGGTCGAAACTCACCGGTCGCACATCATGACCAAGCTCGGTCTCCGAACCCGCTCGGAACTCGTGCGGTACGCCTTGCGGGAGGGTTTCCTCACCGAGGCGGACGCGACAGGTTCATAGCGCCAGACCCGGTCGGCACTAAGTCTCGCTCGACCCGGTGCTTTCGCTGGGCATCGACTCGTGCGCTGCCCTTTCGAGCAGGACAAGCCCATCAACCTCCACCGCTTGCAGTGTGACCGCGATCGCCCGCACCTCCGCCTTGAGCAGGCGCGCCGCGCTCACCGCGACGTCAAGGTCGCCGTCAGCGACCGCACGTTCCCAGGCGGCGAGGAGCATCGCCGCCCCCGCCGCATGCTGCATCGGCTCGCGATGCAAGCGTCGGAGGAGGTCCCGTACGAGCATTGCCGGGACCGTCTCGGACGTCGTGCGACCAGTCATCGGTTTGCTCGAGAGATCGGAGGATGTCACCGGCGTGAGGACCAGGTCGCCCCGATGAGGGCATCGAGGTGCTTGGAAAGGTCGGTTTTCTCCGCGTAGTCGTCTGCACCGGGTACCAGCTGACGGCTCGTCGCGAGATCCGACCCGCTGATGACGCATGACCGGACCCCGGGATGCCACTCGCGCGCCGCTGCGACCACCTCCCGCGCGTCCCCGTCCGCGAGGTGGGCATCAACGAGGACGAGGTCGCACGACGCCATCGTGGCGAGTTGGATGCGAGCGTCCGCGACGCCGCTGACGGCAACCACGGCGTGTCCCTTCTGCTCGATAAGCATGCGTAATATAAGCAAGAATGACGGCGAGTCATCGACGATGAGGATGCACAGGGGCGGGCGTGGACGATGACCGCTTGCCGTGACGCTCGCAATCGCCGCGAGTAGCCCTTCGCGGTCCGGGGGCTTCGTCAGCACGAGCGCAACGCCGTGTGCCTCCGACTGCGATTGCGTCACGGTCCGTCCCAGGCCCGTGAGCACGATGACCGGCAAGCCTGGCACGGCGCCCTGGGCGGCCCTCGCGAGGTCCCAGCCGTCCATCTCCGGCATCGACAGGTCCGTGATGAGGACATCCGGGATCGTGGCACCGATCGACTTAACCGCTTCGCGGGGATCGCTGAACGTCCGGACGGCGTGTCCATCCAGTCGAATGAGCATCGCGACAGCCTCGAGGACGTCCTCCTGGTCATCGACGAGCACGATCGACAATGGTGACGGCGGTGAAGGCGCGCGTCGGGACACCTCCTCCGGGCGTCCTTGACGGATCGGGGCGGCTGGCAGATCCAAGTGGTCGTCCTCGCGTGTTGGTCCCATGACCGCGACCGCGGGGAACGTGAGGGTGAAGGTCGTGCCGCGTCCGGGAGCCGTTTCGAAATGCACGGACCCGCCATGCCCGTCCATGACACGCCTGACCATCGCGAGACCGAGACCGCTGCCCCGAGAACCTTTGGTCGTGAAGAACGGGGCGAAGACGTGGGCTTGCGCGCCCACCGGAATGCCAGTACCGCTATCACGCACTTGGAGGAGGACGCTCTCTCCGGCCGCGGGCCTCACGCCCACGACGATCCGGCCGCCCCCTGGCAGTGCGTCCAGGGCATTGAAGAGGAGGTTGACCAGGACCTCCCGGATCGACACCGGGTCGCCGTCAACCGGCGGGATCGGGACGAAGTCGAACGTCACGTCAATGTCTGGCGCGTTTTGGTCCCCGCTCGAGGCGCGATCCCACCGCGGGCGAGTGAACTGGACCGCGTCAATGGCAAGAACCCGCAGGTCAACCGCACGAAAATCGTTGAGGTCAATGGCGCGCCCGAACTCCCGGATCCGGCCAGCGATCGACGCCCCATCGCGCGCCGCGCGCCGGATCGCGATCAATCCGTCCGCGACCTCCGGGTCGCGCGCGTGGCTCAACATGACCTCGACCCGCCCCAGGATCGTGGCGAGAATGTTGTTGAAGTCGTGCGAGATGCCGAGCGCAAGTTCACCAGCGGCCCGGAGCCGTTCCGAGTTGACGAGGCGTGCGGTGCGACGCGCACTCTCGATTGCAACGGCCGCGGCGGCGGCGAACCCCATCGCGAGGGCCTCGTCACTCGCGGAAAAAGTCCCGTCCTCTCGGTCCGTCGCGTAGAGGCGACCGATCACACGGGACGAAGCGATGAGCGGTACCCCGAGGAAGCTGCGCATCGGCGGGTGCCCGACGGGCATGCCGGCGCGCCGGTCATCCGCCTCAATGTCGCCAATCCGGAGGGGCCGTCCCTCGTGCAGGAGCGCGCCCAAAATTCCACGCCCGACCGGCGGGGTTGGCCGAAGGAACTCCTCCTGCTCGGGTGTCAATCCGTGCGTGTGGAATTCCGTGAGCCCGCCCTCCTCGCCAAGGAGGCCTAGAGCGCCGTACCTAACGTTCAGAAGGAGCGCAAACTCCTCGGGAACCGTCCGCAGGAGTTGGGCCTCGTCGTCGATCGCGGCGCTGATCGCCGCCGTCGCGGCATAGAGCCTCTCAAGCGCGACGTCACTCTCGATCACCCTCTCGTCGGCTCCTGGGAACCGCGTGGGCATGTCGCGTGGAAAGCGTTCCATTGATCGGTCGCTCGACTTCTCGCAATCACTCTACGCCGGTCACGCACGCACTTGTCGTGGCTGTGGCGGGTCTCGGGGCACCGGATGTGGCCGTCCCTTGATCGCTGGGCAGGCGTACAGGGACCGACGGCGTCCCGACGCCTTGATCATCGAGTTGCCGTAGTTCCCCAGTTCGGGCCGTCGAGTTTCGCGCTCGTGAGCGAAGCTCGACGGTGGTCCGCCCGCGCCACGCCTTTCGCCAGTCGGCTCACGCCGCCCTCGTTTGGATCTGGAGGCGATGACGGTCACGATCACCTCCGTCGGCTACGGGATAGGTGACTTCCCCGATGCAATCCACGCGGGCCTCGACGAAAAATTCTCGCATTGGACAGTCCGCGAGCAACGTCTCAGGGAGGCGGCGGTGACCGCGGTCCACTGGGATGCCGACTACAGCACGGCACGAGGATGGAGACGTGATGGGCCAAGATCCCGCACCAAACGTCGTGTCGAACGACCATGCCCTGGTCACGCCGGGCGTCGCTGGCGTGCTTGCCGGCCTGGGCGTCATCGCCGCCATCGGTCTTGGGTGGGTTATCGGACGATCAGGCGCGGGCATGGCTCCATTCCCGATCGGCGGTATCCCGGGCGCGGCAGTTGCGATGCACGGGGCGGTCGCCGCCCCGGCAGTCCTTGGTCCGATGTCAATCTCGATCGTCGCGAAGGACATCATGTTCGAACCGAAAGCCGTCACCCTCCCGTCAGTTGGCCCGGTGATGATCGAACTGGAAAACGCGGGGAAGATCGAGCACGACCTCGTGATCGACAATCCGCGGCTACATATTGTCCCTCGACCGGGTGCCCGGGCTTCTGCCCAGACCCTGTTCGAGAAGCCTGGCACCTACCAGTTCTACTGTTCGATCCCTGGCCACAAGGAGGCCGGCATGGTCGGGACGATCATCGTTGGCTCCGGTGCGGCCAGATCGACCGCGTCACGACCCCAGTCACCCGCGCCCGCGCCGACCCCCCAGGCGATGACCCACGCATCCGGTATAGCCCCCCGGATCGCGGGAAACGTGCCCCTCGCCCCGTTCGCGATTGATGGCAAGACCAAGTCGTTCGAGCTCGTGGCGAAGGTCGTGAGTTGGGAGGTCGTCCCTGGCGTCTTCGAGGAGGCGTGGACATACAACGGCACGATGCCAGGACCGATGATCCGGGTGAACGAAGGCGACACCGTGCGGGTGACGTTGACGAACAGGTTGCCCGAACCGACGGTCGTGCATTTTCACGGGCCGCGCCTCGACAACAAGCACGACGGGGTGCCAGACGTCACCCAACCCGTCATCCTGCCGGGACAATCATTCACGTATGACTTCACGGCGAAGCCATCGGGAACGTTCATGTACCATTCCCACCACAATTCTGCCGTGCAGGAACCCAAGGGGTTGATGGGGATGCTCCTGATCGACCCCGCTCCCGGTACCTCGGAGGCACTCCGCGACGCCAGGTTCACGCGTGACTACGTGCAGGTCATGAGCGAGTTCAGCGGCTACTTCACGATCAACGGGCATGCGTTTCCCTCGACGGACATCCTTGAGGCGAGCCTCGGAGATCGGGTCCGGATTCGGCTTGTCAATGCTGGGCAAGCACCCCACCCGATGCACCTGCATGGGTACCACTTCAAGGTGATCGGCACCGACGGCCGTCCCTTTCCCGAGACGGCGATCTACGAGAAGGACACGATCAGCATATTTCCGGGTGAGCGATACGACATCGAGTTTGTTGCGGATAACCCGGGCCTGTGGGTCTTCCACTGCCACATCCTGTCGCACGTGACGAACCACGGGGTCGAGCCAGGTGGCATGCTAGCGGTAGTCAAGGTCAGCTAGCGCCCGCCACGCCGGGCGCCGCGGGCTTTGAAGCCAAGCGGACGCCACCGCTCGTCGACCCCTGAGGGAGATGCCCGGCCATGGAAGACGATTCCGAGTTCGCCGTGACGCCGGTCGTCCGCACGGGCGCGCTCCGCCCGGTGATCGTCGCCCTTGACGGGAGCGGTCTCGCCGCCCGAGCCGTCCCCGTCGGCGTTCTCCTCGCACGGCGGCGCCAGACATCGCTGCTCTTGATGCGGGTCGCTCCGCCCGAATCGCCGGCGGACATGTTTGGGTACCAGATTGGTGAGAGGCAGGACGAACGCGCGATTGCCGAGGAGTACCTCGCCCGGGAAGTAGCTCGCGTCCGAAAGGCACACCCGGAATTCGAGGTTTCAAGCGTGGTCCTGTCGGGTACACCTTCAAGGGCGCTGATCGAGGCCCAAGCGGAGCACTCGCCCCAGTTGACGATCGTGACCTCCCATGGCCGGAGCGCCCTCGCCCGGATGATCCGCGGTAGCGTCACGGAAGAGTTGATCAGGGGCACGACCGGTTCAACCCTCGTGTTGTGGCCCTGGTCCTTGCCGGATCGCCCGTCAACTGACGAACCCGTGCTGCCGACGTCGGCGGGCACGACAGAAGTCCCGATGGGCCGCCGCATCCTCGTGCCGCTCGATGGCTCGGCCCGGACTGCACGGGTCGTTCCCGAGGCGTTCCGTCTCGCACGTGATGCCGGGGGCGAGGTGTTGCTCCTGTCAGTGCTCGACCTTCATGGCGTGCGCCCAAGCCGCGCGCTCGATCTGGAGCGAGCCGTCCTGCATGCCCTCGAACAACGGGCGACGACCATCGAGGCCGCGGGTGTCCCGGCACGTGTCGAGGTGATCGTCTCGCCTGACGTGGCCGGGTCGATCATCTCCGCCGCGGCGCGTTGCCAATCCGACACCATCGCGATGACCACCCACGCCCGAGGGGCACTGGGCAAGTTCGTGTTCGGGAGCGTCGCGAATCGCGTGGCGTCCCGCGCCGCGCGGACGGTGCTTTTCACCCCGCCCCACGATGGTCTCGAGTCCTTCGAACACGTGTACCCGGACGTGCCGCCAGCAATCCTCGACCTGGCGGCCCTCCCACACTGACTCGATCACTCGCGATGGGGAGGTCGGGCTCGAATGGGTACCCCCGGGGTGAATTGAACACCCGCACAAGGTTTAGGAAACCTCTGCTCTATCCACTGAGCTACGGGGGCGGGCGGACGGATTGTAGCGATCTTGCGGCATCCAACTTCCGCCCTTCAGCCCCACGGTAGGCCTGCATGGAAGAATCCGCGTCCCGGGCCTTTCAGTCGCCCGGCGATTGGAGGGGAAATGCCTCGATCACGTGCGATCGTCTCGGTCGAATGGCTTGCAGCGCATCTCGGAATGCCGGACGTCCAAGTGGTCGACGTTCGCTGGTACTTGCCGACCACCGGAAAGTCGGCCAAGGTTGCGTTCGAGGACGCACACCTCCCCGGCGCCACGTTTGTCGATCTCGACCATGACCTGGCGGCCCATGGTGGACCCGGCCTCGGGCGCCACCCACTCCCGTCCGCCGAGGCATTTGCCGCGTCGCTTGGCGCGCTCGGGATCAATCCCGAGACGCACGTGGTGGCATATGACGACACCGGCGGGTCGACGGCCGCTCGGATGTGGTGGATGATGCGCCAGGTCGGACACGAACGTGTGTCGGTCCTCGACGGGGGCATCGAGGCCTGGCGCGAGGGTGGGAACCCGGTCGAGTCGGGGCGTGTGATCGCCGTCCCAACGCTCTACCCGGCACGGTCGTTCGGGGCATTCGGACCGATCGTGGCCCGGGGCGACATCTTGCCCGCGCTCAGTGCCGGCGCCATCTTGCTCGACGCCCGGGCACCGGAGCGATTCGAAGGCGTTGTCGAACCGATCGATCCCCGCGCAGGGCACGTCCCCGGTGCGCGGAACGCGCCGTTCGCTGGAAACCTTGTCGCCAAGACCAAATCCGGCGCTCCACGGCTGCTTGGCGCGAGCGAGTTGCACGCGAGATTTGCGCAGGTTGGCGCCGCGGGTGAAATGCCAGTGATCGTGTCGTGCGGAAGCGGGGTGACCGCCTGCCACAACGCATTCGCGATGTATGTCGCTGGCTTGGACGTGCCCGGGATCTACGTGGGATCCTGGAGCGACTGGTCTGCGGAACCGAGTTTGCCAGTCGAAACTGGTCCCGCCCCAGTAGAAAACGGGTAGCGCGTACGGGATTCGAACCCGTGGTCTCCGCCTTGAGAGGGCGGTGTCCTAGGCCGCTAGACGAACGCGCCGTCGGCGCCGAACCCTCGACGCGACAGGGCAGTGTACCGGATTCAGGCCCCGAGCGTGGATTGCGCGCGGTCGCCGGATCGGCGGAAGCCATTGGTACAATCGGCGCGTTCCGAGCCGGTGTGGCGGAATTGGCAGACGCAAACGACTCAAAATCGTTCGCCGCGAGGCGTGTGGGTTCGAGTCCCTCCACCGGCACCCGGCACGGTTGATCGCGTCTCGTCGGCTTCGGCCGACGGTCCGCGTGAAGCCTGCCGGCGCGAACGGGCGTAGCTCAATGGCAGAGTAGTGGTCTCCAAAACCATTGGTTGGGGGTTCGAGTCCCTCCGCCCGTGCCCAATCTGACGGCCGCCTGCCCGCATGGGGGGGCGGCCGTCCCACTTCAGGGCCGTTCACGCCGACTGATGTCCGAGGTTCGTGCGCATCACAACGAGGCGGCCACCCGCACCTTCCTTGAGGCCGCCCTCGAGTCCTTGAAGGTCGGCGACTGGGAGGCCGGGGTAATCGACGCCGGTCGCGCCTTGGCTATCACGTCCCAGCGCGGGCTCCAGGCGGTCGCCCTCGACGCCATCGCGATGGGGCATCTTGAGCTCGGGCGTCTCGAACCTGCCAGCGTCGCCGCGTTGGAGGCCCTCCGCCTCGGGTCCGAGGACGGGATTGACGTCCTGCACCTGATCGCAGAGAGGTTCGTCTCGGAAGGTGATTCCGGCCGGGGCCACGCGCTCCTCGAAGCCGCCCACAAGGCCTCGCCGACGCAAGCGCGGATCGTGGCAGCCCTCGCGGTCCAGGCCCAGCGGGGCGGCGACTACCCGTCAGCAATCCGGTGGTTCGACATGCTCGACCGTATCGACCCCGATGGGGCGGACGGGCGTCGTCAGGTCGTCACTGGGGTCCGTGATACCGTCGAGAAGAACGACCGGACACGTCGGTTGCTCTCCATGATCGGCGCACGCATCACCGCCGTCGCCGGTCGCAGCGTGTTCACGGGGCCGTTTGCCGGCCAAGTCTTGGAGGCGGCCCACGACTTCGGGTGGATCGCGACTCTCCTCGGTTGCTACGAGTTGGAGCTACATCCGGCAATCGAGCAGGTCATCCAGTCAAAACCACGCGTCATCCTCAATGTTGGTTGCTCGGGCGGCTACTACGCCGTGGGATTCGCCTTGCGGATCCCGGAAGTGCAGGTGATTGCGTACGACATCGACGCGTCGGCGCGCGAGGCGTGTGCCCGGGCGGCCTTGGCCAATGGGGTTTCCGATCGGGTGACGATCAGGGGCGCGTGCACCCCCGAGGAGCTGCAGAAGTTGGCGGGCCCCGAAACCGTCGTGTTCTGCGACTGCGAGGGGTACGAACTGCAACTGCTCGACCCGGCAGTCGTCCCAGCGCTCGCGTCAACGACGATCATCGTCGAACTGCATGACGTGTGGGTTCCAAACCTTGGGAAACGGCTACTCCGCCGGTTCGTGCCGTCGCACCAAATCGGCCACATCGCGATGCTGCCCCGTCGTCCTGAGGGATACGAAGTCTTGACCCGTGCCGGCTTGTCGGATGGTGAGGCCGCGCTTGCGATCTCGGACTTTCGCCCGGAAGGGATGACGTGGGCGTACATGGTGCCCCGGCACGTGCCGTGACCGGGCAAGATCCCCGCGGACGCTTCGACTTGGAGGTTTTCTGATGTCATTCGTACTCGCCGCGAGGCTACTTCTTTACGCCCAGATGGTCCTTGGGATCCTCCAGTCGCCCGGCGTCCTAAACGGCGTGACGGGAATCCTGCACACCCATCGCACCTTGGCGTTCGTGATTCCTGCCGTGGCGTTCTGGGCTTTCCGGCCGCTGGCAGGCGTGCCTGGGGGGTTCGTCCGGACAGCTGCCAGATTCGGGCCGCTGGTGGCGCTCGTCGTGGGGTCGTTGAACTGGGTGGGCTTCAAGATGTTGGGAGCGATCCCGGTCGAGGCGTACCTCTCCATCATGGCCGTGCACATCGTGGTGAGCCTCGCCACCGTGGCCTTCGTCGAGATTGCCGCAGGCAAGCAACGGCGCGCCCGCGCAGGGTCGGCCTAGGACGAGGCGCGGGTCGCGCGCAACCGTGCGACCCGCGTACGATTACGGTCTGACGCGACGAGACTTACGTAGCCCCCGCCGACGATTAGCGCGATCGCGAGCCATTGCACGGCGTAGAAAAGGTGCGGAACAGCGTCTTGGGGTGGATTGAGTTCGCGCCGGACGGGCAACGTCTCCGTCGCGACACCTTCCGGGGCCGGTGACTCCGTCAAGACCAGACCCAGGATCGGGTACGGAAGCGCAGCCGCGAGGCGCACCAAGTCCAGGTCCCTCGCAAGTGCCGGGGTCTCCGTGACCCCAGTCGCGCCCGCCCTCCGGAACCCCGGTCGCAAGCGCCCCTCGACCGTCACGCTTCCAGCGATCTGGAAAGGCATCCACATGACCGGCCGGTCATAGTCGATCGGTAGCCAACCTCGGTCGACAATCACCGCCGCATCGGAACCAGCCACCCGGAGGGGGGTGATCAGTCGAACCCCGAGGCGTCCGCCAACGACTTGCATGGTCAGTGCCTCGTCGTGGAGGTGGTCAAACGTGCCACGGACGGTCGCCGTGCGATAGGTCAGGGCGCCAAGTTCACGCGAGTCCTGCCGGAGCAGGCGTTCCAATGTGTCCGGGACGTCAAGCGCAAGTGGCGGTTGGTGCCATTGGGTCGCAGCCGATGCCGACGCGGCAGCCTTCTGGAAGAGACGGTCAAACTGCCACGCGGCGAGCCACAGGCACGTCGCGAACGCGCCAAGAGCCGCGATCGTCATCCACCGCCAACCCGGAGCAAACAAGCGCGCGCCGATCATGCGTGCCTGCGCGGCAAGCCGGTCGCTGGGTGGAGAAACGTTAGCCGCTGACGCGGATTGGGGGTCGATGCTCACGACCTAAACCGTAGCGCCCGAAGGGTGCGGGACGGGGAGCCCCAGGCCTGCCTGACGCAAAACCGCCCCGCAGGGCTACCCGGCCCCACCCGCGATGCCCCGCACCTCGGACGCGGGCACGGATTCCATGCCGGCCATCAGTACTGACAGGACGATCGACTCCTCCCAGTGGCGCCCAAACGCCTGGATCGGCAGGGGCAAGCCGTCGCTACTCCATCCGGCCGGCGCCGCCCCAGCCGGCAGACCAAGCATGCTTGGGAGACGCTGCAAGTGGAACGGGCCGACTTCCGAACTCCATGGGGCATCTCCCGGGACGAAAGCGCCAGGAGCGATCACTGGCGGCGGGCCAGGCACGCCAGGCGCAACGAAGGCATCGACGCCCCCATTCCTGGCCAACGCTCGAGAAACTTCCGCCCCAATCGCCTCCCGCATCGCGAGTGCCTGCACAAGGCCAAAGCCCAGGAATGCATGACCGCTCAGGAGGCGCGCCGCCACGTCCGCGCCGTAGCTTCCCGGATCTGACGTGAAACGGCTCCGGTGGACCGTCGCGGCCTCGGCATGCATCACGATCGAACTAACAAGCGCAGTCCACCGGGAGGCGAGCGGGAGGTCGACGTCGCGGACGTTGGCGCCTGCAGCCGCGAATGCGCGTAACGCTCGTTCGAAGGCTGATCCAATCGCCGGGTCAATGCCTCGCAGCATCGACCGGGGGACGCCAATCGTCAAACCGTCAGTCGCCCGCGGTCCGACTGGACCGTTCACCGGTTGGTGGCGGCTACCGACGTCTCGCGGATCGTGGCCAGAAATCGCGGCAATCACCAGCGCCACGTCCGGAACAGTCCGCGCGAACGCGCCAACGTGGTCGAGCGACGGCGCGAGTGGGACGACCCCATGCCGCGAGACGCGCCCGAACGTGGGCTTCATGCCAACGACACCGCAAAACGAAGCGGGGCGCCGGATCGAGTTCCCGGTCTCCGTACCTAGGGCGGCCATCGCCATGCCGGCGGCCGTCGCCGCCGCCGACCCGCCGCTCGAACCTCCTGCGATCCGGGACGGATCGCGCGGGTTGCGCGGGGTCCCGACGTGCGCATTCACGCTTGTCCCGCCAAACGCGTACTCGTGCAGCGTGTTCGTCCCGATGACGATTGCGCCCGCCGCGCGCAGCCGACGGACGGCCTCGGCATCCTCGACCGCGACTGCCCACGGACGCGCCGAACCGGCGGTCATCGGCATGCCCGCAACCGCCATCAGGTCCTTGACCGAGACCGGCACGCCGTCCAGGGGACCGACCGGCGCACCTCGATGCCACCTGGCCTCTGACGCGCGTGCTTCGGCCATGGCCAAGTCAGCCCGAAGGTTGACGAACGCATTCAGTCCGCCATCGAGCCTATTGATGCGGGAAATGTGCGCACTAATGACATCAACTGGCGAGATGTCACCGACCGCGTAGGCCCGGAGTGCCGATGATGCATCCAGCGCGCAAGCATCGGCAACAGGACCCGCGTTCATCGCGAGACCTCAGGCGAACGAGTTGGAAGTGCGCCCAGACCCGACGGCGTCGGGAACTCGACCTCCAAGTCGTGGAGCGAGGCGAATGCGGCGGCTACCTGGCGGGTTGCCTCGACGATAACGGCGCTCGAAACCTCGCCCCGGATCCCCAGGGCGTCGATCACGGCATCGACACGCGCCTCGGCTCCGAAGGCGTCAGACGCCTCCACCCGGGGCGTTCGTTCTCCCCCCATCACGTTGCTCCTACTGACCCACGTGAACTCGATCAACCACCGGCCGCGAAGCGTACCTACATCAGGGCAATCCTGCGCGCGTGGCCCTGACCCGACGCGAAAATGGCAATTCACTCGTTGCCAGCCATCGTGATCGGACGAAGGGACCGACCGGTACGCAAATATTTGTGCGGCAACTATACCAATCCATCCGGCCGGCCCCAGAACAGATAGACACCATATTAATCCAAACTGCTCCATCCACGAATACGATGGCCCGGAGAATCGAGACGCTTGACCATCCTTGGCAACTGGGCCGGCGCCACCGTAAACCCGGCGTTCCACCCTGGCTCTGCGACGCGAGATAGCCCTCAGCAAGACCGCCGACGCCAGACGTGAATGCCATGCGGGTGATCGGGCCATCGGAATGGCTGTCGGGCGCGGTGCGAGGACGACGGAAGGGCCAGATCATGCCGAATCTGATCAGGTGGGGATGGGGCACGAACGCAACACCGGAGTCACTGGGCAAGTAATCACGGCCACGGGCGCACGCGTACGAATCGACCGGTCAGCCTCACCCACATCGGCGGCATGCCTACCATCCCGGGACTACGGGCCCTGGCCAAGTCTGATCGGGCACCCTCAGACCCAGTGGCGCCAAACCACGAGACGAAAGCAATACGCCGAGGCAGGCCCGTATCGAAGAACCCTTCCCGCGAAAGAGGTCAGTCCCCGGTCGGTATGATCGCGATCCCTCTCGCCGACCTCTTCACCAGATCATTGACCGTCGCGATCCGTGCAGCCACTCGCATGCCAAGCGCGAACAGCGAAGCGCGTGGGATCCGTGTTGCGCAATCGTCGCGACGACGTCACGACAAGTACAACGAAGGCGCCTTGATTGAATGCACGGCCTACATGGTTTCGAGCACGATCGAGGAGGTCCGAGGGGCGCCTGTCGAACCACCTTGCGACGCAAGTGGCCGGCGAGTAACAGTATGTGATCGTTATAATTAACCGTGGCGACAGATTGCCTCCGAGTGTTGGCAAGCGCCAGTAACAGGGCGGATGGAGAGAGACAACGTGAATCAGGCCACGCGATTGGGTGGGAAGGTGGCTTTCGTCACTGGTGCCGGTTCGGGCATTGGCGAGGCGTCGGCACGACGTCTCGCGGCGGACGGGGCGGCGGTCGCGGTCGCGGACGTGCGCGCGGAACCAGCGGAACGGGTTGCCGCCGAGATCATCGCCTCTGGCGGTCGGGCGATCGCAGTGGTCGCGGACGTGCGCTGCGAGGATGACGTGCGCTCGGGCATCGCGCGGACGGTGGGCGCGTTCGGTGGGCTAACAACCGTCTTTGCGAACGCCGGCATCAACGGTATGCAGTGCCCCATCGAGGAGATGACCCTCGACGAATGGCATGCGACCATGGATACGAACTTGACGGGGACGTTCCTGACGGTCAAGTACGCCATTCCGCACCTCCGGGCGGCAGGCGGCGGAAGCATCGTCATTACCGCGTCGGTCAACGGCACGCAGTTGTTTTCGCTACCGGGTTATTCGTGCTATTCCACTTCGAAGGGCGGCCAGGCGATCTTCAGCCGCATGGCGGCGGGCGAGCTGTCTCGATGGGATATCCGGGTAAACACGATCTGTCCGGGTGCCATCAAGACGAACATCGGGGAGAGGACCTATCGCCGAAACCTCGAGCAAGTTACCTGGGACATGAAGATGCCGGAAAAGTGGCCGCCGCACCTAGGACGTCCTGCCGAGGCACGCGAGGTCGCCGACCTTGTCGCCTTCCTAGTTTCTGATGAGAGCCAGTACATTACCGGCGCTGAGATCGTGATCGATGCGGGCCTGACCATTTTGAGGGGGTAACTCGGGCAAGGCTGCTGCCGTTAGCGGCGCATGTTTGGTGTGATGCACGCACCAAACATGCCCGGTGTGGGGTATCCGAACGTCGGCCATTCCCCCGTGCCGACGTGCCCGATGTTCGTTCAGGCTCCTTCCCATCCGCCCTCCCGGCCAAGGTCAGTCTCGGCGCCGTGGAAACGTCGTGGGATCGCCTTTTCACTTGCGTCGGGCGAGGTCCGAGCAGGCGCGATGGCAGGCCGGTCCCCGTCACTAAGACTGAACGCATTCGCCGATGGAGCGCGCGTTCATCCGCGACCTCCGCTCCCGACGCTTGGTGAGCGGCCAGACGTTTGTCTACGAGGCCGCGACGTCGTGGAAGTGACGATCTCGCGCCGGTCGGCCTGGATCCTAGGTGTCGGAACTTCAGTGGCCCTAGCGGCCTGCATCGGTTGGATCGTCGGCGCGGACTTTCGGTCGCGCGTCGTTGTGGATGCGATGCACGGCTCGGTTTCGAGCCCCCCCGACCCAATTCAGGAGCCGTCGGGCGAGTGGCCAGCCGCGAAGCCCGTCGGTTTTCCTTCGTTACCAACTGGGATCCTTGGTTCGGCCGCCTCCGGCGGGGCTGGCGTGGTCAGTTCAACGCCTGAGCCGTCTCAACTCCATTCGGGTCCACGGAGAGTTTCCGTGAGCGTCGAGGCGGCTTCGCTGCCAATCGGGGACGGCTTCGTCGTCGGCTTGGATGGCTGTACGTCGGAACTGGTTCTGGATTGGGTCGGCCTGAGATCGCGCGCCACCGGCGACTGGACTTTCGGGGCGTGACTCCGTCCACAAGCAGGCGCGGACGGCGTGGTCTATGCCGAGACCGACGGGATGGGGGCACCGTTGCCAGTCATCTGGATCCAGGGCGGGAGATCCTTGCGCGATCAACGGTTGGCTCCCGAGGCCCAAGCCATTATGGTGCTTGGCCTGTCACTCCGTGGGGCCCGGACACTTGGCATCACGTGGCCGTGACGTGGTGTGACGGACTGCCAGTGGTCGTGGTTGACGGTAACGCGCTACCTGTCACTGCACATGACGAGGCGCCGGCGGCCCCCGAGGTCGAGCCTGGTCGTGATGGCTTGGCGTTCGGGCACTTCATGCCGTGCGACCAGAGCAGGCATCGTTCTCCGGCTTCGTTGACGACTTTCGCGTCTGGTCGGGGTCCCGTTCGGCAAGGGAGATCGCGTTAGAGGCAGGGCGGCGGCTCGACCCCTCCACCTGCGTACTGCCCGACGAATCCTATCAGTGCACGCACGGTATGAATACGAATCTGCCGCCATCTCTGCAATCGTTGCGACCCGGTTCCTCCCTCAGGGCGCGTCACTTCCAACTATGGGTCCAATTGGTTTTGCGGGCACGACCGGGGTGATGGACGGCAATAATGCAATCCGCAATGTCCAGTTCCGGGTCGGGATTCGCTAGTTCGTGGTCTCCGCGCAAATAATCGCGAACGTATTGATCCAGATACCAGACTACGCAATGATTGGGTTAGGCAAGCGCCGTCACGACTAGTACGGCAACCACGTGTCGGGGTGCGCCTTTACGTGCTTGGCGAGGCGCACGCCAAGGTTTTCCTGGAGTTGGATCGTCAGGCCCCCGTCCACGGCGATCGCCTGCCCGGTGATAAACGAGGCGTCGTCGGAGCAAAGGAACGCGATCGTGCCCGCGATGTCGTCAGGCGTTCCGACCCGGCGTACGGGGTATTGCTCCGCGAAGAACTGCAGGCCATCCGGGTGGGCATCCCATTGGGCACCTTGCCGCTCGGTCAGGATGTGGCCGGGGCAGATGGTGTTGACCCTGATGGCGTCCTTGCCGTACTCGCACGCCATCTGGCGAGTGACGCCGATGACCGCTGACTTACCGGCCTCGTAGACCAGGAACCCCTCCGCCATCATCAGGCCGTGGACGGAACTGAGGTTGACGATGCTTCCCCCGCCGACGGCACGAAGCGCCGGCACGGCGTACTTGACCCCGAGAAAAATCGACTTCACCAGGACGGCCATGCCGCGGTCCCACGCGGCCTCTGACACCTCGACCGCCCCGCCGCGGATCGACCCTGAGTCCAGTCCCCCTCCAGCGACGCTGAAGGCATTGTTGACGAGCATGTCGAGGCGCCCCCACTCCTCGATCGTGCGCGCCACCATCGCTTCGACATCGGCCGAGTAGGCGACATCGGTCCGAAACGCGATCGCTTCCCCGCCTTCCGCAACGATGCGCGCGACGTTCGCCGTCGCGGCCGGGACGTCAATGTCCGCGATCGCGACCTTCGCCCCTTCGCGTGCAAGGCGACGCGCGGTGGCGCCACCGATCCCTAGCGCTCCGCCGGTGACAATCGCCACCTTGCCGTCGAACCGCCTAGCCATCTCGTGTGGTCCCTCCGTCAGATCCGGCGCGCGATCCCCGGTCGCGCGCCGGAAGTGTAGTTTCGCCCTTCGCCGGGGCCTGGATCAATGGGCCCCGCCGGCATTCCGGCGCCGCAAGGCGGCATCGAACCCACCGAGGCCGGACTGGACCCACGGCAGCCAGTTGGTCATCACGAACCGCGCACCGAGGTCGAGGTAGCGTTCACGGTTGGCATCCGTCACGAGCGTCCCCGGCACGCGCCCCGCGGAGCTGATCCGTTCGATGGCGCGGTCGATCGTCGACTGCACCTCGGGGTGGCCCGGGTTGCCGGTATGCCCCATCGTCTGCGCCAGGTCGGACGGCGCCACGAAAAAGACGTCGATTCCCTCAACCTGGAGGATCTCGTCGAGGTTGGCGATTGCCTCCGCTTCCTCGATCAGCACGATGGTCACGACTTCCTCGTTCGCGTCCGCATGCTGGTTCTCGACGCCGTACGAGCGCCGGCTCCCGAACATGCCGCGCAGGCCGTGAGGGCCGAACCGGCTGGCCGTTGCAACACGCTGCGCATCGGCGCGTGTATTCACGTGTGGGACCACGATGCCGCTTGCGCCGCGATCGAGGGTTCGGGTGATCATCGCGGGGTCATTCGACATGACGCGCACGATCGACGCGCATCCCCAGAGGTCGCACGCGCGGGAGAAGTCCCCGATCTCCTCCCAACTGCCGGGGCCGTGTTCGCATTCCATCCAGATCGCATCGGGCCGGAACTGGCCGAGCCAATCGACCATGTCCGTCGTGTGGTGACCGCTCACGACCCCCACCACCTCACCGCGCCGCAGCCTGTCCCGCAAATTGATTCGAGGCACCGTCACCGCTCCCTTCCAAGCCGGGCGCGAACGCTGTCGCGCCGGTCCGCTTCGCCACGACCCGCTGGATCGAAGGACGGAGGTCATCCGTCTCGAGTGCCGGGCAGCTACCCCCGGTGCGGCACCATCCATCGATGATGATCGAAGGCGGCCGCGCATCTCCCAGACCGATGGTGCCGGATGACTTAGGGACCTTGGCCTGGGTCGGGGACGTCGCCCTCGCGCCGGACGGGAACCGCCTCGCGTTCACGGTGACCCGCCTCTCGTTCGAACGTGACGAACCGATCACGTCCATCTGGGTTGGGGGCGCGGGAGGCGGGGCAGACGTCCGCCAGTTCACGGCAGGGATCCGACGCGACACCTCGCCCCGGTGGTCGCCAGATGGTGGGCGGCTCGCGTTCATCTCGGAACGGCCTTGTCCCGACCTGGACGGACCAGGCGCCGACCGGCCGCAACTCTGGGTCGTCGGCGCCGATGGCGGCGAGGCGAGGCGCTTGACGGGCGTCCCGGGCGGTGTCTCGCAGATCGCATGGGCGCCTGACGGGCGCCGGGTGGCCTTCATTGCCAAGGTTGACCGGCCGGGCACGCCAGCGACTCCAAGCAAACCCGTCGTCACCGGGGACCGTCCGCCGTCCCGGCCCTTCCGCGTCATCGAGGACCTGAAATACCGCCGGAACGGCGAGGGGTTTATTGACGTTCGTCGGCACCTTTTTGCCGTCGATGCGGACGGGACGGGAGAGCCCCGGCAACTGACCGAAGGCGACTATGACCACGCAGACCCGGCGTGGTCGCCGGACGGTCGAGAGATCGCGTTCGTGTCCGCACGCCACGATTCCCGTGACCGAGACAACGGTATGCAGGTCATGGCGGTCACGTGTGGTGGCACTCGGGACGCAATCCACGAGCAAGTCGAACCGCGCCACATCTCGTCCGCCGGTGGACCGGCGGCTTGGCCGGCGTGGTCGCCAGACGGGCGCACGATCACCTTCGTCGGGCATGCGTCGCCCCTCGACTCCGGCAGGCATCCGCGGGTATGGGTAGCACCGGTGTCCGGTGGTGGGGCAACGTGCGTGTCCGGATCCCGTGATCGTGCCGTCGCCGCAAGCGCTGGAGCGAGACCCACGTGGACCGCGGACGGTCGATCCATCGTATTCCTCGTCGAGGATGACGGCCGCGTCCCGCTCGTGCGCGTGAACCTCGCGACAGGGGGTGGCGTGTCATCGGTCGGGGACTGGTCTGCCGAGGTCGTCATCGGAGGCGACCGGGATGTGAGTGCCTTCTCGCTCGCGCCTGACGGCGGAGCAATTGCATTCACATGGAGTGATGCGACGAGACCGGGCGAGGTCTCGATCCTGGCCGGTCCGGAAGACGCGCGCGTCGAGTCCATCGTGACCGACCTCAATGCCTCGTGGCGCCTTGCAGTCTCCCTTGCCCCTGCGCGCCGAATCACATTGACGCGGGCTGGCACCGAGCTCACGGCATGGGTCCAGCTGCCGCCCGGGGTCGACGAAGCGCGCACCGGAAGCGTGCCGGTCCTCCTCAATATCCATGGTGGACCACATGCGCAGTACGGGGATCGATTCTTCGACGAGTTTGCGGTATATGCCGGCGCAGGATATGGGGTGGTCTTCACTAATCCGCGGGGGAGCACGGGGGGGACCGAGGAGTTCGCCCGGGCGGTGCGCGGCGACTGGGGTGGCATCGATGCGGCGGACGTCCTCGCCGCCTATGGGGCGGCGCTCGACGCCTTTCCGTGCCTGGACCGCTCGCGTTCCGGCGTGATGGGCGGCAGCTACGGCGGGTACCTCACGTCATGGCTAGTCGCGCACGGTGACCAGTTCGCCGCGGCCTGCTCCGAACGCGCGCTGAATGACTTCGTGTCATTCAGTGGGACATCGGACATCGGCTTTTGGTTTGCAACGTCCGAGCTTGGAACGTCGCCGTTCGAGGACCCTGGACTGGCTTCCCGGCACTCGCCACTGACGTACGCCAACGCGATCCGGACGCCACTCCTCGTGATGCACGCGGAACAGGACTACCGATGCCCGATCGAACAGGCCGAGCGCTTCTACGTGGCCCTCGCTCGGCGGGGCCATCGGGTCCGCTTCGTGCGAGTACCAGACGCTGACCACGAGCTGTCACGCACCGGCCGACCGCGCCAGCGCCTCGAGCGGTTTCGCCACATCCTTGACTGGTTCGGCGAGTTCCTCCGCCCGGGCGATTCTGTGGGCCCCCCAAGTGGGTGAGCCGGGTCGTTCGATGTTGGAGGCCGCCGACCCGTGGACCGCCGCGCATGATCACCTCGCGGCCGGCACCGGGCCACTCGCGGCGCTCGTCCGCGAGCACGGTCCCATGCGCCTGTCGCCCCGCCGGAACCGGTTCGAGGCGCTGGTCGCCTCCATCGTGAGCCAGCAGCTCTCCACGCGCGCGGCCTCGACGATCATGGGGCGCGTGATCTCTCTCGTGCCCGACGGGTTCGCGCCCGGGGCGGTCGCCGCCCTACCGGACGAGGTGCTGCGCGGAGCGGGTCTGAGCCGCGCCAAGTCGATCGCTGTGCGCGCTATCGGAACACAGGTCCGCGACGGGGCGACGGACCTCGACGCCTTCGACACGATGGAAGACGCGGCGATCATTGGTTCGCTCGTGGCCCTTCATGGGGTTGGCGCATGGACCGCGCAGATGTACCTGATCTTCGCGCTGAACCGCCCCGATGTCCTCGCAACCACGGACCTCGGGATCCAGGTCGCGGCCGGGCGCGCGCTCGGGCTCGCGACCAAGGCCACACCGATCGAGGTCGCTACGGCGGCCCAAGCGGGCGCATGGCACCCCTACGCGACGGTGGCGTGCCTGCACCTTTGGCGAAGCCTGGTCGGGCCTGCCGGGCTTTGAATTGACGGCTAGCCTTGCCTCGTTTGATACGTCCGAGAGAGATGTGCGCCGAGTCGCGCCGCCACCTGAGGGAAGTCGCGTCGGCCGAGGCCGATCCGGAAGCGGCGCTCCAGATGGAGGTCCTTGGATCCAACGAGGCGAGGATCGAACACGGATCCGGGCAGGACCATGACGCCGGCCTCGTTGACGGCACGATCGGCCATCGCCTCGGCATCGCCCGGACCGCGCCACAACGGGAACGCGGTGGAACCCCCGCTCGGCATTGGAACGTCCACGAGGTCTGGGAACGAAGCGGCGAGCGATTCCAGTGCCGGGGCGTTGGCGTCGATGATCGCCTGTTGGCCGGCGACGATCACCCGCCACGCCCGTAGCGCGGCGAGCGCCAGGATCTCGGAGGGAGCGCTCGCGCAGATCGTGGTGTAGTCCTTGTACTGTTCCAGTCGTCCCAAGATCTCCGGATCCTTGCACGCTGCCCAGCCGATGCGGACCCCAGCGAGGCCGAACGCCTTGCTGACCGATCCGAGGGATATCGTGCGAGGCTGATCCAGTACGGGAGATGGCGGGAGCGTGACCCCCGGATGGGCAAGCGGCCGGTAGACCTCGTCCGCGAGGTGCCACGACCCGGTCTCCGCGAGCCGGTCGAGGAGGAGCGACCATGACCCGGGCGAAGGCACCATGCCAGTCGGGTTGTGGGGTACGTTCGTGACGACAAGGCGCGTCCGACCGGTAATGGCCTCCTGGATCGCTTCCGGGTCAAGGTCCCAACATCCTCGGACCATGACTAGCGGTATCGGGCGCACCGTCGCGCCGATCGCTCGGGCGACCTCGAACAGGGACTGGTAGGCAGGCCACGTGCACGCCACCTCATCCCCGGGCCGGACCATTGCGCGCACGATGCAGTAGATCGCTTCCTCGGCGCAGCTGAACACCAGGACGTCCTCGGGTCCGATCACGCACCGGCTGACGCCGAAAGCCTCCGAGACGAAACTGGCGATCGCCGTCCGAAGGGCTGGAAGGCCCCGGCTCTCGGTGTAGCCGAGCACCATCCGTTCCCACCGGGATCTCGCGTCGTCATCCGCGAGCGCGAGCAAGTCCACCATTGCCAGCGGTTCGGTGTCTGACGGCGAGAGAAGGAACGGTGCGGTGAACTCGTGGCGGGCGAAGTACCGCTCGAGCGCGAATGGCTCCAACTCGCTCGCCTTCTCGCGCACGTGTACTCGGCAGGACGCACGCCCGACCTACCGTAACCGCTCGGGCGCAAGCTCGGCACCGGCTCGTCCTTGTGCGAGACCAACCGACCGGGTCTGGCCGGCATCCCCCTGCCCTCGGTCGGAACGTACGGGACTTCGCTGCCCCCGGTTCTGGGCTACGCGTCGACCCAATTAGTGCTCCGCACCGTTGGCCCAGACGGGGTCCACCGGACCGGGACTCGGGCGGGCGCTATCATTTCGCCCGTCCCTCCGCGCGGGCGAGAATGATTCGGTTCGTCCCAGCTTGTCATGGGGCACCACGCGACGCACGCAGGCTTCGATGCGCCAAATGGTTGGATCTCGCTTCCATGGCGTGTCAGTCTGATCCAGGGCCGCAAGTGACGGCCCTATAAGGAACTCACCGTGACGACTTCGCCCGTCCGCCCGTCCGATCACGATGTCAGTCCCGAGGATCCGGGAAACCGCCCGGTTGCACGGCGAGCCTACGTATCCCCCGACCCATTTCCGGCCCAGGCACGCCCGGGAGGGTTAGTCAATGCGGTCGGGGCGTGGCTGTTGGAACACCAGGGCGCAACCGAGTCGAAACGCACCCACGACTTCGAACGCGATCCCGAGCACGTCGGGCGCGAGCACACGCATTCCTGGTGGCGCGTGATGTGCCTGACCGGAGTTGACTACTTCTCCACCCTTGGGTATCAGCCAAGCATTGCCTTCGTTGCCGCCGGCGCGCTGTCACCGATCGCGACGGTGATCTTGGTTCTTGTGACGCTCTTTGGAGCCATGCCGATCTATATCAAGGTCGCGAACGAGAGCCCGCATGGCGAAGGCTCGATTCTCATGCTTCGGGGCCTTCTCTCCCGGTGGAAAGGCAAAGCGTTCATTTTGGCCCTGCTTGGGTTCGCCGCGACCGGCTGGATTATCACCATTACGCTTTCAGCGGCGGACGCGACCGCACATATCCTCGAGAATCCCGTCGTCACGGAGTACTTGCACGGGCAGAGACTGCCCGTCACGCTCATACTCGTTGGGTTGCTTGGATTCGTATTCCTCTACGGATTTGGCGAAGCGATCAATGTAGCCGTTCTGCTCGTCGTCGTATACCTTGCATTGAATGCTGTGGTAGTAGCGCTTGCGGTCACCGATATGATCTCCCGCCCGCAGGTACTGCTCGATTGGCAGGATGCGCTAATCATTGGGTGGGGGAACCCGACGCGAGTGGTTTTGGCCGCCGCGTTGCTGTTCCCCAAGCTCGCTCTCGGCCTATCGGGTTTTGAAACCGGCGTAGCGGTGATGCCTCAAATTCAAGGCGCACCGGGAGACACGTATGAGCGCCCGCTTGGGCGGATTAGGAACGCGCGGAAGCTACTCATCTCCGCGGCGGCGATCATGTCGGTCTTTCTGATCTTTACCAGCGTGGCGACTACGACGCTGATCCCCGCCGAGGAATTCTTGACGGGGGGGAAGGCGAATGGTCGTGCCTTGGCTTACCTCGCGTATCGGTACCTCGGACCCGTCTTCGGGACGGCGTACGACCTCTCAACGATCGCCATCCTCTGGTTCGCGGGCGCCTCCGCAATGGCCGGCCTGCTGAACTTGATCCCGAACTACCTCCCACGTTACGGCATGGCCCCACAGTTCATCTCCTCGGTGCGTCCGCTGGTCCTAGTCATCACGACGATGAGTTTCGGCGTCACAATCCTGTTCGACGCGGATGTCGATGCTCAGGGCGCCGCATATGCGACGGGCGTCCTCGCTCTAATGACAAGTGCCGCGTTCGCGGTTGCGCTGAAGTACCACAGCGAAGCCAGGCGCGCGCAGGCCGTCTACTTCTCGGTCATCACATTGATATTCACCTATACTTTGGGCGTCAGCGCTATCGAACGCCCCGACGGATTGCGCATTGCCATCCTCTTCATTATCTTTATTGTGGCTACTTCGATCGTGTCACGCATCTACCGGTCGTTCGAGCTCCGCACCGACCTGTCGATGATCAACGCCGACCAGACGGCCCTCGCGATCATCCGGGATTCCGTGCGGGACGGGCGCCTGAGCGTGATGTGCGACCGGCCGGGGGAACGGAGCTACAACCACTATCGCGAGAAGCTGACGCAGGAACAGGAGGCGTTCAACACGCCGATCGGCGACGACGTCGTGTTCCTCGAGGTCGATGTCAAGGACTCGTCTGACTTCCAAGTGGCCGAGTGCACCATCACGGGCGAGTTCATCACGGGGGATGAGACCTTCCGTGTCTTGCGCGTCGAAGGCGCGTCGGTCGCACCGACAATCGCCGCCGTGCTGATGTGGATGCGGAACCAGGTCAACGAGGACGGTGTCTACCGGGTCGTGCCTCACGCATACCTCACGTGGACGGAGGGAAGCCCCCTCTGGCACGCGGCGCGGTTCCTGTTCTGGGGCGAGGGCGAGACCGCGACCATGACGCGGGAGATCCTCAGGCAGGTCGAGCCGAACCCGCTGATCCGGCCCCACATCCACGCGGGCTAGCGCCGGCCACGCGGATATCCTCGGCACCCGGACCGCGGCCAGCGGCGCGGGTGTCGAGGAGCCAAGCGTGCCACCAACCCATGCCCTAGTCGAACGCGACGCGACCTGTCGCCACCGCGTCGTCGTCGGCGCCATCGTGCAGGAATCGAACTCGTTCTGCCCGACCCCGTCGGGGATCGAGCACTTCCGGGCAGGCTTCATGGCTACCGGAACCGATGGCCTCGAGGCCATGCGGGGCACGGGCGCGGAGGTCGGCGGCTTCATCGACGTCGCTGACGAGGTTGGCATCGACCTCGTGCCGACCATCGTTGCCTGGGCATCTACCGGGGGGCCGATGCGCATCGACGACCGGGACGCGTTGGTCAGCCAGTTGCTCGCGGGCCTTGGCGAGGCGCTCCGGACTGGACCGATTGACGCGGTCCTGCTGGCCCTGCATGGCTCGTGGGTCGGCGAGGATGACGACGACCTAGACGGTCGCGTCCTGGCTGCGGTGCGCGAACGCGTCGGCGGTGGCGTTCCCATCGTCGCGACGCTCGACCTGCATGCCAACGTGACGGAACGGATGGCACGCGCGGCTGACGGGCTTGTGGGCTACGCCACGTACCCGCACGTCGACATGCGCGATACGGGGGCGAGGGCCGCGCGGCTCGTCAACCACCTCGTCACCTCGAAGACGCGATCGCGCGTCTCGTATCGACGCGTGCCGATGGTCGTGCCTCCCGAAAACAGCCAGACGTCGGGCGGTCCGGTCGCGGTGGTTAAGCGCCTGGAGGCAGAGATCGGTGCCGTCCCCGGCGTCCTCTCGACGTCCACGTTTGTCGTCCAACCATGGCTGGACGTCGCCGAGATCGGATGCACGGTTGTCGCGGTGATCGACCGGGCGATCGCGCGCGAGGACGCCGCCGAAGCATCGGGGCGACTGGACCGGGCGGCCCGCGCCCTTTGGGACGCGCGCGAGGCGATTCGCGTGCCGCTCGTCACCCCGCCGGAAGCGGTCGAGGCCGCCCTGGCGCCCGGTCACCCGGACGTGATCGCGAACGCCCACGCGACTGCATCCCGCGGACCCGTCCTCCTGGTCGACTCGGCCGACAGCCCGTCCGCGGGAGCGTGCGGCGACTCGCCGGTCCTCATTCGCGCCTGCCTCGCTCGCGGTCGACTGCCCGGCACGGTCCTCGTGACGGTCGTTGACGCCGTTGCCGCGCGCGCGGCGTCAAGCGCGGACGGCGAGCGCGTGACGGTCACCCTCGGAGGTTCCCTCGACGCCGCACGGTTCGCACCCGTACGTTTCGCGGGTCGCGCTCGGCGGCTCCAGTCCACGCAAGTCACCTTTGCGGCCGGGGTCGGCGATGGCCTCACGGCCGACATAGGCGTCGCTGCCGTCATCGAAGGTGATGACGGGACCGACAGCACCCCCGGGCTGACCGTCCTGGTCATGTCCAATCCCGCCCCGTGTTTTGACCCCGCGATCTATCGCGCCGCCGGGTTGGAACCGTCGGAAGCGGTGGCGGTCGTGGTCAAGTCCGCGACCAACTTCCGCTGGACGTACCGCGACATCGCCCGCGGGTGGGTGTACGTCGATGCCCCCGGCGCGGCCACGCCAAACCTCAAGTCCCTGCCGTACCAGCACCTGCCCCGTCCCCTCTGGCCGTGGGACGACGCGTCGGACGGGGAACCAGCGACTCCGGCGCGGGGACACGAGGCGCTTCATGCCCGCGCCCTGTCCGTCCTCCCCGGTGGCGTCACCGCCGGGGCACGCACCAACCCCGCCCTCGGTCACCCGATGTACGTCGCCGGGGCATGTGGCGCGACGGTGACCGATGTCGCTGGCCGCGCGATGATCGACTTGGTCACCTCAAATGGCGCCGCCCTTGTCGGCCATGGCCACCCCCACGTCCGTGACGCCATCAACCGAGCGCTGACCCTGGGCGCCGCGTGCGCGTATGACGGCCCGACGCAGGTCTCCCTTGCCGAGCGCCTGTGCGCGGTGATTCCGGCATTTGAGCGGGTCAGATTCACCACGTCGGGCACGGAAGCGACGTTCTACGCGACGCGGCTCGCACGCGCCGCGACGGGACGCACGCGGGTCATCAAGTTTGAGGGCCACTTCCACGGCTACAACGACATCCTTGCGTTCTCGATGTGGCCGTCGCGGGACCCTCAGGTCAGCGGCCCGCCGCACGCCCCGATCGCGGTGCCCGAGACTGACGGCCTGCCCCCCGGCGCGGCCGGGGAGGTCATCGTCCTGCCATTCAATGACCTCGTTGCGTTCCGGCATGCGATGGACGCCGTGGGGAGCGACGTCGCCGCCGTGATCCTCGAGCCGGTGAACTTCGACGCCGGATGCGTCCTGCCCGCGCCAGGCTTCCTGGAGGGCGTACGTGACGAAACGCGCCGGCGGGGCATCGTGCTGGTCTTCGACGAAATCCTCTCGGGATTTCGCACCGGCCTTGGGGGCGCCCACGGCCACCTCGGCGTGACGCCAGACCTGGCGACGGTCGGGAAGGCGCTCGGGGGCGGCGTGCCCCTGTCGGCCTTCGGAGGACGTGCCGAGTTGATGGACCACCTCACGCCGGTCGGTCGGGCAGTCCATACGGGGACGTACAACGCCCATCCGATCCCGGTCGCAGGTGCGCACGCGTTCCTTGACATCGCTGGCGATCCTGCCTTCTATCCGGAACTCCTCTCGCGGTGTGATCGCCTCTATGCCGGTCTCCGCGACGCATTCGGTTCAGCGGGCCTACCGGTCAGGGTCCAAGGTCACGGCGCCCGCTTCGCCATGTACTTCGGCCTCGACCCGGAACAGGAGGTCACGTCGTACCGGCAAGCGGCAGGCTACGACCGCGAGGTGCAACGCGCGTGGTGCCGTGAAATGGGGGGCCGGGGCGTCTACACGACGCCGGTGTGGCACCACGGGATCTCGTCGGCGCACGACGACGAGGACATCCGACGGATCGTGGACGCCACGTTCGACGCGGCGCGCGTGATCGCCGCGGGCAGGTAGTCCGGTCGACCGGGGACGCCGGCAACGCCCACGGGCGTGATCGTCGTGGGAGGACGCGCGGTTGCGCGTGGACGCCGGTTGGCGGGTTGGTACGGGGCAGGACGCTGTGGTTCCGGTTAGACGGATAATCGGAACCATTTCGCGCACGGGACGCTCGTGCGCGTCCACCGCTGCTGGCCTTGGATCGGAAGCCGTCCTTTCCGCTGGTGTCAAGCGGATCCCCTCCCGATCTTGCGCGGGACGCCGCGAACCCTGCGCCCAACTACGCACGACGCACTGGAAGCCCCGCCTTCTCCCACGCGACAACCCATGGAAGGTGGGCGTCGCCCGTCGCGTTGGCCCTTCCCATGGGACGCCATCCCATCGTGGTAGGATGTCCTGCGCCGGCGTCGCCGGGAGTCCCAGGGCCACTAGCTCATCTGGGAGAGCGCCACAATGGCATTGTGGAGGTGCGGGGTTCGAGTCCCCGGTGGTCCACCCGCCCTGCACCGCCATGGTGCATCGAACGAGCGCGGAGATCACGCCTGATGCAGGTCCGACCGCATTCAAGCCCGATGGGCGGGGCAATCGCCATAGTCGTGCTGCTCGCCGCCGTCCTCTGTACCGTGATGATCTGGGCGGCGGCCGGGGGGCACCCGGTCCTGCCAAACACGCCGTTCCTCCACTTCTAGCGTCCGGCGCTATGGCGCTTGGTCCAACGCGACGCGGGGCTAGAGTTGCGGCATGCGGTGGCCGTCCCGAAGGTAGGCCATCCGGCAGTCGTTGATGAGCGTGAGGGCGGCTTCCTTCCCTTGCCACCCTCCCACCTCAACGGACTTGTCCTCGAGCATCTTGTAGGTCGAGAAGAACACCTCGATCTCACGGAGCCAGTGGGGGGCGAGGTCACCAAGTGACCGGATCCCCTCAAATCGCGGGTCCTCCGCGGCGACGGTCAACACCTTCTGGTCCTCGCCCTTCTCGTCGCTCATCTCGAGAAAGCCGATCACGCGGCCCCGCACGTAGCACCCCGGGAAGGTCGCCTGCTGGACAATGACAAGCGCGTCCAGGTGGTCGCCGTCCGGTGCGTGCGTCTCGGGGATGAACCCGTAGTCAGCGGGGTAATGGACCGCGGAGTGCAGCGTCCGGTCGAGCTTTAGCCGGCCCAAGCCCGCGTCGTACTCGTACTTGTTGCGGCTGCCTTGCGGGGTTTCCACGTACACCCAGACCGTGGAACCTAGGTCGTTGGGTTCGGGAATGGAGGGTGGTCGCGTCGTCGCGTTCAATGTCTCGTCCATCCGCATGGCTCCCCGTGAAGGGTTGCGTGTTCGCGGCGCTACCTTGCCGCCAGGATCCAGTCCGCGACCTGGATCGGCCAGGACCATGAGCTTCCTTCGCGTCCCTCTTCCGAGACGCACCAGACCGCCGACAGGACCGACCCGGCCCACGCCCAGTCCACCAGTCGCATGCGGTCGAGACCGGTCTCGTCGACGATGAGGTCAATCCGGCGTCGGGTCCGGGCGGCGCCGTCGGTTCCCGGCCCGAACGCGGCGCCCGGGTTCCTCAAGAAGGCACCGACTTCGAACGCGGGGTCACCAATGATTCCCTTCGGGTCGATCGCGACCCACGCCTCCTCGCGACCCGCTGCGAGGAGGATGTTGTGATGATGCAAGTCCCCGTGCAGGAGCGCCTTCCTATCGGTGGACGCGTGCAGGCTCGAGTAAGCGGTCGCCGCCGATTGCACGATCCCCCTCGGCAGCGGTCCATCGTCGCCATGCTCCATGAGGTGTCTGTCCAGGTCAAGGCCCCAGTCGGCCAGGGTCTGTACCGGCGGCACGGCGAGTTTCGCCTCTTCCCAATCATCCCGGAAGCCCGCCTCGGCAATCCGCCGAAACACGGCGGCGCCAGCCTTGGTTGCCTCGTCATCATCCACGACGGCGACATCCGCGAGTTGCGTCCCGGGTTCAAGGCGTTCCAGCAGGAGCGCGCCCGCGGCGGGGTCATCCGCGACGAGCCGCACGGCGCCACGTCCGCCCCACGACCGCAGAGCGAACGCCTCGTCGCGAAGTTCGCCCCGGGGAACTCCAAGCTTCAGCGCGAGCAGGTCGCCTGACGGTCCCGTCGCACGGTAAACGATCTGGTAGCTCGGGTCCGGGTACGGGTCGCCGAGGCGCAGGTCCCATCGAGCGACGCACGCGTCGATGATTTCCGGGAGTTCCGTCAACCAGCGCTCGCCGCGGTCCCCGAACGCGCCCGACATCCGCCGTCGGAAGGCCGTGTCGCCGGGAATCGTCAACGCTGGCACACGTCCAGCGTACCCCGACCTGCGCGTCGGTACCCTCTCGCCGCGGCGCCCACGGGCCGCCTGGGAGGCACGATGCGAATCACCAAGATCGAGCGGCTGCGCGCGGACGGGGGTTGGAGGACCCTCGACTTCCTCAAGATCAGCACGGACGAGGGGCTCGTCGGTTGGAGCGAGTTCAACGAGTCGTTTGGGGGTCTTGGCGTGTCGGCATTGATCGACAACCTCGCGCCGCTCCTCGTCGGGAAGGATCCGCGCGCCGTCGAAGCCCACGTCGCGCTCCTGTACGCGGTGCGGAGGCAGGCATCCGGCGGGGCGGTCCAGCAGGCGATCGGGGCTATCGAGAACGCCCTCCTGGACCTGAAGGCGAAGGCCCTGGGCATCCCCGTCTACGAGATGCTTGGTGGCCCGGTCCGCGATCGGATCCGCCTCTATTGGTCACACTGCGCGTCGTACCGCGTCTCCCATTGGGAGTCGATGTTGATTCCTCCAGTGCGGACCTTGGATGACATCCTGACGTGCGGCAAGGAGGTCGTTGCGAGAGGCTATACCGCCCTGAAGACCAACGTCCTGTTGCTTGGCGACGAGCATCCGCGCGGACACAGTCCAGGATTCGCGCGCGGGGAAAGCTTCCCGGAACTGAACCCCGAGCGCTACGCCGTCGAGGCGATCAAGGACCAGCTCGCGGCGTTCCGGCAGGCCGTCGGTCCCACGGTCGAGATCATGGTCGACCTCAACTTCAATTACAAGACCGAAGGCTACATCCAGATGGCCCGGGCGATGGAACCGTACAACCTCTTCTGGCTCGAGATCGATTCGCGCGACGCGAAGGCGCTGCACTACATCCGCAGCCAAGTCTGCATGCCGGTTGCCTCGTGCGAGTGCCTGTTCGGGAGGAAGGACTACCGGCCGTTCTTCGAGAACCAGTCGATGGACGTCGCGATCATCGACACCCCGTGGAATGGCGTCGCGGAATCGCTGAAGATCGCCGCGATGGCCGACGCGTACGAGGTGAACGTCGCGCCGCACAACTTCTACGGCCACCTCGCGACGATGCAGTCGGCGCACTTCGCGGCCGTCGCCCCCAACCTGAGAATCATGGAGATTGATCCGGACATGGTGCCGTGGCAGGACGACCTGGTCACCGTCGTGCCTGACGTTCGGGACGGGTACCTGCACGTGCCGACCGGCCCGGGCTGGGGCACCGAGATCAATGAGGAGGCGGTACGGGCGCACCCGCCGCGGAGGTAGCGCTCCCTTCCCCCCTTCCCCGCCGGGAGGGGGGAAGGGGGGGTTAGGCGGGATCGCCGCCCGCTGGCGAGTGGACGGCGCCGGGGTCCAAAGCTACCATCGGCCGCGATGGCCTCCCTCTCCACACCGACCGCATTCCTCGGGACCCCTTCCCCGATCGACGGAATATCGCCTGCCGACCGCCTCGGCCTCGTCCGCGCGATGGTCCTCTCGCGCGTCCTCGAGCGAGCCTGCTGCGAGTTGAACCCGCGCTGGTTTCCGGCCGAGGGCGAGGAGGCCGTGATCGCCGGCGCGTTCTACGGGCTACGCCCGGACGACGTGGCGGCCCCCCACTATCGAGGCCCGTTCCTCGCCTACGCCATGCGCGGGGCGTCGCTGTCGCGCCTGGTCGCGCAGTCGATTGGACGCGCCACCGGGTATGCGCGTGGGCGTGCCCTTGGTTTCACTGGACCCGCGGACCTGGGGTTCGTGCCTTGGGTGGCGGGTGACCTTGGCACCACCATCGGCGTCGCAACCGGCTGCGCCCTTGGCTTCCATTACGAGGGTTCCGACCGGGTGGTCGTCTGCACCTTTGGTGACGGCACGACCAATCGCGGTGACTTCCACGAGGCGCTCAACCTCGCGGCCGTCTGGAAGCTTCCCATCGTGTACGTGTGCCAGCACAACCAGTACAGCATTTCACTGCACTCCTCTCAAGTGCTGCCGATCGAGTCGGTCGCGGCGCGGGCACCGGCGTACGGCATGCCCGGTGTCGGGCTTGATGGCAATGACGTCTTCGCGATCCACGAGGCGATGCGAGACGCGGTTGCGCGAGCTCGAGACGGCCGGGGTCCGACCCTGGTCGAGGCCCGTACCTACCGGTTGGGCGGGCACTGGGCCTCAGACCCTGGGGGCTATCGGCATCCGGAAGACGAGGACCGCTGGCGACAGCGTGATCCCGTACCGAGAGCGCTTGCTGACCTGGTTGACGCGGGGATTATTGACGCTTCTGGAGTCGAATCGATCTGGGAGGAAGCGCGCGATGTCGTCTCGCGCGCGGTCGCCCTGGCGCAAGCGGCACCCGAGCCGGGGGCGATGGACCTCGGTGCCAGCGAAGCGCTCGCGGCATCCGGTCGCGATGACCGCCAGAGGGACCCTCGCACGGGACCACCAGCGGGAGCCGACGCATGGCGCGAATGAGTTTCGTCGAGGGGCTCGTCGAGGGCATGCGCCACGAGATGCGCCGGGACCCTGACGTCTTCCTGATGGGCCAGGACGTCGGCAAGATGGGCGGCGCGATGGGCGGTAGCCGGGGCCTGATTGAGGAGTTCGGCGGGCACCGCGTGCGCGAGACGCCGATCTCCGAGTCCGCGATGGTTGGTGCCGCCGTCGGCGCGGCACTGGTCGGCAAGCGGCCGATCGTCGAGATTAGCTTTGGCGAGTTCCTCCCGACCTGCATGAGCCAGGTGGTCCTGCAGGCGGCCAACCTTCACTACATGACCGCGGGGGCCCTCACGGTCCCGATGGTCCTGCGTACCCGGGTGGGCGATGGACCATACCGAGGGCACCCGCAGTGCTTCGAGGCGTGGTTCGCGCATGTGCCGGGATTGCGAGTGCTGATGCCTTCGACCGCCGCCGACGCGCGTGACGCCATGGTCGCGGCGATCCGGGACCCGAACCCGGTCTTGTTCTTCGAGCACATGTGGCTGTACCACGGGGTGCGCGAGGACGTTCCCGACGAGGTGGGTTCGTTCGACCTTGACCGTGCGGCGGTTCGTCGCCCCGGATCGGACGTGACCGTCGCCGCGACCGGATGGATGGTCCACAAGGCACTGGAAGCGGCCCGGTTGCTTGAGCCCGAAGGCATCGACATCGAGGTGATTGACCTGCGAACCCTTGCCCCGCTCGACCTGGACACGGTCGCGGCCTCCGTTCGCAAGACCTCGCGGCTGGTCGTCGCTCACGAGGCTTGGAAGGTCGGCGGTATCGGGGCGGAGGTCACCGCCGCCATCGCCGAGTCATGCTTCTACGACCTCGCGGCCCCCCCGGTGCGGATTGGGGCACCGCACTTCCCCCTGCCGATGACCAAGCCGCTGCGCGACGCTTTTATCCCCAGCGTGGAAGACGTGATCGACGCCGTGAAGCGCGTGCGCGCCGCGTGAACGCCGCACCGACAACGGAACCCCCACCCTCAGTCCCTCCCCCGCTGCGGCGGGAGAGGGAAGCGCCACCCCCCCACCGGGGCTGCCGCGTCACCGGTACCCTAGCGCCATGCCGATCCGAACGCCCGAGGAGTACGTCGCAAGCCTTCGCGACGGCCGCCGCGTGTACTACCGGGGCGAGCTCGTCCCAGATGTCACCACCCACCCGGTAATCGCACGGGCGATTGACCACGCCTCGATTGACTTCCAGATGGCGGAGGACCCCAAGTTTCGGGACTTGGCAGTAGTCGAAGGCGCCCACGGTCCACGAAGCCGCTATTTCGAGACCCCCCGGGACGGCAAGGACCTCCTAGCGCGCAGTCGGCTGATCGAGGCCTCGACGCGCCTGGGCGGGACCCTTGTAGTCCTCGTGAAGGAGATCGGCACCGACGCCCTCTTCGCTCTGGGTAACGTGGCCCATGACCTCGACGCGCGTGCGGGCACGGCGTACGCTGATCGCGTCCGGGCCTTTCATGAGCACTGCGCAACGAACGACCTCGCGATCGCCGTCGCACAGACCGACGTCAAGGGCGACCGGTCACTAGGTCCATCCGAACTCGCTGCCCACGGCAACCCGGACGCGTACGTCCGGATCGTAGACCGCCGACCGGACGGGATCGTCGTGCGCGGCGCGAAGACTCACACGTCATGCACGACCAACGTCAATGAGCTGATCGTGCTGCCGACCCGCGCGATGGCAGCGGCCGATGCCGATTACGCGGTCTCGTTCGCGATCCCGGTGGATACGCCCGGCATGGTGCTCGTGGCGAGCCCTCACGGCGGCGCGGAACGCGACCGGTTCGATCATCCGATCAGTAGCCGCCACAAGATGATGGAGACCTTGACCATCTTCGACGACGTGTTCGTTCCGAACGAACGCGTGTTCATGGCTGGCGAATGGCAGGCGGCGGGACCGCTCGCCTTGGCCTTTGTCGAGTTCCACCGCTTCACCGCGATCAGTTACAAGCTGCCGCTTGTCGATGCTCTCGTCGGCGCGGCCCTGCTCCTCGCGGACCTGAACGGCATCGAGCGGGCTGGCCATGTGCGGGACAAGCTCTCATGGTTGATCGGGTACGCGGAGACCTTGCGCGCCTTGGTCCAGGCTGGGGCGTCGCGCTTCCGCCGCCACGCGAACGGGACCGCGATCCCTGATCCGCTGACGGTCAATATCGCCAAGATGCACTTCGCAACGAACTACCATGGCGCGGTCGCGCGCGTGCAGGACATCGCCGGGGGAAGTCTCGCAACGGCGCCGTCTGGCGCCGACCTCGACAATCCGGCGATCGGTGACTGGGTGCGCCTCGCGATGTCAGGGAAGGTCGGAACCGACGCGGTCGACCGCCTTCGCGCCCTGAACCTCGCGGCCGACCTGACCGCGAGTGACTTCGGTGGCTACCAGGAAGTCCTGGCAATCCATGCAGAGGGGAGCATCGAGGCCCAGAAGTTGACGATCCTGCGACAGTACGACGCGAACCAGGCACGTGCGTATGCCCGCACGCTTGCCGGCCTCGACACCTAGGCATCCCGGAAGGCACGTGCCGATCGACCTCTCGAACACGCTCGAACACGGCGCTTCCAGGATCGTTGGCGCGTACGTCGAAAGCTTGCATGCCGCGATGCGCGCGATACCGGCCCCCGTGGTTGATGCCGCTGTCGGCGCTTTGCGTTCCGCGCGTGGCCGTGGCGCCGCCATCCTGTTCGTCGGGAACGGGGGAAGCGCATCGACCGCGTCGCACTTCGCGGCTGACCTCTCCAAGAACACCCAGTCGTCCATCTACGGGCGCTTTCGCACGATCTGCCTCTCCGACAACATCGCGCTCTTCTCGGCGTGGGCGAACGACGACGGGTACGAGAACGTCTTTCTTGAAGGGGTCCGGACTCACCTCCGCCCGGGTGACGTGCTCGTCGCGATCTCGGGAAGCGGGAATTCCGAGAACGTCCTGCGCGCGGCGCGCCACGCACGCGCGACGGGCTGCGACGTCATCGGCCTGATCGGTTTTGATGGCGGACGCCTCAAGGACATCGCAACCATCTCCATCATCGTGCCGGCGGCGACCATCGAGGAGGCGGAGGACGGGCACCTGATCGTGAACCATGCATTCTGCACCGCGATCCGGGCACTTGACCGGGCCGGGTTCGAGCCAGGCAACTAGGGCTGCGCGGGGCACCAAAGGTCGCCGCGCACCACAGTGGCCTTCGTCCCGTTTATTTTCGAGGACGGCAGGCGGTGGGCGCTGGGAAGGGTGCGAGCCAGTTCCTATGACCGATGGAGCGACCAAGCGAGATGGGTGAACGTGCGCGTCCGATGGCGTGGTGGCATCTGGCCTCGGTGAGCCGCGCCGATCGGATCGCCGACGGGGCGGCGCGCGCGACCGGGGCACGTCGGGCGTACGCGGAGGCTTGCCTCGCGGCCCGCCAGTCGATCGTCAACGATGACGCAGGTCGGGCGATCACGATCCTCGGTCCCGCACTGGCTGACATGCCGGCGGGGATCGATGCCCAGCGGCTCCTCGGGATCGCGGCCTTGGAAACCGGTGATCCTCGCCGCGCCCGCCGCGCCTTCGAAGTCGCTCTCGAGGGAGACCCGTCCGACTTAGTGGCCCAGGTCGGCCTCGCGGAAGTCGAGGAGAAGACTGAAGGCGCCGCCGTCGCTTACCGCGCGTGGCGCCGCGCGTGGGAGACTGACCCCGGGTATGAGCCGGTCGCCGCGCGGCTTCGCGAGGCCCGTCGCCTACAAGTTGCCGAGGGCACCACCACCGCTGGGTTCTCGACGGATGGAAGCATCGACGGACCGATCGCCCACACGCATCCGTCACTCGCCCGTTCCCACATGCGCTCCGGACTTCACCATCACGCGATGCTGGACGCGATCGAGGCACTCCGTCTGGACCGTAGCCGCATCGACGTGCAGCTGCTGCTTGCCGAGGCATGGTGGCGAACCGGCGATACGGAGATCGCGCACGACGTCTCCGCGTCAATCTTGGAGGTCGCACCGAACTGCGTGGCGGCAAACCTCCTCGTGGCGGTCCATCGGCGGGTCGTCGCCCGCGACCCCCGCCAGCAAGTCGAGAAGGCGCGCCAGGCCGACCCGTTTGACAGGATTGCTCACCAGTTGTTTGCGGGACGCGACGTCCCTCCAGTGATGGAGGACGCCTGGAGTGGCGATCAGTGGTCCGCGGCGCGCGCTTCGTACGGTGAGTGGCCAGTCGTGGCGGTCATGCCTCGAGCGGTGCAGGTCGTGCGCGCCGCCCTCGCGGCCGAGAAGGACGCCGCCGAGGAGGCGGCACGTGTCGCGGCCGAAGCCGCCGCCGAGGAGGCGCGAAAGAAGGCCGCGGCCCTCGCCGCCTCAAAGCCCGGTGGTGGCGCATTCAAGGGCACCGGCGTAATCACCGACCCGGGGCCTGGCGGGGCCAAGGCGCCCAGCGCCGGCGCAGCGTCGGAGGCACCGAAGCCACCGGGCTTCAAGACGTCGGGAGTGATCACCGAGCCCGAACCATCCGCACCGGCAACGACGCGCCGCAGGCCCCCGCCACCACCGCCCACACCTGGACCGGCCGCTCCTGAACCCGCCGCACCGGAACCCGCCGCACCTGAGCAAGTCGCGACGGAACCGGCCGCGCCGGACCTGGCCGCATCTGAACCGTCGGCCGCCTCTGCCGGGATCGCTGGAATCCCGCTGGCCAGTACTCCCCTCTCCCGCGAAGCGGGGGAGGGGCAGGGGGTGGGGGCGCCTCCTCGTTTCGAGCCGGTCACGTCAGCGGCACCGGTAGACCCGCCCGTGCCCGCCACGACCACCTCAACCCCTGCAACGGCTTCGCACCCTCCAGCACTCGTCGGAGCCACCCTGGACAGCGCTCCCCCAGCCGTGCGAGTACCGCCGTCACCCGTCCGCGATGCGTCTCCAGGCGAAAACGTGGTGGACCGTCGGGTGGCCGTCTCCGTCCCGGCGCGCGAGAACAAGCCGTCCGAGGCTTCCAACTCGACCCCGGAGGCGAACGGTTATCCCGCAGCCGCACTCGACGTAGGCGACCTCGGTGAATTGCGGATGGCTGCTGACGATGCACTCTTCCGACGCCAGTACATCGAGGCAGTTCGGCGCTACGCCGCGGTCCTCCGACGCCTCTAGCCCAGATCCGCCCCGGCATGCCGGAGTGGCACGTGGAGACATCCCATGGATGAAAGCGCCTTGTCGACCGTGCGACGCCTTCCGGGCGTCCGCACGGCATACCTAATCTCGGCGTCGAGCTTTGCTACTCCATCGGGAACGGATCCCGATGCAATCGTCGCAAGGCTCCTGGGGGCGCTCGTTGGCGCCCTCGGCGACGCGACTGACGCGGTTGGCGTCGGCACGCTGAGTGAGGCAATGGTCGAAGGCAGCTCCGGGTCAGTGGTCGTAAGGGCACTTGGCGGAGCCTCGGGAGCTGTCGTCGTCACCGAGGCGAAGGCCAACTTGGGCCTCATTCGCCTCGAGTTGCGGAAGCTACCGCGCGTGACCGCGTAGGGATCGCGCGACTCGGCGGCCCGAACCGGTAGAACTATGGTGCTCCCGCGACGACGCGGGCGACGCGCGCCTGCCTGGCGCGCTCACGCACTGGAGGCACGCGCAGCGTGGCAACCGAACGTACCCTCATCATCGTCAAGCCGGACGGCGTACAGCGAGGCCTTGTCGCCGAGATCCTCGGCCGGTTCGAACGGCGCGGCCTCAAGTTGGTCGGCCTGAAGTTGGTCCGGATTGACCGTCCGCTTGCTGAACGGCACTACGCGGTGCATGCCGGCAAGTTCTTCTACGACGAGCTTGTCGAGTACATCACGTCGGGCCCGGTGGTGATAGGCGTCCTTGAGGGGCCCAAGGCGATCGAGGTCGTCCGCGCGATGATCGGCAAGACTCGCCCGAACGAGGCGGCCAGCGGGACGATTCGCGGCGACCTCGCCGTCGAAGGCTTGCGCAACCTGATCCACGGGTCGGACGCGCCTGAGACGGCGGCGGAGGAGATCAGCCTCTACTTCAGCGAGGCCGAGGTGCTCGATTACTCCCGGAGCAGCGAGCACTGGATCACCGGCGCGCCGTAAGACTTAGTCGGGGACGGCGGGGCGGGCTAGCGTGCCCGCCCCTGAATTCCACGACCAGGAGGGCCTTGGTCAGGCGCGAGGGGCGGTCTCTTGCACCCGGGCCGGCGCGGGAGCCGCGATCGGCGCTGCCGTGGCCACGGACGTCACGCTTGCCGGGACGGGCGCGGGAACAGTGGCTGCGGACGCAACCTGCGCCTCGCCGACCTGAACCGGCGCGTCGGTCTGAGCCTTCTTGAATTCCGAGATGCCCTTGCCGAGGTCGCGCATCACGCCCGGCAGCTTTCCCGCGCCGAAGACGATCAGGATGACCACCAGGACAATGATCAGCTCGGTGGAGCCGAGACTTCCAAACATGGGGAGATGCCTCCTAGGATCACCCGATCATACCGTACTGCTCTCTTCCGCCCGAGCGCACCGAGTCCCAAGCGAGCGGAACTCGGATCGACAGGACGGAACACGTGCGTGCGGGTGATAGTTGCTCCGGATCGGATGCATGAGGATGGGGCCGTCGGGATGGTGAGGCTAGAGGCCATGGTTGGAAGCGATCCGGGCGTGCCGTACGGCAGTTGGAAGAGCGTGACCCGTCGCGGCCTAGCCACGGCCTTGGTCATCACGCCAGCGATCAGCGCTTGTGCCCTCACCGCGCCCAAGCCCACCGTGGCACCAGTCCCGCGCCAGGTCCGGGTCGCGATGCCACCGTTGCTCGACCGTCTGGCGCGCGTCGACCGAGCACGTGACCTGCAGGTGTCGCGCGGCGAGGCGCTTCGCGAGGGTGTCGAGGTCAAGGTCGTGCCGACCAGTCCCGGGAACCTCGCGCACGAGGTTCCCGACGTCGACCGGCTCGCGGCCGCCCGACGCACGCTTGCCGCTGGCGAGCGGATTGACGTGTTGTGGACACCCTTCATCGACCTAGGCGACCTTGAGGAGGGAGGCCACTTGGCGCCGATCAGGGCCCTCGCCGCGCGGGATCGGGTCGACCTCAAGGAGTTCATGCCCCAGGCCCTGCAGCCTGCGTTCTCCCCCATCCGGGGGTTGATGGCCCTGCCCGACGAGATTGCGCCGCGCCAGGTCTACTTCCGCGCGGACCATCTTGAAGAAGCCGGAATCGACGTCCGGCGCGCCGGCCTCGACTTTGAACGCCCGACGATGACGTGGGAGGCGCTGCGGCGCGTGGCCATCGACGCGGCATGCGCGCCGGCTGGTCGAGGCCGCGCGGCGTTCGATGCAGGCCATGCGGCGCTCCCGATGGCGGCGTGGGCGTGGCAGGCCGGGGTGCCGACGCGGGTTCCAACCGGCGAGGACTTGGATCGAATTGGCGAGGCATTGGCCTGGCTGGGGGCACTCTCGCGAGAGCTCAACCTCGGGCCGAGTCGACCAGTCCCGACGTGGCCGGCGCCCGTGCGGTCGGGTGTTGGCGGGCTGGTCCCCGACGGCGCCGGGATCTCGCCGGACGATGTGCGTCGACATCCGATCATCGCCGGGACCGCGACCATCGCCATCGACAGTACCCGCCTCATTTCGGCGCTCGCTGGCCACGACGATGGACTGCCGATCCGCGTGGTCGAGTTGCCCCGACGGTCCGAAGTCTCGAGGGCTGCCGGATGGGCCGACGTGTCCGGTTACGCGCTCGTCACGGGCGCGAGTGACGATGCCTGGGACCTGCTCCGCTACCTGAGCGGGGAGGATGCTGCCTACGCGAGCGCCCGGGCCGTCGCCATGCGGCTTCCTCCAATCGATCGCCCCGCACCCGGCGCTCGAGCCCCGGAGGACCTACCTGGAGGGCCACGGCGATGGTTCCCACCGCTTAGTGGCCGCGTGTCCCTTGACCGTTTCCTTGCCCGCCAGTACCGCACGGGCATCAAGTCCCTTGATGAGGCCCATGACCATGGGATCGAGCAGGTTCGCCACGTCGGCACCATCCCGTTCGGACCAGGAACCAGAGGTTGGCTTGTCGCCCTGGAGGATGCCCGACACGCCGTCATCCGCGACGGTCGAGACCCATGGGAGGTCGCAAAGGAGGTGGTCGCAGGTAGCATCACCCGGAAATGACGGACGGCGACGCCCCACTTGATCGCTTGCGCGACACCATCCTCTTCACGGACTTTGATCGGGTCGACATGCGCGTTGGCCGCGTCGTCCGGGTTGATGCATTCCCGCAAGCGAGGAAGCCTTCCCTCAAGCTTGAGATTGACTTCGGACCGTTCGGCATTCGGCGGTCAAGCGCGCAAATCGCCCACCATGACCCGGTCGCGCTCGTGGGGCGACTGGTCATTGCGGTGGTCAACTTCCCGCCGCGCCAGATCGGCCCGTTCATGAGCGAAGTGCTCGTCCTCGGCGTTCCGGACGAGGCGGGTCGCGTCACCCTGCTTGAACCGCAACTACCGGTTCCCCTCGGTGGACGCGTCTTCTAGTCGTCGCACGCCATCGGCGGTCGGGAGAGTCGATTGCCGACGTTTCGGTACCCTCAGGCCGCCCCGCGGGAGTAGTGAGAACCACGAAGGCCCCGGCTGAAACCGTATTCGCCCGTCGCCGAGGCGGGAGAGGTGCGCCAGCGATGATCCCGCCGTACCTCCTAGCCCCCTTCCGTGTGAATGAAGGGGGGACGCACTGCGCCTAGCCCAGCCCCCGATGTGGAGTGGGGGAGGGCCGACGACCCTTGTCGTCCGGGGTGGGCGGGTAGGCCGGCAGGGCGCCGGCGATCCCAGTCAGGCGCAGGCGCCCCGCGTTTCGCGGGAGGGGGACAAGACGGTGCCAGACGTCACATGGACATTATGAGGCGCGCCTCGGATCCACCGTCGGACCCCGGATGGGGCGCGTCCACGGGCGAACCGGACAGCGACGGGCAAGTCGCGGGACGGGAGGGGCGGTCCAATCGCATCCCCCAGATGACGATTCGACGGCTTTCGACGTACTACCGCGTCGCCCGATCGCTCGAGGCGTGCGGCGAGCTCGAGCCACTCTCCTCTGATCGCATGTCGCGCCTCACCGGGTTCACGGCGGCGCAGGTCAGGCGCGACCTCGCCTACTTCGGAAGCTTCGGGAAGCGGGGCGTCGGGTATCCGGTCGGTGAGCTGCAGGCAAGCCTTCGCACGATCCTCGGGATCGATCGGGGATGGCGTCTCGCCTTGGTCGGGGTCGGGAACCTCGGGACGGCACTCCTGAGCTACCGTAATTTCGCGCACCAAGGGTTTGAGATCGCCGGTGCGTTCGACGCTGACCCGAAAAAGCACGGACGGGCGTTCGGACCGTTGCGAGTGCGCCCGATGACCGAACTTCCGGGGGCAGTGCGTGAGGAACAGATCTCGATTGCCATCGTTGCTGTGCCTGGCGACGAGGCACAGGCCGTCGTCGACGTGGTCGTCGGTTCAGGAATCCGTGGCATCCTCAACTTTGCCCCGGTGAAAGTCCGGGTCCCCGCCGGCGTGCATCTGTCGCGCGTCGACCTCTCGATCGAGATCGAATACCTCGCCTACCTCCTGACGAACGGCTAGCTCGACCAAGGGACTCGGTACGGGAGCACCAAGACGTGGGCGCCATGGACGCGGGCTCTCTCTTTGACGGCCTGCGTGCCCTGAACGCCGTTGACGTGACCCTGCTTGCATGGCTCACGTACGCGGCCCTGGCAGGGATGCGGACCGGACTGGTGTCCTCCGTATTGAGGCTCATTGCCCTCGGGGCGAGCCTCGCCTTCGCCGCAACGCAATATGGCCGCCTGCTCGAACCCGTCCGCGGAGCGGGGCTCTGGTTCCTGTCGGGCGCGTTCGCGGAGGTCGTTGCGTTCCTCGTCACCCTCGTCGCCGCGCGGGTTGTCGCTGGTTTCGTAGCCTCGGCGCTTTCCTCGGCTTGGAAGCGGACAGGGGGGAAGCTTCCAGTCCTCGGCGTCGCCGACACGCTCCTCGGAGTAGTTCCGGGCCTCACTCGCGGCGTGATCATCGGCGCCCTAGCCGTGATGCCGTTGCGAGAACTCACTCTTGTCCCGACGGTCTCAGACACGGTCGTGAAGTCGGTGGTCGCGGGACGCCTCCTTCAAGTCACTGGAACCCTCGTGCCACCCGTCAGGACGATTGCAGGGATCGAGTAAGAGGTAAATGCGGTCCGGGGAGACTTCGGCGCTCCCGATCAAGGCCGGGCGGGTCGAAACCGCCGATACCGGCACGGCACAATCCTGATCGCGCAGCGGCTCCATCGCAGGCGCACGAGGAAGGGAAATAGGATGAATCTGGACTCGCTGGCACCGCCGCCGCTGTCTCCGCGCATGGCTGACTTGGGTACGGAGAGCGCGTTCGAGGTCCTTGCTCGCGCGCGCGCCCTTGAGGCCACTGGCCGTCGGATCGTTCACTTGCAGATCGGCGAACCGGACTTCGAGACCGCCCCCCACGTGATCGAGGCCGGCATCAAGGCATTGCGCGATGGATTCACCCACTACGGGCCGACGGCGGGCCTTCCGGTCGCGCGCGATGCCATCGCCAGGTATGTCTCGCGCACGCGCGGTATCGACGTGTCGCCCGACTCAGTAATCGTTACCCCAGGCGGCAAGCCGGTGATCTACTACTCGATCCTGGCGATTCTCGACCGCGGCGACGAGGCGATCATCCCGGATCCAAGCTTTCCGATCTACGAGTCGGTCGTCCGCTATGTCGGAGCGACCCCGGTTCCCGTTCCTCTCGATTACGACCGGGACTTTCGGTTCGACCCGGACGAGATGCGCCGGCGGATTACGCCGCGCACCCGCTTGATCGTGTTGAACTCGCCGCACAACCCGACGGGCGGTGTCCTTACTCCATCCGACCTCGAGGACGTCGCCGACATGGCGCGCGAACATGACCTATGGGTCCTGTCCGACGAGATTTATTCGCGGTTGGTCTACGACGACGGCGCGGGAGGGCGGGCGCACCACAGCATCGCTTGCCTGCCTGGCATGCGTGACCGCACCATCATCCTCGACGGGTTTTCAAAGGCCTATGCGATGACTGGATGGCGCCTTGGCTACGGCATCGCCCCGGCATCCATCCTGCCCCACCTCGTTCGCTTGCAAGTGAACGTCGCCTCGTGCACGGCAAGCTTCGTCCAGATTGCCGGGGCAGCCGCGCTTGACGGTCCGCAGGATCGCGTGGATGACATGGTGGCCGAGTTCGAGGCCCGGCGCACTCTCGTCGTTGATGGGCTAAACGAGATCGACGGCGTCGAGTGCCGTGACCCGGGCGGTGCCTTCTACGCGTTCCCTCGCATCGACGTCCCGGGAATGACCGCGAAGCAAGTCGCCGACTCGCTCCTGCACGAGGAGGGCGTCGCGGTGCTGTCAGGCGCCGCGTTCGGCGCGAATGGCGAGGGGTTCCTTCGCCTGTCGTTCGCCAACTCTCGGTCGGAACTGGTCGAAGGCCTGGCGCGGATCAGGCACGGGATCACCCGCCTTCGCCAGAGATAGTCCCGCGGACCAAAGGGGTGGTGCTTCCCTCTCCCGCCGCAGCGGGGGAGGGATTGAGGGTGGGGGCAAGGGTTAGGGTTAGTTTCAAGGCCTTCCCGGCCGCTATCCCTCGCCCGCTATCCCTCGCCGAGCCTGCCCACCCGCACCGCGTCCGCGAACGACCGGGCGCGCCGCTCGAGTTCCGCCCAGTCACGCCGCTCGACGACCCCCCGGTCGACGAGATCGGATCCGGCTCCGACGGCGACCGCGCCGGCGCGGATGAACTCGGCCACGTTTGACGGGTTCACGCCGCCGGTGGGGACGATTGGCACGTGGTTGAGCGGCCCCCGGATGTCACGGAGGTAGCGTGGCCCACCGGCGGACGCCGGGAAAAGCTTGACGAGGTCGGCGCCCGCATCCCAGGCCACTAGGATTTCTGTTGGGGTGAACGCCCCCGGTACGGAGGGGACGTGATGGTGAGCCGCGCGGGCAATGACCTCGCGTGACGTGTTCGGGGCGACGATGAAGCGAGCGCCGGAACCGACGGCCTCGTCCACTGCCGCGGCGCAAAGGACGGTGCCAGCGCCAACGACCATCCGGTTCCCTACCGCTCTAGCGAGGGCTTCGATCATCCCGAGAGCCCCCGCCGAGTTCAGGGTGACCTCGACGACGACCACGCCTCCGGCAAGCAATGCCAGCGCCGCGTCCACCGCCAAGGACGACTCGGTGTGGCGCATGATCGCGACCACGCCGCCGACGGTCATCCGGGACACGATTGCGGCGCGCGCAGGGTCGGTGCGGCTGCTCAAGGGATCGGTCAAGGGGGTGGCCTCCGTCATGCCGCTCTCGCCGGGGCGGTTGGTGTCATGGAATCAGGTGATGGCACGTCGCGAGACCTCGAGGTCGAGGCCACAGGCCAAGTCGGCGCTCGTACCGGGTCGCCAGAGGGGCACGGAGACTTCCGATGGTTGCAGCGGGCAGTCAGGCGTAACGTCGATCGCGACGCCGCCGGCCTCCGCCGAGTCGAGACCCCGCAGGATCGGGACCATGTTCATCACGCTCTGCGCGACGGTTCCGACTGGAGGCGTGCCCCGGCGCACGGCGTCAGCAAAGTCGATCCACTCGTTCACGTACCCGCCATCGAGGAGAGCGCCTGACGAGCGCCGGACACGGACCTCCTCGGCAACACCCCGAGCTGGATAGATCGTGTAACCCCGGTGCTCCTGCGAATACGCCGGCGTCAGGACCATCGACCCGTCGTCGCCAAAGATCCGGAGGGAGGCGTCATCGGGCGGGACGGCGATCTCTGGATGGATCGCGGAGTACGAGCCCACGGCACCGCTTGTGAACACGACGTGCAACAAGAGCGTGGACGGGCCACCCATCCGCCCATTTGCATGCTGGACAAGCCCATGGATGCGAGCGGGGTCGCCGAGGAGCAGCCGGATGGCCGCCATCATGTGGATGCCACCGTCCAGGTGCGTCCCACCGCGATACTGGGGCTGCTGTCGCCACGGCGTGCTCGAGAAGGTCCCGTCGCGGGGCACGTATTGTCCCGTGATGCGCCACGCCATAGAGTGGATGCGCCCGAGAGCACCACTTTCGATCGCTGCGCGAGCGAGGCGCAGGTCGTCACGGTAGAAAAAGTTCTCGGCGACGAACAGCCGCCGACCTGGATGCGCCGCCTCGAGCGAAAGGAACTCGCGCGCCTCCGCGAGGTCACCGCCCGGCGGCTTCTCGCAGAACACGTGCAGGCCCGCCTCGAGCGAGGCCAGTGCGGCACCGTGAAGCATCGGGATCGGCAGGAGGATGACCGCGGCGTCCAGGTCGTCGCGCGCCAGAAGGTCCCGGTAGTCGAGGTAGCGCGCAGTTTCCGGCAAGCCCGACGTCGCTTGGAACCGCGAGGCAGCCACGTCGTCCGGTTCCGCGAACGCGACCACCTTCACGTGGCCAGGAAGGCGGCGGATCGCTGGCCAATGCAAGCGATCCATCGCGAGACCGGTCCCGATCACGCCAACGCGCAACGGCTCATAGTCAGGCGCGCCGACGATCTCGTCCCCCATTTGACGGTTGCTCCAAGCGCATTGGTAGTCCCGAAAGCCCGGTCTCAAATCGTGAGGGCAACCGGCCTCCCGGTGCGGGTCGACTCGTAAATGCCCTGGATGATGGCGACAACGCGATAGCCGTCAAGCCCGGTCACCGCCGGTTCACGACGTTCGCGGATCGCCCCGATCACGTCGCGAAGCTGGTGGGCGTGAAAGTTCGGCAAGCCAAGCGTGCCCTCGCCGATCGCGTCGTCAACCGTCAGCCCGACCTCACCAGGAATCGTCCAGATGTCGTTCGAACCGACGTCCGACGGGCCGGTGACACATGCGCGGCGTTCCGGCGGGATCTCCCAGCAGTCGAGGCTCGTGGTCGCACCGGAGGAGCCAACGATCGAGACGCCGTGAATCCGGCGCGCCGGGTCCATCGACACGGTTCCCTTGATGATCCCAAGGCCCCCCGACTTGAATCGGATCACGGCCACGGCGTTGTCCTCGATCTCGACGTACGGATGGTTGACGTTTGCCCAGTAGCCGAAGATCTCGACTGCTGGCCCGGCATACCAGAGCAGGAAGTCGATGTTGTGGGGGGACTGGTTCATCATCACCCCGCCGCCTTCGGTGTCCCATCGGCCGCGCCAGGCGTCACGACGGTAGTACGCCTCGTTCCGCCACATCTCGCAGTACGACTCGCCCATCACGACCTTGTCGCCGAGCTTGCCGTCGTCGATCGCGCGCCGGATCCGCTGGGCCGCCGGGAACCACCGTCGCTGAGACATGGAGGACAGGATCGTCCCGTGCTTCGCTTGCGCCTCGAGAACGCGATCAGCGTCGGAGAGGGCGGCGGTCAGTGGCTTCTCGACGACCGCGTGGATACCCCGTTCCGCGGCGAGGATCACCGGATCCGCGTGCAGCGGATGGGGCGTGCAGACGCAGACGACGTCGATGCCACCCGCGTCAAGCATCTCGCGCGCCGACTCGAACGCTCGGTGGGCGTGCCACCGGTCGGCGAACGCGCGGGCGCGCCCCATGTCGATGTCCGCGACGGAGACGATCTCGGCATCGTCGGGCATCGCCGCAAGTCCGACGGCATGAGCGTTCGCGATTCCACCCGTGCCGACGATGCCAAAGCGCACGCGAGATCCCATCCAGCCACCTCGTTCGTCGGCCTTCGGGGCCGGACCGACGAGGATGGTACTCCTGTTCCCGCTCGCGGCGCGCCTCGCCAGCACCCGCGATGCGACGCGCTACCATCTGGTGCGTCCTGCGCGGGGCCGATAGCTCAACGGTAGAGCAACGGACTTTTAATCCGTTGGTTCTGGGTTCGAAACCCAGTCGGCCTACCCTCCCTTACCAGATTGGAACCGTCCCGGAATACCAGACGTTTCCGGCGCAGCATTGCGTTTTCAGAGCAAGACGCACGCCGTCAGCCGGAATCCTTTCCCGCCCTGATAACGTCGCGCCACTTTGGCGATGGCGCTTCAGCGATGGGTGGGGAGGGACAACTCCCAGACGGTTAGCGCGCGCCCGATCTTGTGTCGTACCGACTGCCGGACGTGGGTACTGCGTTCGCGGATTTCTAGTCCGCTCCGGCGCCCAACTGGTGTCGCATCGACCGTCGAGCGCCTCGCGATCTAGTCGCCCCGAGGTTGGCCCGCCAAGTACCGGGTCCGCGCCCTAGGGTGTGTACCGTGTCCGACCCGGTCTCTTCGCCCGGCACCGTCGCAAGACCCACGGCAAGGAGCTACACGCGATGTCCGCCATGACCCTCGGCATCATGACCCGTCACGTGCCTCGCGACTCGATCGAGGCCGTCGCGGGGGCGATCGCTGGGCTTGGCCTGGGAGCCGTACAGCTCAGCCTGGAGTCTGCCGGCCTTGCCTCGATGCCTGATCGCATCGACGCGTCCGTCGCCCGCCGCATCGCCAAAGCCTTCGGGGACGTGGGCGTGTCCGTTGCCGCCGTGTCGGGGACGTTCAACGTGATCGATCCTGATCGTGCGGCCCTTCAGGCGAACCTCGCGCGATTTTCCGTCATGTGCGACGCCTGCGGAGATCTTGGTACGTCGGTCGTGACCACCTGCACCGGTACGCGCAACCCGGAATCAATGTGGCGCGCCCACCCGGGCAACCAGTTGCCCGAGGCGTGGAGCGAGGTCGTGGACGTCACGGGCCGGATGGCGCGGATCGCGGAACGAGCCGGCGTCGCCATGGCATTCGAGCCGGAAACGGCAAACGTCGTCGACACGCTCGTCAAGGCCGAGGCGCTCATCGCGGCTGTCGGCTCCCCCGCAGTTCGGGTCACGTTTGACCCTGCGAACTTCTTTTACCCCGCCGACTTGCCACACATGGCCGAGGTCATCCGCGAGGGCTTCGAGCGCCTAGGGGGACGGATCGCACTCGCCCATGCGAAGGATGTCATCCCCCCCGCCAGCGGTGGTTCGCACTGTGAATACCGGCCTGCCGGCGACGGTGTCCTCGACTATCAGACGTTTCTCGCCCTCCTTGCGGAAAGCGGGTACGCCAATGGCCTGATCATGCATAGCCTGTCGGAGAGTGATGTCCCGCGGTCCGTCGCGGCGATCCGGGCCGCCGAGGCAGGCGGGTAGTCGGTGCCGGGGGAGCCAGCGCCAGCATCGCTGGCATTCGGCATCCCGCGCCGGGGTGAGCCAAAGTCCGAGGCCCGCTCTACCGGCTCGATGCCATCGACAAGCGGGTTCCGAAAACTGCGAAACCGCCCGTCGTTGCGTCAGGATCGACCTGCCGTCCAGGGACTACGCCCGTCACGCAAGTCGTCAGGCGACCGAGATTCTCGCATCCCGAGTGGCGTACTTCTGGAGCCGATGGTGGGACTTGAACCCACGACCTGCTGTTTACGAAACAGCTGCTCTACCACTGAGCTACATCGGCGGCGGAGCGATGGTACCGCATCACTTCGACGACGGGGCCGTCTCCCCCTCCGAGTGCAGCGATGCCGACACTGACCGGAAATCTATGGCGCGCCGCAACGCCGCGTGATAGCGTCGCACCGGCGATTGGGCGGTCGCATGGCATCTTGATCGTGCGGCCAGATCGGCCATCTCCTGAAGGAGGCGATAGCCATGGGGGATTTCCTCGCAGGGATTCTAACCCCGCTTGCTGTTGGGGCTGTCGCTTCGACAGTCCCTACCGATGACCTGAAGGTAACCGTCGGATCGGTATTCGGGAGTTTGATCATCGGGATTATTGCGACGGTTTCGCTCCCGATCGGCGCCGCGCTCGGGATTTACCTGAACGTTTCAAAGAAGTTCGTCGCGATTGTCATGGCGTTCGGTGCCGGCGCTTTGATCCAAGCCCTCGCCGTGGAGCTGGCATTCGGGAGTGCCCAGCACCTGATAGTCGGTGAAAAGATGCACTGGCTCGCCGGGTGGGGGTGGGTCGCCTCAGGGTTCGTGGTCGGTGGTCTCGTGTACTCGGGCGCAAACTACTTGCTCGACAACATGGGCGCCGCGATGCGGAAGGCGGTCTTGGCGCGCAACTACGTGCGCCGGCTGCGCCGTGAAAAGGCGATCGACATGCTGGTCCAGCTGTCGTCGAGCGACCTGTTCCGCAACCTGCCGGCGAGCGACCTCGTCAAGCTCGTCCACCACGCCGACACGCGGCGCCTCTCGCCGGGCGAAACGATTTTCCGGTCGGGTGACATCTCTGACGGCGTATGCCTGATCGAAAAGGGTCACGTCGAGTTCACCCCTGGCGTTTCCGGCGGGATGGACGGCAGGTACGGCCCTGGTCACTGCTTTGGCGAGCTCGAGCTCCTGACGAAGGAAACCCGCCAGGAAACGGCGACGGCGGTCGATGACGTCCAGTTGCTGTTCATCTCCGCGGACGACTTCAACGCCGTCATGGCGCAGTCGTTGCTCCTTCAGTCCGCGGTGGACGAGCTGGTGATGGTCCATACCCACGGAGCCTTCGATATCGAGCATCACCTGCGCCAACAGGCTCGTGACTTCAACCGGCACGAGTGGATCGCGCAAGGCGTCGAGGAGATCCACGTTACTCACGCCGAGGCCGCGCACCACGAGGCCGAAGAAGGGCACGGTTCCCCGCTCGCGATCTTCATGGGCGTCTTGCTCGACGGCATCCCGGAGGCGATCGTCCTTGGCGCCGCGTTCACGACCTGGGCCACCTTCAACCCGACCTTCCTGGCCGCGGTCTTCATGGCCAACATCCCGGAAGCCTGGGCCAGTTCCGCGCACATGAAGCGGTCCGGTTTTACCCCTTCGCGCATCTTCTCCCTCTGGGGAGGCCTGCTGGTTGCATGCGCGATCTTCTCGGTCCTTGGCAACCTCTTCCTCGCGACCGCGTCGCCCACGTCAATCGTGTTCGTCGA
>CAMBEO010000010.1 GCA_945865725.1 Thermoflexus hugenholtzii JAD2 | reverse complement strand
TCAGCACGTTGAACTCGCCAGGGAGCCGGACCTCGAGGTGACCGCGCCCCCACGGCGTTTCCACGACCGCGGCCGTTCCCCACGCCGTCGTCGCGAGACCGCGCGCGCGCACCATCCGGTCAGCGGTCGCCGGGCGGACGCCATCGCCGGTGGCAAAGGCGGTGACCGTCGCTCCCGCCCGACGGGCGCGGGTGGCGAGGAAGTCGAAGGCCGGGTCGGAGGCCAGGATGGCCGCAACTTTTGGGACCGGCGCTACCTTGGCCGGACCGCTCCCGGGCGCGAGGCGGTCGAGGAGTCCCGCTTTCGCCTCCAGGTAGGCCTCGTGCGTGCCGTGGTAGTCCAGGTGGTCGTGCGTCACCCGGGTCACGACCGCGACATCGAACTCGATCGCATCCACGCGCGACTGGTCCAGTCCGTGGGACGTGGCCTCAAGGACTGCCGCCGTGCCCCCCGCCTCCAGCGTCGATGAGAGGACCGCCTGGATCGAGACCGCGTCCGGCGTCGTGACATGCGCCGCATTCGGCATGAGGGCGCCGCCGACGCCGGTAGCGATGGTTGCAACAAGCCCGGCCGACCTCCCCGCCGCCTGCAGGATCGCGTGCGCCATGATCGAGGTGGTGGTCTTGCCGTCCGTCCCGGTGACCCCGACGACTGCGAGGCGACTGCTGGGCCATCCAGCCAGGCCAGCGGCGAGGTGCGCGAGCGCGAGCGCCGTCGACCGCACCACGATGACTGGCACTCCCAGGTCTCCGGATGGGAGCCGCTCGACGATCACTGCGACCGCGCCTCGCCGCACCGCGTCGCTGACGTATGCATGCCCGTCCTGTGCATAACCCCGGTGGTGCGTCGCGACAAAGGCGGTTCCTGGCGTCACCGACCGCGAGTCGGTGGTGACGGCGGCCACGTCGATCGGGCCTTTTGGCCCATGCCAGGCGTGTTGACCTCCGGGCATGCCGGCGAGGAGGGCGGCGAGATCGGCCATCGTTGCCGTTCGGAACGCGGGGTGCCGGCGACATGGCGCCGCCGGAAAGCCCCAACCAATCGGCGACGCGCGCCCCGTACGGAACGCGGGGGACGCGGTTGCCCGCAGACCAAACCCCCACCACTGCGGGCAAGGATGCCCGCGGACCAGGAACCCCACCACGGGGGACGCGGTTGCCCGCGGACCAGGAGACCCCCCCAAGCGCCCGCTTCCCTCCCCTGTCCCGCAAAGCGAGGGGCAGTTCCGGCAGATGGAAGAGGCGTCTCGAGCGCCTACCCGGGCGTCAACACGGAATGGCTTGTGCTCTCGCCGCGCAGGCGGCGCATGATCGCGAACGCGCGTGGCAACACCTCCAACCACAGGCGGTAGGCCGGCGACCACGTCACGTAGTCCCACGCGCCGATCCATCGGACGTGGCGCGCAGCGAACCCTGACTTGAACCAGGCGACACCTTTCAAGGCGTCGGTTTCATCTCCGGGGTCCTCGGGTGCACCCCACATGTCGTACGCGCCACATCCTGCGTCACGTGCGACACGCATCGCCTCCCACTGCAAGCGGTACATCGCGTGCGTCGCGAGTCCTGCCTGCGAGGTTGCTCCCCAGAGGTACCACGCCCGGTTGCCGAAGCGGAGCACGACGGCCACGGCCAGGATCTCGCCATCGCGGCGCGCCAGGTGCACGGTTGCCAGGCCGGCCGGGCACAGGCGCCGGAGCGCGTCACGGTAGTAGTCCCCGTCACGGATCGCGAAGCCATCGCGCGTCGCCGTCTCGCGGTACAGGTGAACGAACGCCTGCAAGACGGCTTCCGAGGGGTCCATGGTCGCCTCGACCGTCACGCCCTCGCGTTCCGCCTTCCGGACATAGCGCCGCCACGTTGACCGCATCCGGCCCTGCAGCGTCGCGTCGTCGCCGTCGAGGTCGACGACCATCGTCGCGGGGTACTGCACCTGGTGTCGCGATCGGGCGTACCCCGCCTCCGCAAGGGCACTGGTCACGGCCGCGTCCCCGTGCACCACATCGGGGTCCACCTTGATGAACAGGCACCGTCGGGACCGGGCAAACTCCCCGAGGTACGCCAGAACTTCGGCCCAGGCGTCAGGGCAGGCGGGATCGATGATCGGCCCCTTGGGCACGTACGCGACACCGACCCCGGGGATTGGCAGGCGCCGGCGCAGGATCGTCGCGGCCGCGACCGGGTCGCCGTCGCGTTCCCATGCCACCCGTTCCACTTCCCAGCCGGATGCGCGCCGGAACTCGCCCCACGCCCAGGACTGCAGGGCGTGCGCGCCCGGGATCCGCCGAATCAACTCGTCCCAATCCGCCTCGGTCAAGCGCCTCCGTCGCAGGAGGCGGCCAGTCGGCACTGCAACCCCAGCTGGCCGCACGGTGCCGACATGCAGCGCGAGCGTTCCTAGCCCGAGGAGCCGATACCCGACGTCGCGAAATCCGGAGTTGCTCATCATCGATGCGAGGGACGACGCGTCGGGAAACTGGTCGACCGATTCCGGGAGATACCGGTACGCCCCCGCGTGGCCCGACATCCGCGCACCCACCCACGGCACGATCCCGTGGAAGTAGCGCCGGAATACCGGGCCGATGACCCGCGAGGTCACCGGCGTCAGTTCCACGAAGGCGGCGCGCGCGCCAATCCGGAGGACGCGGTGCGCCTCCCGGAATGCCGTGCCGATGTCGGCGACGTTCCGCAGCACCCATGCCGAGGCGATGGCGTCAGCACTTGAACCACTCACGGGCAGGGCCATCGCGTCGGCCCGGACGAGGGCGACCCGGGCTCCTTCGGGCACCCGTCGGCGCTTCCGGCAAGCGACGTCCAGCATGCCGGCGGAAAAGTCGATTCCCACGACGGTTGCACCGGGCAAGCGCCGCGCCAGGGCCAGTGCTAGGTCACCCGTGCCGCACCCGACGTCGAGCGCGACCCGGACGCCCGCATCGCCGACCGCCCGCGCTGCCACGTCGCGCACGACGGTGTCGTACCCGCCCGTCATCAGGCGGTTCATGATGTCGTAGCGCCCGGCGATGCGATCAAACATCGCGCGCACGTAAGCGGCCTTGCCGTCACCGGCGTGCACTCGCGCCGCGGGCAGGTTCAAGGGGGTGGTCATCGGGCGAGCATGTCGAGGATTGTCGGGCCTTCGACGCGTGGCGTCGCTCGTCCCCCTAGTCGTGGCGCGCGATGACGAACTCGGCGAGCGCCTCGAGTGCGGCGCGCGCCGGGGTGCGGGGCCGCGAGGCGAGGTGCCCGATCGCTTCGAGCGCGTACGCGCTGGCTCGTTCGTGCGCCTCGCCGATGGCGGCACTGTTCCGGACCAGGTTGACCGCCTCGTCCGTGTCGCCCTCGCCAATAGTCCCCTCGCCGCCCAGGTGCGCGCGCACGACCGTGTCGGCGGGGTGCGCCCGCAGGTACAGCAGCGACGGCAAGGTGACCGTCCCCTGGCGCAAGTCATGTCCGACCGGCTTGCCGAGTTCCGCCTCCGTCCCCGTGAAGTCCAGGATGTCGTCGATGATTTGGAACGCCATGCCGAGGCTCATCCCATATGCGTGATGCGCCACGCGCGACGCCTCGTCCTCGCAGTCGAGCATCGCCCCGGTCTCGCACGCCATCGCCAGCAGCGCCGCCGTCTTGCCCCTGATCTTTGCGAGATAGTCGCGTTCAGTCGCTTCCAGGTCGGTGTCCAACGACGGGCGACGCATCTCCCCCTGCACGACCTCCATCACCGCCCACGAGAATGCCCGCATGATGGCCGGACTGCCAAGCCCGGCAACGAGCGAGCCTGACCGGCCAAACAGGAAGTCGCCGGTGAGGACCGCGAGGGCGTTGCTGAACACGTGATTGGCGGTCGGGGCGCCGCGCCTGGAGCCGGCGACGTCAATCACGTCGTCGTGGACCAGCGTGGCGGTGTGCAGAAGTTCGGCCGCCGCCGCGAGGTCAATGCGTCGCTGCAGCGACGCGCGGGCATTCCCGTGACTGGCGAGCAGGACGAGCGTCGGGCGCAGCCGCTTGCCACCTGGACCGAGGACAAGCTCAAGGGTTCGCGCGAGCAGCCCGACTGGTACGTCAGCCGTGGCATGGATCACGCGCTCGACTTCCAGCAGGTCGTCGGCGACCAGCGACTGGAAGGCGACACGGTCCGTCCCGTTCGCCGCCACCGTGACCCCGATCTCTCGTCGGTCCGGGTTCGCCACGGCAACGGTGACGTCGCCCTCGATTGCCATGCCTGTCGACTTCCCGCCGCTTGGTGTCGCGCCGACCTGCTTCCCTCTCTCGCCGCAGCGGGGGAGGGACCGCGTACGCGGATAACGATGGTGGGGGTCGCCCGCACGCCATCGCGGGTGGCACCGACCGCCCTAGGCTAGCAAAGGTTCCCCTCGCCTCCGTCGCTCCCGCCCTCGCTTGCCCACCCAAGCGGAGCAATTCGGAATAAGAGGCAAGCCGTCCTGGTAGACGCTCGGGCAACCTCGTCGAAGCTCGTGCCGCGCACGCGCGCCACCGCCTCTGCCACGAGCGACACCCGGGCCGGTTCATTGCGTTCGCCCCGAAAACCAGCCGGTCCAAGGTACGGGCAGTCGGTCTCGACCATCAGTCGGTCCGCCGGGACGGCGGCGATTGCCTGGGCGAGCGTCTGGTCCTTCCGATAGGTGAGCGGCCCGGCGACCGATATCGCCATCCCTAGCGCCGTCGCGCGCAGGGCGTCCGCCGCCGTCCCATCGAAGCAATGCATCACCCCCCCGCGCGGAGGCGCCCCCGTGGCGAGGATCCCCAACGCCTCGTCCATCGCCTCCCGGGTGTGCACGACCACCGGCAAGCCACGGCGTCGTGCGATGTCGAGCTGCGCGGCGAACGCGCCGCGCTGAACTCCTAGCGGCGCCTGCTCGCGATACCGGTCGAGCCCGCACTCGCCGATCGCGACCACGCGAGGCGCCCGCGCCAGTTCCTCCACCTTTGAAAGGACCGAGTCCGTTGCCTCGGCGGCGTGATGAGGATGGATGCCCACCGTCGCCCAAGCGTCAGGCAGCCGCCCGGCCAGGTCGACTGCCATCTCGCTCGATTTCAGGTCGTAGCCGACGACCACGAAGGCCACGACGCCAGCGGCGCGGGCGCGATCGACGACCTGCGAAAGGTCATTCTCATAGCGCGGATCGGTCAGGTGGGCATGGGAGTCGACGAGGGGTGGAGGCACGCCCATCGTTGTACCGCTCGTCGTCGTAGTTTCGGCCTGCGCGCTGCCAGCCTTTCCGGCGAATGGTTGTGATACCCGGATTTCAGCCTGTCACGGCGACGGCACTCGAGCGCCGATATACTTGGGGCGCACCTTTCCATACCGGGGTGCACGGATCCCCGATCCCCGGCAATCGCTGGACGGGCTTGCAAGCCCGACTGGCACCCTCCCTGGACGCGTCCCGGCTCAATTGCCGACTGGACGCGCCTCAGCCGCGCGTTGGTCCACCGGATGGGTGGCCCGATCAAGCGGCACCACCTGTAACTGGCATCCGGGGCGGGCTTGGCGGTTGATCCGCTCGCGAGTCGTCCTCAAGGCGAGGACGACGTCATTCGTCGATGCGCGACGCTCCCGGCTTGCGGCCGGTGGAGCGCCTTGCGCTTCGCGAGACGTTGGTGGCCGACGGCGCCACGGCGCGCATGCCCTTGGCGGCACTGCGCACCGCACGGCTTCGTGCAATGCACACCACGCCTCCCGCCTGCGATGGTCGCCCGCGCGGCTCGCCCCGCCAAGCCCCCCGGAGCCACTCCGAAAGGACACGCCCTACCCGTGGCCACCGAACGCACGCACCGACGCCACTTGCCGGGATCTGGTCCCGTTGCGCTCTTCATCGACTGGGACAACTTCGCGATCGGCCTCCGGCAGGAGATGCCGGAACGCCCGCCCGACCTTGGTCCGATCCTCCGTTGGGCCCGCCGCACCGGCACGCTGATCGTCTGCCGCGCCTATGGCGAGTGGCGCGACCCCACCGAACGCCTCGCCATCTACAACGCGGGGGTGGAGGCGGTCTACGCTCCGGTCCTGCCGCTTGGCGGCTCGCTCGCCGCGCGCAGCGGTGCCGGCGGCGCCAAGAGCCTCGCGGATACCGCCATGGCCGTGGATGTCGCCGAATTCCTCACGCTGGTGCCTTCCGTGGGCACCCTGATCCTCGCAACCAGTGACAAGGACCTGATCCCGGTCATCCGGTTTGCCCAGAAGCGCGGCGTCTTTGCCGGCGTCGTCGGGTCAGACCGCACGGCCGGCGCCCTCCGCGAGCTCGCGGACGATTTCGTCACGTATCGGCAACTCCTCGAGGATGAGGCGCCGCAGCCGGTTGCCGTCTCGCGACCGGTGACGGTCCCGCCGCTGCGGGTCGCGCGTCCCCTCCGACGCTTCGGTGACATTGCCGTCGATCCGATCGGGCGCGACCCGCGTCCGCTCATGACCCCTCCCGCGATCATCCGCACGATCGACATCCCGCCCGTTGCGTCCCATGCCGCCACCGCCGCTCCCACCTTCGCAGGCGATGACGATTCGTCCGGGGACACGGCAAGTGACGGTTCACGCCGTCGCCGTCGCGGCGGTCGACGTCGCCGGGGTGCGGAAACCTTTGCCCTCGAGGGAGGGGAATCGTCCGACGCCTCGGAACACGGCTCGGACGGCGCTGTCGAAGAGCATGTGCCTGCGGCCGCCGAAATCGTTCCCGAGACCGCCGCACCGGTAGTCGCGGCGGCCCCGACTTCCGCACGTGCCCCGATCGTGCGTCCGATGATCGCCCCCCGGGCGCCGAGACCTTCCCCGGAGCGCTTCGCCACGACCCTTGGCGCTCCCGCACCATCGGTGGCGAACGCCGCGCCAGGCGTTGATGGCCCCGCTGCGCCGGTCCCCGTGATCGCTCCAGTCGCACCGGTCCCCGTGATCGCCTCGGTTGCACCGGTCGCAGCGATCACCTCGCTCGCACCGGTCGCCTCGGTCGCACCCGTTGCTCCCTTCGTTCCAATCCCCTCGTTCACCGCGACGACGACGCAGCGACCCCGCGTCCAACTGCCGGGCGAGCGCCTGCGTCGTCTCGCGCCCGGCGCGGGTCCGGCGCACGTTTCAGCATCTCCCGCTAGCGTCTCGGAGGCGGCAACTGACGCATCGGATGACGAGCGGTTGGTCGCCGGGGAGACTCACGACTCTCAGCCCGTGGCGGTCGCGTCATCGGCCGACCAGTCATCCCCTGTGGTGACCGCACTCGCAGCGGCCGACGCGGCGGGCGTCAATCCTGATGGCGCCACCGCGATGCCGGCCCATCTTCCGGATGAAGTCCCGGGAACCGATCTCGCTGAAGGCGCGGGTCAGCCGGCTGAGACGGCTGAAAGCGCGGCGCGCGGTCGGCGTCGAAGGGGCGGGCGCGGGAGTCGTGCCTCGTCGGATGGTGACGCCTCGGCGGACGCACTCTCTGCCGCTCAGGTCCCAGTCATCGAGGGCCCGATTGCGAGCCCGAACGATCCCGACTCGGCAGCCGCGCCGGAATCCCCGGCAGCGGACGGCCCAGGCCGGGGTCGGCGTCGTGGCGGGCGCACGCGCTCAACGACCGAGGCCAGCAGGCCATCCCCGGCACCAGTCACGACCTGATTCGCGGGGGGCCGGCGGGATCACCTCCCGTCGGCCCATCGTCTCTCGCTCCTGGTGGACGGCTTTCCCGGGACGACGGTCGCACCGCCGCCGCGTAGAGCGACTTGCGGGGCAATCCGGTTTCGGCTGCCAACCGGCGCAAGGCCTCGCGCCGATCGCCAGTCTCTTCCTCGATCGTTGCCAGTCGATCATGTACTTCGTGATCGAGAAGCATCCGCGCCGGTTGCGTTTCGATCGCGGGCGCCGGGGCGACCACGACGGTGAACTCCCCCCGCGGCGTGCCGGCACGAAACTCTCGAACGAGTTCGCTCAGCCGCCCATGCGACACGCGTTCGAAGCGCTTCGTCAGGTCGTTGCACGCGGCGGCCTCGCGGTCCCCGAGCGTCGTTGCAGCGTCCTCGAGTGCCTCGACGAGCCGATGGGGGGCCTCGAAGAAGATGACGGCACCCGGCCACGCCGCCACGGATGCCAGCGTTCGGCGGCGTTCCGACGCCCGGCGCGGCAGAAATCCAACGAAATGCGCGGCGTCCGCCGCGATCCCCGAAACCATCATCGCGGCCGCGAGGGCCGATGGCCCCGGCACGGCGACGACCTCGTGCCCGGCGGCGCGCGCGGCCGCGACTAGCTCTTGACCCGGGTCCGAGATGGATGGCGTCCCCGCGTCCGACACCAGCGCGACATCGCCTACGCCTAATGCGCCGAGGATGCGCGGCAGCCGTGCCCGCCGGTTGTGCGCGTGATAGCTCAGTTGGGGCACCTTGATGCCTAGGTGAGCCAGCAGTAGCCCCGTGTGGCGCGTGTCTTCCGCGACGACCAGCCGTACGGCGCCGAGGACTTGCACGGCGCGGAGAGTAATGTCGCCAAGATTGCCGATCGGCGTCGCGACGACGTGCAGGGTCCCCTTGGGTAGATCGAGGCGAGCCTCCACGTGGGGTGGAACGACCCGACTCGCGGGGCGGTTCTCCCGCGGCGTGAGGTGCGCGGTGTGGCACCATTTCGCGTCGACCCGGATGGCCGGGAAGGGCCGTCAGGACGTCGAGTGCATGGTAGGTAGCGCGAATGGCCCCGGCGTTTCAGACACCGAGCCGGACGCGGACGCGCCGCCGCTGGCGTCTGGGGAAAGTCCCGTCGTCGTAGAGATCGACGGGCTTGTCATGCCCGTGGCGCCTGTGCCTGACCCCGACGTCCCGGTCGACAGTCTCGCTGGCCAGGTCGAGGCATGCACGATCATTGCCGACTCCGGCCCCTCGTTGCAAGGTGGTGCCCTGTCGGAGTCGTCATCAGCCGACGCCACCATCAGCCCGCCGCACCCCGGGCACGACATGCCCGGCCTGATGGCGCCCCAACCCAGCCTGCCTACACCACCCCTCGCGTTCTGGCGCCGGTCCCTCGTCCTCGGTGGCGTGGTGGCGGTCCTCGGTGGCCTCAGCCTCTGGGAGAACAGCACGGTTCCCGACCGACCCGCCCGTCCAGTCGTGACCCTTGCCACCCAGGCACCCGGCGCGTCGCCCGCCGAGGCATCGACCGTCGAGGCCCTCCGACGGTTGCGCTCCGCCCTTCAGGCACGTGACGTCGTCGCCCTGTCTGGCGCCGTCGACCCGGACGGCCTGATCGTCGCTCCATTCAGTGGCGGGGTCCCGGAGAGCGGGTACGCAATCCCGGACACCCGGTCCTTCCTGTCGGACGTGGTGACCGACGCGCGGCTCGTCGCCCTCGGTTGGCGGGTCGACAGCCGTGGACGGGTTTTCATCCTGTCCGACGGTTGGCGATCGCGCCCGCTGCGGCTCAGCCCGAACAGCACCTTGGAACTCAGTCCGCTCGTGGCCCTCGTCCTCCAGAACCGAAACGGGACGTGGCACCTGCGATGGTTTCTCATCGACGCCACGGGCGCCCTAACCCAGCAGGCGCGCAACCTCGCCTGGCAAGCGATCCCGTAGCGTCCTTCCCCCCTCTCCCGCCGCAGCGGAGGCTGGGTGGTTCTTCCCTCTCCCGCCGCAGCGCGGGGCGCTTGCGGCCAATGGAAGGTGGTAGTGCTTCCCTCTCCCGCCGCCGCGTGGGAGTTTTCAACCGCGTACGCGGATAACGATGGTGGGGGCAGTCACGCCCCTCTCCCGCGCCCGACTTCCAGTCGCCATTCCGGATTCCGTCACGCCTCGCATCCACCCGAAAGCGCCGACGTTTCTGGGGTCCGGAGACTGAGACGTATTGATGCGCATTTCTCGACTGCCTGCGCCGCTCGTCCGCCAACAGGGCGGCGTTACCAAGGATTGGGTCGTCCTCCTCGACGAGGATCGGCCGACACCTCTCGCATGGCGCGTGCATGCGCGCTTCGCTGGCTACCTGATCGGACGCGTCGCCACGCTCATCCACGATCCACAGGCGTTGGCGACGCTCGAGGCGAGGCTCGCCAGCAAGTCGTTCTCTCCCGAAGCCCGGACCCTCTTCGCCGATGTCTTGCGGACGGCGCGCGACTACCAGACGCGGCTGCGCGCAGGCGCCTCAGGCTCGGAAGGAATCGAAGACCGCTGATCCGTCGCGAGTTGGCCAGCGCGGGTGGGGACAAGGGGGCCGCCACGGTCGGCGCCCCCTCGTCGACCGGTCAGTCTTCGTAACGGATCGCGACGCGGCGCCCCTCTCGCGCCGATTCGATGATCGCGTCGCAGATGACCGCGTTCCGGTAGCCGTCCACGAAGTCGGCCCCGTATGGCGCAACGTCGTGGTTCCCCACGATCGCCTCGAGCAGGTGGTTCACCTCGTGGATGAAGGTGTGCTCCCACCCGATGATGTGACCCTGCGGCCACCAGTGCTGCCAGAACGGGTGGATGCTTTCCGAGACCAGGACCTTCCGGAACCCCTGCACGTCCTTGTCGTCGAGGCCGGGCAGGTGCACCTCGAGGTGGTTCATGTCCTCGAGGTCGAACGAGATCGACCCGAGTTCCCCGTTGATCTCGAAGCAGTTGTGGTTCTTCCGGCCTGGCGCAAAGCGCGTCGCCTCGAGGGTGCCGACCGCACCGTTCGCGAACCGCACGATCGCCTCGAACGCGTCATCAACGTCGACATGCTTGCGCCCCGCGCCCCCGGGGTCGTCACGCTCGGTGATAAAGGTCGCCGTGAGCGCCGACACCTCCGTCGGCTCGCCGATCAGGAAGCGCGCCATGTCGATGATGTGCGCCCCGAGGTCGCCAAGCGCGCCGCTCCCGGCGGTGTCGGCGTGGTACCGCCACTGCGCGACATCCGGGCTGTTGCCCCACTCCTGCAGGTAGCGCGCGCGGAAGTGGTAGATCCGCCCGAGGGCGCCGCGCTCCAGCAGCGCCTTCGCCTGGCGCACCGCCGGAACGAACCGGTAGTTGAACGCGCACATGTGTTTCACGCCGGCCTTCCGGACGGCGTCAAGCATCTGCTTCGACTCCTTCGCAGTGCGTCCAAGCGGCTTCTCGCACAGGACGTGTTTGCCCGCCTCCGCCGCCGCGATCGTCGGCTCGGCGTGGACGTTGTTCGGGCCGCCGTTGTCAAACAACTGGATCGAGTCGTCTTTCAACATCTCGCGCCAGTCGAGGTAGACCTTCTCGTAGCCGAAACGGGTCGCCGCCGCCGTCACCGCCTCCCGGTTGCGCCCGCAGAGGGCAACCATCCGGGGCATCGCCGCCAGCGGGCGAATCATGTACGGGATGGTGCGGAAGGCATTCGAATGTGCCTTGCCCATGAAGGCGTACCCAAGCATCCCGATGCCGATCGTCGGCACCGGTCCGGCCGCCTCGGCCGTCGCCCCCATCGTGAGAAACCCAACCTGCTCGCTCATCGTCGCTCCTCCTGGTCCGCAATGGGAGCGCCAGCGCCAACGCGCCGTGCAACCCGCGCACGCCCGTCCTACTTGCTGAAGGCCGCGTCAAACGCGAGGTTCGATGGCCGGAAGTCGATCTTGCGGCAGAACTCCGCCGCCTCCCGCGCCCCGTGCTCGCGGTCCATGCCAGCGTCCTCCCACTCCACCGAGAGTGGTCCCTCGTAACCAATGTCGTTCAGGGCGCGGATCAAGCTCCCGAAGTCGACCTCGCCATGGCCCGGCGACCGGAAGTCCCACCCGCGCCGATGGTCGCCGAACGCCAGGTAGCTCCCGTAGCTCCCCGCCTTGCCATCCCGGTGGTTCCTCGCATCCTTCACGTGCATGTGGAAGATGCGATCGGCGAAATCACGGACGAAGATCGCCGGATCGACTCCTTGCGGGATGAAGTGGCTTGGGTCCAGGTTGAACCCGTACGCCGGATGGCGGTTCACCGCCTTCAGCGAACGCTCGGCGGTGTAGTAGTCGAACGCGATCTCCGTCGGGTGCACCTCGAGCGCGAACTTGATGCCGTGCTTCTCGAACTCGTCGAAGATGGGCGTCCATCGCTCCGCGAAGAGGGCGTACCCCGCCTCGATCATTCCCGGATCTTGAGGAGGGAAGGGGAAGATGAGGTGCCAGATGCTCGAGCCGGTGAAGCCATTGACGACCTTGACGCCCATGTTCTTCGCCGCGAGTGGGGCAAGCATCATCTGGCGGATGCCCCAGGCGCGCACCGCCTCGGGGTCGCCCTGGACTTCCTTGGGCGCGAACCCGGCATTGCGCGAGTCAATCACGTCGAGGACGAGCTGGCCCTGCAAGTGCGCCGAGATGGCCCAGCAATCGAGGCCGTGCTTCGATAGGATTGCCCGCTGGTGCGCGCAGTACGCCGGGTCGTGCGCCGCCGCCTCGATGTTCATGTGGTCGCCCCAGCAGGCGAGTTCCAGACCGTCGTAGCCGAACGATTTCGCCTTCTCCGCGAGGACCTCGAGCGGGAGGTCCGCCCACTGGCCGGTGAATAGCGTGACGGGTCGGGCCATCATTGCCTCCGTGGCGGTCGGGTGTGGCGACGCCGACAGGCGGCATCGCGGCGCCGTTCGTGGGGTCCCTGCGTGGGCGCCGGTCGCGCGGGGACGTCTCGACCTCAGGGTAGCCGCCCGTGCCTCGCCGACGCGACACCACCATGGAGGTCATGCCTCCCCCTTCCCGCGCCGGGAAGGGGGTTGGGGGGGTTAGGCCGGTTCCGAGATCGCGCATGCGGAGAACGATGGAGGAAGCGGTGCTACCGTAGTCCCATGAGCGACGCCCCCAGCTCGCACCCTGACCTGTCACTGACATTCGCCAATGCCAGGCCGATCGCCTGGGAGGTCATGCGCGCGGCGCTTGCCGCCGTCGATCCCGCGGAGGCGGTGCGCCGGATCATGCGCCGCGATGGCGAGACCCTTATCGTCGCCGGCCACCACTACGACCTCCGGGACTACCAGCGCATCATCGTGGTCGGGGCTGGCAAGGCCAGTGCGCCCATGGCGCGCGCGGTCGAGGAAATCCTGGGTCTCCGGGTCACCACCGGACACGTCAACGTCAAGCATGGCCACCTTGACCACACCCAACGAATCGCCCTCCACGAGGCCGCGCATCCAGTCCCGGACCAGTCCGGCATCGACGGCACGGCGCGGATCGTCGCACTCCTTGAAGGCGCGGGCGACACCGACCTCGTGATCTGCCTCATCTCCGGCGGCGGGTCAGCCCTCATGCTCCTCCCCGAGGACGGGATCACCCTTGCCGACTATCGCGCCCTCACCGACGCGCTCCTTCGCTCCGGTGCCGACATCACGCGGATCAATACGATCCGCAAGCATGTCGAGCGCGTGAAGGGCGGTCGCCTCGCCCAACTCGCCGCGCCGGCCGAGATCCTCGCACTCGTCCTGTCAGACGTGGTTGGCAACCCCCTCGACTTCATCGCGTCGGGCCCGACGGTCCCGGACACGACGACCTTTGCGGACGCCCTGCAGGTGCTCACCGATTTCGATCTCGTCGGAAAGGTGCCCGCACCGGTTGAGGAACGCTTGCGTGCAGGTGCGGCGGGCGACCTGCCCGAAACCCCGAAACCGGGAGACCCGATCTTCCGCAAGACCCGGACCGTGGTCATCGGCAGCAACGAGATTGCCGCCGCCGCCGCGATTGCCCGTGCCACGGAACTCGGGTTCGAGACGCTCCACCTCACCTCGTTCCTCGAAGGCGAAGCACGCGAGGCGGCCCGATTCGTCGTCGCGATCGCGCGCGAGATCGCGGGTCGCGGACGCCCCCTTGCACCGCCGGCGATGGTCCTTTGCGGTGGCGAGACGACGGTCACCGTACGAGGCCAAGGGCGCGGCGGACGGAACCAGGAACTCGCCCTCGCCGCTGGCCTGGCGATGCGCTCGGTGCCTTGCACCCTCATTGCCGCGCTCGCCACGGACGGGTCGGACGGCCCGACTGACGCCGCGGGTGGGTTCGCTGACGCGGGTAGCGTCGCGCGCCTCCTCGCCGCTGGAATCGAACCACGCTCGTCACTCGCCGCGAACGACTCATATGAGGCGCTCGCGCGTGCCGGTGACCTGATCGTTACCGGACCGACAAACACGAACGTGAACGACCTGACGTTCGCGTTTGTCTTTCCGGACGGCGCGGGTCACCCGGCGATGCCCGTCACCGGTTAGTAACCCCGGCCGTGGACCCGCGCGAAACTTTGCGCCGTCCCGTCCGTCTCTACGGGTACGGGCCGCGATGGCCCTGAACGCGGCCGCGCCGCGCCCACACGTGGTTTCAACGACTTCTGATGGTCCTGACCCTCGACCCCAATCCGGCCCTTGACGTGCGCCTGGACACCCCACCTCGATGGGGACGCGTCCAGGGCGGTCGAGCCCTCGCGCACGTCAACTACCGCCGGCGTCTCGTGCGCGCGCTTGGCGGCACGGTCGGCGCGGCACTCGTCACCGCGGCCATCGTGTTCGGTGACGGTCGCGAACTCTACGGCGGTTTGCCCCGTGTCAACGACCTCGGGAATGAAGCCTCCCGAATCGCCGCGTCCTCGATCCGGTCCGTCGGCGACGTGGTCCTGTCGACCTGGGACGACGCCCGCGCGTGGGCCTTCGTCACTGGGCGGACAGCGCGCTCGGCCGAGGCGACGGGCCGTCTCGGATCGTCCACCGCCTCAGGCGCGCGCGCCGCGGCGCCTGCAGACGCATTGCCTGCCGTCGTCGCCCCGGGTTTGCGCACCTCGGAAGTCGACGTCGGCACGGCAACCCCGACTTCGCGCGTCGCGTCCACCCCGGCCGTGCCGACCAGTGCACCCTCGACATTGATCCTCCCGGCCACGCCCCAGATCACCGCAACCGCGGCCTCGTCCGCCGGAGTGATCGGGCGGACCCCCAATAGCACGCCACTCTCGATGGTCACCTCGACGCCGTCCACGGCCCGATCCGACGTGACGCGCCCGGTCGCCACCGCGATCCGCGCCCTCGGCCCCGTCACCTACCAGATCGTTGACGGCGACACCCTTTGGGGAATCGCCATCCGCTTCGACACGTCTGTCGATGCGATCATCCGCGCGAACCGGCTACTGGACGCCGACGCCATCAGCCCTGGCGGCCGCCTGGTCATCCCGCGGTGACCCGGCGGGACTCGCGCCGTGCCAGCCTGGCCACAAGACTCGTCGTGATTGCCGTCCTTTCGCTCGCCCTGGCCGCGACCTGGGCCGGACCGGTCATCGCCTCGCCGGCCGTCCCGGCGCCCCCACTTCCCGGATGGCAGCGTCTCCAGGGCGCTGGCGACGGCGTCATGGCACTCGTCGGTTCGCGCGAGGGGCTTATCGCCGCCCTCGCCGCCCCCGTGCCGGGAACTTCATTGCGTACCGGGGTGCGACGTTCGGTCGATGGCGGTCGCACGTGGCAAGTCATCGATCGCGGATTGCCGCTCGACCTCAGCCTGATCGCCGGCGCCTTCTCGCCCGACGACTCGCGGACGTTCCTGATCTCCGGTGTCGGTGCCTTGTATCGGCTTGGGATCGGGGCGGCGACCTGGCAGCGCCTGCCGGTCCCCCTTCCGCCCGTTACCTCCATCTTGTTCGACCGGGCGGACCGGAGCCACGTCATCGTCGGCACCGAGTTGCGCGGGAACTTTGCGACCTTTGACGGCGGGGACACGTGGTTCGAGGCGTCGTCCGGCCTCCCGCGTGACCGCTATGGGGTCACTCCCGGCGGGATCGCCTTCGCCCAAAGCTCGGGCCATCCAGAGATCATGCTCATGGCCACCGCATCCGCACCCGGCCTCTTCCGCTCGGAGAACGGCGGTCGCTCGTGGCGAGGCGTGCCCACCGGACTGCCTCCGGGTGGCCTCAACGGGGTCGCCTTCCACCCGGAACGTGATGACGTGGCGTTTCTCGTCTCGGACCGTGGGGCATCGACCAGCCGCGATCACGGCGTCACTTGGGAGCGCCTTACTGCAGTTCCGGAAGCGCTCTTCCCCGTCGGCGTGGCCACCGAGCCGGGGACGCCCGACGCCTGGTACCTGGTCGGCGCTCGGGGCGGTGTCGTGCGGTCTACCAACCGTGGCGCACACTGGGTCGAGCTCCCGTCCCTCCCTCGCCCGGCAACCGGTCTCCTCGCCATCCCTGCCTTGGCTGCCATCCGGTCGTCAACGTCGCCCTCCTCCCCGCGAGTGGAAGGGGTCCCAGCTCTCGTCGCGAACGCCGCGGGCGGGGCCTGGGTCCTCGCGCTCCCGCCGACGACCCCCGCCTCGCCCGCGACCGGGCCAGAGTCCGGCCGGTACGTCCCCGCGACCGAACACAACCTGTCGCCCCGGTTTGCCTCCGCGTACGACCGCCTTGGCGGGTTCGAACGCTTCGGCTTCCCGCGGACCGAGCTGTTCCTCGAGGGTGGCCTGATGGTCCAGTGGTTCCAGCGGGGTCGCCTCGAATACCGTCCGGACCTCCAAGGAACACCGTACGAGGTCCAGATCTCGCTCCTCGGCGACCAGCTCCTCACGGACCGCCCCAAGCCCGAGGAGCCGGTCGAGGCGACGCCGGAGCGCCGGTACTTCCCCGAGACGGGGTTCGTCGTGCAGCACGCGTTCCTGCGCTACTTCGAGGCGCGGGGCGGGGTCGACGCCCTCGGCTACCCCATCACCCCTGAGGTCGGCGAGGCCGACCGGCCAGCCCAGTACTTCCAGCGCGCGCGCCTTGAATACCGCAAGGAGTTCGCCGGCACAACGCGCGAGGTCGAGCTCGGCCTGATCGGCGACGAGTTGCTGCGCCATCGAGGGTGGCTCGACTAGGCCAGCTGGGGCAATTGGAAGGAGCGGTCGCTGGTTGGCGCGTGCGGAACGCCCGCGACCTGACCATCCGCCGTGCTTCCCTCTCCCGTTGGTCCGCGGGCATCCTTGCCCGCAGGGGGTGGGGGCCGTGCGTCCCTCTCCCGCCGCAGCGGGGGAGGGACCGCATACGCGGATAACGATGGTGGGGGCCGTGCTTCCCTCTCCCGCCGCAGCGGGGGAGGGACCGCATACGCGGATAACGATGGTGGGGTCCGTGCTTCCCTCCCCAGCGCGTGATCGCGCCGCGCCGCTATGGTGTGCCGATGCGCCGGACCCGGATCGTCGCCACCCTTGGCCCTGCCACCGATCGTCCGGGCGTCCTCGAGGCGATCCTTGACGCCGGCGTGAACGTCGTCCGGCTGAACATGTCGCACGGCACCCAGTCCGACCACGCCCGGCGGATCGAGGCCGTCCGATGCCTCGCAGGCACCCGCACGATCGGCATCCTCGCCGACCTCCAAGGCCCGAAGATCCGCGTCGGGAAGATGCCTGACGATGGACTCACGCTCACCGAGGGCACGCGTTTCGTCCTCACCAACCGTGACATCGTCGCCGGTCCCGGGATCGCGACCCTCGATTACGCACCCCTCCCGTCCGAGGTCCGCCCCGGCTTGGTCATCCTCCTCGACGACGGCAACCTCGCGGTGCGCGTCGATTCGACCGACGGACGGGACATCGTGACGACCGTCCTACGCGGCGGGCGCCTCCTCTCGCACAAGGGCATCAACGTGCCCGGCGCCCCCCTCTCCGCGCCCGCCTTGACCGACAAGGACCTTGATGACGCCACCTTCGCGGCCCGCGCCGGCGTCGACTTCCTGGCCTTGTCATTCGTCCGGCGTGGCGCCGACATCATCGAGCTTCGCGACCACCTGGCCCGCCGGGGACACGGTCACGACGCGTGCGCCATCATCGCCAAGATCGAGCGACCGGAGGCCATCAACGCGATAGACGAGATCCTCAGGGAGGCCGACGGCCTGATGGTCGCGCGCGGCGACCTTGGCGTCGAGATCCCCCTCGAGGACGTGCCCAGGATCCAGCGGGACCTCCTTGCCCGCTGCAACCGCGCCGCCAAGCCCTCGATTACCGCCACCCAGATGCTCGAATCGATGGTTTCCAGCGCCCGGCCGACCCGCGCCGAGGCCACTGACGTGCACGTCGCCGTCACCAGCTTGACCGACGCGGTCATGCTCAGCGCCGAGACGGCGACCGGACGCTTCCCGGTCGATGCCGTCACCGCGATGCGGGCGATAGCCAGCGCCGCCGAGGCGGTCGTCGACGAGACACGCCACTTTGCCGCTGCACTCGCTGATGTCGCGGGAACGGCGACCGAGGCCGTCGCCCAGGCCGCCGTCGAGATGGCCGGCGAACTCGGCGCCCGGGCGATCGTGACCGTCACCGCCGGCGGCTCCACCCCCCGGCTTGTCGCCAAGTACCGCCCGACGATGCCAGTCATCGCGCTCACGGCGAGCGAGCGGGTGCGCCGTCGCCTCGCCTTGACGTGGGGCGTCATACCGGTCAGCGTGCCTTCGTTCGACTCGACCGACGAGATCTTCCGCCGCGCCGCCGAGATCCCGGTGCAGCTGGGGTGCGCCGTGCCCGGCGACCTTATCGTCATCACCGCAGGCATTCCCCTCGGCCTCGTCGGCGGGACCAACCTCGTGAAGGTCCATCGCATCGGCGACCCGCTCCCGGGGTCCCTCTAGCCCCACCGTCCTCGTATACTCGCCCCGCGTGCCGGGGAACGCCGGGCGTGTGGGCCAGGGAGTAGGGGATGGGCGAACGCAGCCGGGCGGTCCTCACGCTCGGGCGACTCGACATCGAGATCATCCACCTCGACACCCTCGCCGCGTCCCTGACCGCCCAGCTTGGCGACCAGGTGAAGGTCAAGGCCGCCGACCTTGCGACTCGGCGCGCCCGCGAGGCCGTCGCCCGCGCCCTCGCCGCCCAGAAGGACGCCGAGTTCACGCTCGCGCAGCTCGAGGCGCGGATCACCGACCACGACGCGCGCCTCTGGTCCGGCAAGGGGTCGCCGCGCGACCTCGAGTCCCTCCGCCAGGAGATCGAGCGCGAACGGGTCCGGCGCGGATCCCTCGAGGAGGCTGCCCTCGCGGCGATGGAGGTGACCGCCCGGACGGAGCGCGATGCGGCCCGGGTCCAGGCGGCCGTCTCCAAGGCGCTCGCCGACATGAATACCGGAAACCTCTCGCGCGTCGCCGAGCGCACCGACGCGCATGCCCGTCGCGAGGCCACCGCACGACAACGGGCCGCGCTTGCCGCTGCGATGGATCCGGCGGACCTTGCCGCCTTCGAACGCATCCGCGCGCGTGTCGCCGATGGCGTCCCGGTCGCCGAGCTCTCAGGGGCGAGGTGCGAGGGGTGCCGTACCGACCTGCCCACCGCCTTCGCCCAACGCGTGCGGCGCGAGGTCGCCCCGCAAGCGTGCCCGTCGTGCAGTCGCCTCCTGCATGCCCCGAACTAGCGCGCGGCGGTGGGGTGGTGCTTCCCTCTCCCGCCGAAGCGGGGGAGGGACTGAGGGTGGGGGCCGTCCTGCTCCCCCTTCCCGCGCCGGGAAGGGGGCTGGGGGGTTAGGCCGTCTCGGGGTGGAGGGGCAGGGGGTGGGGGATGGCGACGCCGCCCGTGACGTGCCCCACGTGCCGGTGATGCGTGACGAGGCGCTCGCCCTCCTCGCTCCCCGCCCCGGAGGGACCTACGTCGACCTGACCGCAGGTGCCGGTGGCCACCTCGAGGCACTACTCGATGCCTCAGGACCAGACGGCGTGTGCATCGGTCTCGACCGCGACGCCGACGCCCTCGCGACCTGCACTGCCCGCCTCGGACGCTTCGCTTCCCGCCTTCACCTCGTCCAGGGCAATGCCCGCGACATCAAGGTCCTTTTCCGCAGCACCCTTGGCGACCGCGCCAGGCCCGTCGATGGGGTGATCGTCGATGCCGGGGTCTCCTCGATGCAGCTCGACCGTGCGGACCGAGGGTTCTCGTTTCGCCGCGACGGCCCGCTCGACATGCGCATGGACCGTTCCCGAGGGCCGACCGCCGCGGACCTCGTGAATGGCGGGACGGAGGCATCGCTTGCGGAGGTGATCGCGACGTTCGGCGAGGAACGCCATGCGCGGCGCGTCGCCAGGGTGATCGTCGCCCGCCGGGCCACGCGTCCCTTCCTGACCACGACGGACCTGGCGGAGGTCGTCGCGCGCGCGGTCCCGGCGTCGCACGGGCCAGGGGCGATCCATCCGGCGACCCGCACCTTCCAGGCGTTGCGCATCGCGGTCAACGACGAGATCGACGCCCTCCGGGCCGCGGTCATGGCGTCGATCGACTTGCTCGCACCGGGCGGGCGCCTCGTCGTGATCGCCTTTCACTCGCTCGAGGACCGCGTGGTCAAGCGAGCCTTCCAGGACGCCGCTGGCCGCTGCTCGTGCCCACCCGGACTCCCCGTCTGCGTCTGCGGCGCGCGTGTCCGCGCCCGCATCCTCACGCCGCGCCCGCTCGTTCCGTCCGACGCGGAAGTTGCGACCAATCCGCGGAGTCGCAGTGCGCGGTTGCGCGCCGTTGAACTCCTCGGAACGCCCGCGCCCTGACCATCCGCCGTGCTTCCCTCTCCCGCCGGGGTGGGGGGCTTGGTCCGCGGGCATCCTTGCCCGCCGGGGTGGGGTCCTTGCCTCCCCCTTCCCGCGCCGGGAAGGGGGTTGGGGGGTTAGGCCGGTTCAGTCGATCCGCAACACCGCGCCGCCAACGTGCCTGTGGAGACCCCTCGATGACGCCCCCGTCGGACCCCAGCGATCAATGATCGGCACCCTCCTGCGCGCGATCGGGTTCCCGTCTCGGTCACCGCGGATCCAGTCCGCAAGCGCGCAAACCTTTCGCCTCGCGACGAGCGGCGTCATCGCCTCGGTCGTCCTCGCGTTCCTCTATATCAACCAGTCCTCGCAGGTCGCCTCCACGGGCTACGACATTCGCGAGCTGGACGACACCCGTGCCCGCCTTGAGCGCGAGGAGCAGCGCCTGGCGGCCCAGTCGGCACAGCTGCGCGCATTCGGTCGCGTCGAGGGCGATGCCACGACGCGGCTCGGCATGGTGGCCGCCACCTCGCCCGACCATGTCCGTGCGCGGCGGGCGCCGATCGACATTGACCAGCGGCTCCGGGACGCCGAGGCACGATCGCGCAGCCAGCAACCGGCGCTTGACGACCGCCTTGCCCGGTGGTTCCACTTGAGTGTCATCCGGGGGACAAGCGGTGCCGACGTGGCGTCGCCGGCGTCCCCGTGGCCCTCGATCAGCTCCATCTGGCGCGCCCTCGCCGGCGTCAGTCCTTCCCTCTCCCGCCGCAGCGTTGGGGCGCTTGCGGCAGATGGAGCGGGCGTTCCGCACGCGCCGACGAGGCCGCCCCAGTGACGACCGCCAGCCCTGCGCGCGCCTGGACCGGCGCCGTCCCCCCGGGTGGCACTGGACCACGAAGGACCGCCGGTCGGTCAACCCCGGAACCAGCGACCATCCCGGGGAGCACGGCCCTCAAGCTCGTCCGCGCGGGCACGATCGCCATCGCGCTGCTCCTCGCCGGTCGCCTGGCCTGGTGGCAGGTGCTGGAGTCCGGGCGGCTCACCCAGCGACTTGAGGCCCAGAAGGCCCTCGACAACACGTTGCCGGCGACGCGCGGGGCGATCCGCGATACGAATGGCGAGCTCCTTGCCGGGAACCTCGGTGCGGCGTTCATCTGCGCGTTCCCGTCGCAAGTTCGCCGCCCCGAGGAGGTCGCCGCTCGCCTTGCTCCGATCCTTCGCACCAGCCCGGCGCCGATCCTCGAGGCCCTCCTGAACAAGTCCGCCGCGTACGTCCGCCTCAACCACGGCGCCCGCGTTGACCAGGACGTCGCGGACCAGGTCGCCGCCCTGCGGATCGCGGGCATCGTCGTCGAGCCCGCCACGCGCCGCACCTACCCCGACCGCACCCTGGCGGCCCAGCTCATCGGCTACGTGGACTTCGACGGGCACGGCCAGTACGGCGTCGAGGGCCATTGGGACGAGCAGCTTGCAGGCACCCCGGGTCGCCTGCGATCGGAAAAGGACACCGCCGGCCACGAGATCGGGTTCGGCATCCGGGACCTGCGCCCGCCCGTCGATGGCCTCGACACGTACCTCACCATCGACAGGACCATCCAGTACGTGGCCGAGCGGGAGCTCGAACGGGCGGTCATCGAGCACCGGGCCGATGGCGGGACCGTGATCGTGATGAACCCGCGCACCGGCGCCGTCCTCGCGATGGCCAGCCGCCCGTCGTATGACCCGAACCGGTACGAGGAGGCCGCCCTCACGGACGGGATCCTCCTGAACCCCGCGATCTCTTCCGTCTACGAGCCGGGTTCCACCTTCAAGATCGTCGCGATGGCCGGCGCCCTGAACGAGCGCCTCGTCACGCCCGAGTCCACCATCGACGATCCGGGCGTGCTTGCCGTCGGCGGCCATGTCATCCGCAACTGGGACTTCAAGGCCAACGGCCGGATTACGATGACCCAGTTGCTCGAGCGGAGCAGCAACGTCGGAGCGGCCACCGTCGCGCGGAAGCTGGGGCCGGAACGATTCCAGCGATACGTCGGCGCGTTCGGGTTCGGTGCCAGGACCGGGATCGACCTCCAAGGCGAGGAGGTCGGCCTCGTCAAGCGCCATGGCACGGCCGACTGGTCCGAGACCGACCTGGCCACGAACGCGTTCGGCCAAGGCATCGCCATCACGCCGATCCAGATGGCCTCCGCGATGTCGACGCTCGCGAACGGTGGGATCGTGATGCGTCCCCACGTCGTCCAGAAGGTCGTCGACCCATCGACCGGCAAGGTCATCCGGGAGGCGCGACCGCAGATCGTCCGTCAGGCGATCTCGCGCGACACGGCGGCGACATTGCTGCAAATGCTGTTCCGGTCCGCCGAGAACGGCGAGACCCGCGGCACCCTGGTTCCCGGGTTCCAGGCCGCCGGGAAGACCGGCACCGCCTCGATCCCCGTGAACGGCCAGTACGAGCGCGACGAGACGATCGCGTCGTTCGTGGGCGCGGTCCCCGCGAACGACCCGCAGTTCGTCATCCTCGTGAAGATCGACCGGCCCCGCGACGAGCCCTGGGGAAGCCTCGTCGCAAAGCCCGTGTTCGCGATGATCGGCCAGGAGCTCACCCGGTACCTGCGCATGCCGCGCACGGAGGCGATCCCGCCGGCGGTCGCAACCGCCGATGCCAGGCAGATGGAGCGCCAGCTCGCAACCCCGACCGAGGTGGTTGAGCCAACGCGGCTGCCAATCGCCGCCGGTGCGCCGCGGGGCACCGTGACCGGCGGGGCGCCGCTACCCGGAGGCGCGCCCGTCGCGACACCGGCGCGCCCAGTGCCGGCACCAGGCGCAGTCCACGCGGCGGTCGGCGGCGTGGCCCCCGCACGGGTACCCGCGACCGGCGGGACGCCGACGGTCCCGGTGCGGGCGGCCGCCGGCGCCCTCATCGGCGGCATGGCCACGCCGACCCGGATCCCGGTGACCGCCATCCCCGTGGCAGTGATGCCCTCGCCGACCGCGAACCACGACCAGTTGCGCCTGACCGCGACCGCCCTCGCGAAGTCGGCACCCGGCCGCTAGCGCCACGCTCACGCGGGTCGGGAAGGGCAGCACGCCCGCCCCCGACGGGAAGGCCACGCATCCATGGAGGCGCACCTCGCGGACCTGCTCGAATGGGGGAACGTGCCGCCAGCCGACCGGTTCGCCGTGCGCCACCGGGCGCCGTTCACGACCGTCACGATGTCCTCGCGCCCCGACGGGTACCCGCCGATGCGCCCCGGCGGCCTGTTCGTCGCCATCCGGGGTCACGCGCGCGACGGCCACGAGTTCGTCCGCGACGCCTTCGCGAATGGCGCCAGTGCGGCCATCGTCGACCACGTGCCCGATGACCTGTCGCAAGCCATCCGGGACGGCACGATCTCGATCATCACCCTCCCCGGTGGCGGGACGCCTCACCCGATCGACGACTGGCCGGGTGGTGCGCCCCTGCCACCAGGCAAGCCGGTCCTCGTGCGGGTCAACCCGGAAATCGGGACGATGGCCGCTTTGCAACGGTTCGGCAGTTGGTGGCGCGACCGGTGGGCCAGGCCAGTCGTGGCGATCGCGGGGAGCGTCGGCAAGACGTCCACCAAGGACCTCGTCGTCTCGGTCCTCTCGCGGCGCTTCCGGACCCTCGGCACCGCGGGCAACCTGAACAACGAGCTCGGCCTGCCGATCACCCTCCTGGGTCTCGAGTCGGCCCACGAGGTCGCGGCGGTCGAGATCGGCATCTCCGCCCCCGGCGAGATGGCGACCTTCGCCGGGCTGGCATCGCCCGATTGCGCGGTCATGACCCGGATCGAGGCAGAGCACATGGAGTTCCTCCACGACCTCGAGACCGTGGCCCGCGAGGAGGGGACGCTCGTCGAGTTCCTGCGTCCGGGCGGCACCGCCGTCCTCAACCTCGACGACCCGGTCGTGGCCGCGATGGGCAACCGCACGCGGGCGCGAGTCGCCACCTACGGCGAGGCTCCGGGCGCGGCGACCCGGGCCGAGGGGGTGCGCGCGATCGGGCTCGACGGGATCGCGTTCCGGCTCGTGCACGACGGTCGCCAGGCCGACGTCCACCTCCCCCTCGCCGGGAGGCATTTCGTGGCGGCCGCACTCGCGGCGGCGGCGACCGGGTTCGCCCTCGGGTGCGACTGGCCCGAGGTCATCGCCGGCCTCGAGGCCCCGCCGACCTCCCCTCGCGTCAGGGTCGCCCGGGTGCACGACCGCCTCGTCATCATCGACGACACCTACAACGCGAGCCCCGCGTCATGCCTCGCCGCCCTGGACCTCCTCGCCGGGTGCGACGGCACGCGCGTCGCCGTCCTCGGCGACATGTTCGAACTCGGCGAGCACGAGGCCCCCGCGCACGCCCAGGTCGGTGCCTACGTGGCCGGTCGCGCGCATGCCCTCGTCGCGGTCGGCAATGCCTCGCGGGGCATCGCCCGGGCCGCAATTGACGCCGGCATGGACCGTGAGGCGGTGTCGTGGGTCGCCCGTGCCGCCGATGCCCCCGGCGCGTTGGAGACGTGGCGGCACGCTTCAGGCACCTCCGGCCGTTTGACGGTACTGGTAAAGGGGAGCCGCGGGATGCGCATGGAAGACGCGGTACGCGCGCTCGACGTACCAGTGAAGCCAATGCCCTGACGCGCGCTCGTCTCGAACCTGCCCCTGGAGGACGATCCTGACCTCGACACTCGCGCTCGCCGTGCTCTCGTTCGCCTGCGGTGCCGTCATCGGCCCGCGATGGCTCGCGTACGCGTCGACCTGGGCTGGCAAGCAACTCAACCCGAGCGAGCCGTCCGAGCACGCCCACAAGGCCGGAACGCCGACCATGGGCGGTGTCGTCTTCCTCGTCCCCACCCTGGCCATCTCGCTCGGCGTCGTCGCAACCAGCGGCGACCCCGCCCTCCTGGTCCCCCTCGGGGTCGGGATCACCCTCGCAATCCTCGGGGCCATCGACGACGTGACTACCCTCGTCGGCAAGCGCAAGTCGGCGGGCCTTCCGCCCGCCTCCAAGTGGGCGGTCGAAATCGGCACCGGACTTATCGCCGCCACCGCGCTCCACGCCTTTGGACTTAATCAGTTGCATGTTCCGTTCCTTGGATGGTTCACCTTGCCGACGTGGGCGTACCTCGCCGCTGCCGCGTTCGTGATGGTTGCCACGACCAGTTCGGTCGCGATCACCGACGGTCTCGACAGCCTCGCCGGGACGACCAGCGCGCTCGCGTTCCTGGCGTTCTGGGTCGTGTCGGCCGAGCGCGGGGACGTGGCCGTCGCCTCCCTCTGCGCGATCGTTGTCGGTTCGATCCTCGCCTACCTCTGGTTCAACGCCCACCCTGCGCAGATGTGGATGGGGGACATCGGGGCGCTTCCGCTCGGGGGCATGCTCGGCATCACCGCACTGCTCCTCGGGGAACCGTTCCTCCTCATCCCCGCCGGGATCGTGTTCGTCGCGAACGCCGCCTCTGACATCGCCCAGGTATTGAGCGTCAAGCTTCGCGGTCGGCGAATACTCCGCTATGCCCCGTTGCACCATCACTTCGAGCGGGTCGGGTGGACGGAAACGTGGGTGGTCCAGCGCTTCTGGATCGCCGGAGCCATCGGCGCGATCACGGCAATCTGGGTCTCGCGATGGTAGTAGTGTTGGCCACGGTGCCATGGAGGGCCGAGGCGCCCAGGCCGGGGTGCGGGAGAACCGCTTTCGCGCGCCGCACGACTGGTCCGCGGGCTTCCAGCCCGCTCCGGAGCAGTGGCAGTCCCACCCTTTTCGCGCGCCGCACGACTGGTCCGCGGGCTTCCAGCCCGCTCCGGAGCAGTGGCAGTCCCACCCTATGAGGCGTCCGCCTTTCGATCCCGGCGTACCGGGACGTCGAACCGCGCCCCCGCCCTCGAATCCCGGCTTGCTCGCGCGGATCTTCGGTCGGGACGTCGATCCACGCCGCCGTGCCCGCCCCGGTCGCCAAGCACGGGACGAGGCGCCCGCGGCCGCTGGCACCGCCGTTGGCACTGGGCCGATGGACCGATGGCGACGATCAATTCCGGCACGCGCGTCGCTCGTCGGCCAGGCCGCCCATGACCGGGAACGGGTACACGCGAGCGGACGAGGGGGTTGGTGGGGCTTGCGGCAGATGGAGGGGGCGGTGGTGGTGCTTCCCTCTCCCGCCGCAGCGGGGGAGGGATTGAGGGTGGGGGTCGTATTGGGGCAGGGGGTGGCGCTTCCCTCTCCCGCCGCAGCGGGGGAGGGATCGCCTACGCGGATAACGATGGTGGGGGCGTCCCGCCGACGCCACCTGCTCGAACTGCGGCCGTCCATTCGCACGCGTGTCCAGCCGGACGCCACCCCCCAAGGTGCGCCGCGATCGCGTGTTGACGCGACCATCGTCGTGGCAACCCTCCTGCTCGTGATCCCGGGCCTGCTGATGCTCCTGAGCGCGAGCAGCATCGTCTCCTACGCCGAGACGCGCGATGCCACGTATTACCTCTGGCGCCAACTCCGCATGCTTCTCGGCGGGGCCGCCATCGCCACCGTCCTGGCACTCCTCGACTACCACCGCATTGCCTCGCTCTGGCGTGCAGGCTTCCTGGCGTCCGTGGGCATCCTCCTCCTCGTCATCTTCGGGCTTGGCCAGTCGGTCAACGGTGCCCAGCGCTGGCTCGCCATCGGCGGGGTCCAGCTGTTCCAGCCGGGGGAGCTGATCAAGCCGGTCCTCGTCGTCTCCACGGCGGCCTACCTCACCCAGCGCCCGGGCATCGCCGCCGCCGCGCGGGACGGCCTCTTGGCCTTCGCCGGCGCCTACGGGCTGATCGCCGCGCTCGTCATGAGCCAGCCCGACATGGGCACGACCGTGGTCATCGTATTGACGGGTGCCGTCGTTTATCTCGTCGCGGGTGCCCGCACCTCCCACGTCATCCTCACGGCGGGGGGCGCCGCCATCGCTGGCATCGGCCTCGTCGTGATCGAGCCGTACCGTCTCGTGCGATGGACGACCTTCGTCGACCCGTGGGCCAGCGCCCAGGGCGCGGGCTATCACGTCGTCCAGGCGTTGCTCGCCCTCGGTTCGGGGGGCATCGCCGGGGTCGGGCCCGGGGTGTCGCGCCAGAAGTTCTTCTTCCTGCCCTTCCCGCACACCGACAGCATCTTCGCGGTCCTGGGCGAGGAGTTCGGCCTGCTCGGAACGGTCGGAACACTTGCCGCATTCACGTTCTTCATGTGGCGGGGACTGCACGTGGCCGTAAACGCGCCCGACGCGCTTGGCCGCTGCATCGCCGCGGGTGCGACGATGGGAATCGTCCTCCAGGCCCTCGTCAACATCGCCGTCCTGACGAGCAGCGTGCCGTTCACCGGTATCACGCTGCCGTTCTTCAGCTATGGCGGGTCATCGATCATCGCCTCGTGCGCGATGTGCGGCCTGATCCTCTCCGTTTCGCGCCAGGTGCCGGTCACGGAGGGCGCCAAGTCGTGGCTCCCGAACTGGCGCGCGCGCCGCAGCGTGGCGACCGCTTGAGCGTGGCCGCGAACGAACCGCCGGCGAAGGGGGGGGTAGGGAGCGGTGATTCCCTCTCCCGCCGCAGCGGGGGAGGGATCGCGTACGCGGATAACGAAGGAGGCGGTGGGGGTGGTGCTTCCCTCTCCCGCCGCAGCGGGGGAGGGGTGGTGCTTCCCTCTCCCGCCGCAGCGGGGGAGGGACTGAGGGTGGGGGCGCTTCCCGCTTCCCTCCCCCGCACCCATCCCGAACGCCGGGCGCTCCGCGTCCTCGTCGGCGGCGGCGGCACCGCGGGCCACATCTACCCTGCCTTGAGCGTGGTCCACGCCCTCGCCCCGGGACTCCCTGGTACCAGCGACGGGCCGGTCGTCCACTTCGCGCATGGCCCTTCCCGCATCGACGCCGAGGTCCTCGCCCATGCCGGGTTCGCCCGGACCCGCCTCGGCGCCTCGCCGATCCGGGGCGTCGCGCCACATCGGGCGGCGTGGGGGGCATTCCGCCTCGGCACCGCCCTGGCCCAAGCCGTGCGCCTCGTCGCGTCGTTCCGGCCTGACGTGGTCCTGGTGACCGGGGGATACGTCAGTGCGCCCGTCATCGTCGCGGCGCGCCTGCGGGGCGTACCCGCCGTCATCTTCCTCCCGGACGTCGTGCCGGGCCTTGCCGTGCGGGTCATGGCGCCGCTCGCCACGCGCGTCGCCATGGGTTTCTCGGCCACGCGCGCGCACTGGCGGACCCCACGATCCGTCGTCACCGGGTACCCGATCCGCCCCGACTTCCTGTCCGCCGACCGCGACCGGGGGCGCGCCGCCTTCGGGATCGACGGGAGCCTGCCGGTCGTCCTCGTCACCGGTGGCAGTTCGGGCGCACGGAGCCTGAACTTCGCCGTCCGCGATGGGCTCGAACCGCTCCTGCATCACGCCGAGGTGATCCACCTGTGCGGCGACCTTGACGAGGCCCGCCTGAGGGAGGCGCGCACGGCCCTACCAGACCCGCTCCGACGGCGCTACCACCTCTTCCGCTACCTCCACCGGGGCATGGCCGACGCGATGGCCGCCAGCGACCTCGTCATCTGCCGGGCCGGCGCATCGACGATCGCCGAGTTGCCCGCGACGGGCCGTCCGGGAATCCTGGTGCCGGGAACCTTCGCCGGCGGGCACCAGTCGGAGAACGCCGCAATCCTCGCCGAAGCAGGCGCGGCGATCACGATCCCGGACGACGCCCTCCTCGCCACGGGAGGCACGACGCCCGGCCTCCTCGCCACGACGCTCGGGCTGCTGGCAAGGCCCGCCCGCCTCGAGGCCATGGCCGCGGCGTCGCGCCGCCTGGCACGTCCCGAGGCAGCGGCGAACGTCGTGGCGCTGCTCGAATCCGTCGCGCGTCGCTGATCGCCGGGGTGGGGCGGTGCTTCCCTCTCCCGCCGCAGCGTTGGGGGGTGCTTGTTGCGGCAAATGGAGGGGGCCGTCCCGCCGCAGCGTGGGAGTTTTCAATCGCGTACGCGGATAACGATGGTGGGGGCTAGGGGGTGATGGTGGGGTGGTGCTTCCCTCTCCCGCCAGGCCGCTTGTATCGCATTCACGCGCGGATTTCCCGCGATCATTTCTCACCGCCAGACGCACGCCGGAGGAACGCCACGATGCCACCGCTCGCCCTTCCCGCCAGTCATGTCCACCTCGTCGGCATCGGCGGCGCAGGCATGAGCGCCCTCGCCCGCCTCTACCTGGCGACCGGCGCGACCGTCTCCGGGTCCGATGCCTCCGACTCCAAGGCCCTCCGGGACCTCCAGGCTCTCGGCACCACCGTGGCGATCGGCCATGACGCGACCCATGTCGCATCGTGTCTCGGGTCCGCACGCCCGCTTGTCGTCGCGTCGTCGGCGATCCCGCCTTCCAACCCCGAGCTCGTCGCGGCACGGGCCGCCGGCGTCACGGTCCTCAAGCACGCGGACGCGCTGGCAACCTTCGTCAACGCTCGCCGGGGCATCGCCGTGGCCGGGACGCACGGCAAGACGACGACGACCGCGATGGTCACTCTCGCCCTTCAAGCAGGAGGCCTCGACCCTTCATTTCAGGTCGGCGGCGAACTCGTCGACCTCGACACGAGCGCAGGCATGGGCACCGGCGACTGGATGGTCGTCGAGGCAGACGAGTACGACCGGCGCTTCCTCGCCTTTGCGCCCGAAGTCGCCGTCGTCACCAACGTCGAACCGGAACACTTCGAGTACTACGGCTCAGTCGCGGAGATGGAGGGGGCCTACTCGGCATTTCTCGACCGCGTCGTGGGCGGGGGGGTAGTGATCGCCGCGTCGGGCGCCGGCCCTGATCGTGGCGCTCGCCTTGACCGGATCCTTGCGACGGCAGGCCTCGCGTCCCGTGGCATCGGCCTCGTCCGCTACGGCATGTCCGCATCCACGGCGGACGACGCGTGGCGCGTGGCCGACTTCCGTCCGGATGGCGCCGGCGCGGCGTTCCTCGTCGTCCCCCCAGATGGTGCCGCCGTCCCGATGCACCTCAAGATCCCCGGCGCGCACAACGCCATGAACGCGATCGCCGCGTGTGCCGTCGCCGCCCACGCAGGCGTCCCCTTGCACGTCTCGATCGCCGCCCTCGAGCGGTTTCACGGCGTCCGTCGACGATTCCAGGTCATCCACGACGACCGCGGCATCCTGGTCGTCGAGGATTACGCGCATCACCCGACGGAGGTGCGCGCCACCCTTGCCGCGGCGCGCCCGTCGGTGGCGGGAGGGCGCCTCTGGGCGGTCTTCCAGCCGCACCTGCATGTACGGACCGAGCGCCTTTTCGACGACTTCGTTGATGCCCTTGCTACCGCCGACCGCGTCATCCTTGCCGACACGTATTCGCCTCCCGGTCGCGAACCAGACGGTGCCTACCGCGGAGCGCCGGAACTCGTGGACGCGCTTCGTGCCGCCCACAGTGGAGTGCGCGCCGACCACGTCCGGAGCGAGGGCGACCTCGTCGATGCTGTCTTCAACCACGCCGCACCCGGCGACGTCGTCGTCGTGATGGGCGCCGGCCCGATCGACCGCAGCGGGCGCGAGATCGCTCGTCGCCTCACCGCAACCGCCGCTAGCGGCCCAGCGTGACGTCACGCGTCCGGTCCGTGCGGCGTTCCAAGGGACGCTACCGGAACACGCACCCCGCCGGAGCGCTGGCGTCTTCTCCGCCTCCGCGACCGCGAGCTCGGCACGCATGCCTGTACCCCAGAACATGCGGACCCGGGCAAGGATGCCTTCGGACCTTTCGATGATGGGCCAGTACGATCCGGATGAACTCGCGCGCGCGACTAACCTCGGCGTCACGCACGACGCGCCGTTGGCACCCTTCACGTCCCTGAAGGTCGGCGGCCCCGCGAAACTGCTGATCCGGGCGTCGCTTCCCGGCGAGCTTGCCGCGTGCCTAGGATGGGCCGCTGCCAGCCAGGTGCCTGTCCTGGTCCTCGGCGGCGGAAGCAATGTCGTCGTTGCCGACCGGGGGTTCCCGGGCCTCGCGATCAAGGTCCAGGCTTCAAGGCAAGAGATTGGCGCGGGGACGATCACCGACGATCACGGCACCACGGTGCTCGTCGATGTCGAAGCGGGGTGCATGACCGCGTCCGTGTCACGTTGGGCCGCGCGTGAGGGGCTAGGGGGCGTCGAGTGGGCCTGTGGCATCCCCGGGACGATCGGCGGTGCTGTCGCGGGCAATGCCGGCGCCTACGACGGCGACATCGCTTCGATCGCCGACGCCGTCCGTGCGTGGGTACCCGGTCCGACCGCCAGCACCGGTTCGGTGGTCGTGTTCGCGAATGCCGAGATGGGGTTCGACTACCGCCGGTCACGGTTCAAGGACCCGGGGCACGGTGTCGTTCTCGGGGTTCGCCTGCGCCTGAAGCGGGCGGACCCGGAACGCCTCCTCGCGCGCATCGACGAGCTCGAGCGAACACGGCGCCGACGCCAACCAACGGAGCGCAGCTGCGGCTCGGTCTTTCGCAACCCGCCCGGGGATAGCGCCGGGCGCCTGCTCGAAGCGGCCGGCATGAAGGGGCACCTCCGGGGCGACGCGCAAGTCAGTCCGGTACACGCCAACTGGATCGTCAATCGCGGGCGGGCCACCGCCACGGATGTCGCCGCCTTGATGCGCGAGGGCCAGGCAACCGTCTTCGCCCGCGACGGAATCCGCCTGCAACCCGAAGTCCTCCTCGTTGGCGACTGGGACCCGCGGGACACCGAAGGGCTGCTCCGCGAGGCTGCGGTCGCTCCCGCTCACCAGTTCGCATCTCAGGAACCCGGCCAGTGACGGCAGCCAGATGGACCGACCGCCGAGCCGCCCGGGGCGAGGCTGCCCCGGTCACGGCCGCCGCCCCCTCCACGCTTCGGTGGCGCGCGATTGCCATCTCGTGCGCGCTCCTGGCAGCCGCCGCAGGCGCCGCCCTGATCCAGGCACCGTGGTTCCGCGTCGAGCAGGTCGTCCTCGTGCGCGCAGGAGACTTCGAGCGCGTATCCGGCACGACCGTGCAGTCGGTCGCGTCGGTCGTCGGTCAGAGCATCTTCCTCGTGTCCTCGTCACAGGTCGCCGCCGAGGTGGCAAGCTTGCCCGGCGTGCGCCGCGCGCGCGTGATCCCGCGCCTGCCAAACGTCGTCGAGATCGAGGTCGAGGAACGGCTCCCGATCATCCTCTGGCGGACGTTTGCCAGCGACCTCCTCGTCGATGACCACGGCTTCATCGTCGCCGTCGCGAGCGAACCGACGTCCAGTGCAGGCTCCCCGACACTCCCGATCGTCATCGACACGTCGGGCACCCCCTTGCAACCCGGGGATCGCCTCCCGGCGCGGGCAGTCCTCGCCGTCGGCGTGGTCGCGACGGCGTTCGACGCGATGCGCGTGCCAGTCTCGGCCATCGAATACGGCGCGACGGGACTGACCTTCGTGGTTGACGACGGCACCCGGGTGATCTTCGGGGAGCCTGATGACCTGAACACGAAGTTCGGGCACATGCTCGCGGTCCGCTCCGCGGCGCACGACCAGGGCATGCGCCTCACCACGCTTGACGTGCGCGCGCCGACGCGCCCCGCCTACCGGGTCGCTACCCCGATGCCCTCTCCCACGGCGTTGCCGCGCGCCGCGGCAACGCCGCCGCGCCCCAGGGCATGACGCCGCGCGCGGCCGCATCGGATCTCGCGCCTGCTGTCCGTGATCGCCCACCCCCGTTCCCTATAATCGGCCCGGCCAGACGCTGGTTCCGTCAACTTGCCGGCGTGTTCCGGCAACCTCGCGTCATCCGTTCGCCCCGAACCGTTACTTGACGTGAAGCGGCGCGCAGCCGTCGCTCGGGAGGAAGCGTGCCCCTTTCGCACACCATCGCCGGGATCGACATCGGGACCTCGAAGGTCGTCGTTGCCGTCGCCGAGCCAACCGCCGCCGGCACGCCGCGAGTTGTCGGTGCCGGCATGGCCCGCATGCGGGGCATGAAGGCCGGCGCGATTGTCTCGTTCGACGACGTTGCCCAGTCCGTCACCGCGGCGGTCGCGCAAGCCGAGACCACCAGCGGCCGGACCATCACCTCCGCCTGGGTAACGATCTCAGGCACCCACGTCTCGTGCGAGAACGCGAGGGGGGGCACGACCCTCACCAGCCATCCGCACGAGATCCACGAGGTCTCCGACCCCGACATCCAGAAGGCCCTCGCCGCCGCGCGACCGTCGCCTTCGGAAATCGGCCGCGAAGTCTTCCTCGTCGTCCCGCGAACGTTTACGGTCGACGGCGTGCGAGGCATCACGGATCCGATCGGCATGACCGGCCACCGTCTCGACGCCGAGACGCACGTCGTCACTGGCTCGACCTCTCAGATCACCAACTTCGTGCGCGTCATTCCACCGGAAATCCGCGTCCACGAAATCGTCACGCAAGGCCTCGCTGCCGGTGAGAGTGTCGCGACGGTGGACGAACGCGACCTCGGGTGCGTGGTCATCGACATCGGAGCCGGCACGACGGACGTCTCGGTCTTCATCGACGGAGCCATCTGGCACACCGCGGTCATCGGCTTCGGTGGGCAGAACTGCACGAACGACATCGCCTACGTTCTCAGGGCCCCAGTTCTGGAGGCCGAGAAGCTCAAGGTCGCTCACGCCCACGGCGTTCCCGGCGAGGTCGATGCCGAGCCTTCCCTCGCGGTCACCCTTCACAACCGGTCCCTTAATCACGTCTCGCGCCGCCTCGTGGCCGAGATCGTTGCGGCCCGCGTGGTGGACATCTTCGAGCTCGTCCGCGCGGAACTTGGACGGTCGGGCCTCGTTGGCGCCTTGAGCGCTGGGGCGATCCTGACGGGAGGTACCGCGACGATGCCCGGTATCGACCTTCTCGCGGAGCAAGTCCTCCAGATGCCCGCGCGCGTCGGCACTCCGGGGGCAGCGGTCAACTTGGGCGAGGCATTCCGGTCACCCGCATTCGCTGCAGCGATCGGTGTGCTTGCTTACGGGACCCGAGTCGAGCTGGCGTCTGCGCCCGCAAGGCCGGTCCGCTCGGGGTTTGGCTTCGGTGCCATCCTCGACACCATCCGGCGGATGATCGGCCCGGGCGACGCGGTTGGCGCGAGACCCCAGCCCCGCTAGCATCGAGCGACCGCACGCGGGCGCACCTCGCACGCACGCGGTCGTGGATTTCCCGGCGAAAGGGATCGAAGGCATGTATTCGGAGCGAGGGCGTCAGGGCCGAGGCCACGAAGAACGGGCGGAACCGGCCTCGGCGTTGCCGGCCCTCGAGGCCTTCGCGCAGATCAAGGTCATCGGGATCGGGGGCGGTGGCAGTAATGCCATCGACCGAATGATCCAGGACGAGATCCGCGGCGTCGACTTCATCACGGTCAACACCGACGCGCAGGCCCTCATGCGGTCAAGCGCGCCAATGCGGATCCGCATTGGGGATCGGGTCACGCGTGGCCTTGGCGCCGGAGGAGTGCCGACGATCGGTGCCCGCGCCGCCGACGAGAGCGAGGAGGACATCGCGGAGACCCTCCGCGGTGCCGACATGGTCTTCATCGCCGCCGGCATGGGTGGCGGGACGGGCACGGGTGCCGCCCCAAAGGTTGCCGCCATTGCCCGAAACCTTGGCGCCCTCACCGTCGCCGTCGTCACCAGGCCCTTCTCGTTCGAGGGCCCGCGTCGCGCGCAGGCCGCCGACGACGGCATCGCCGCGTTGCGCGAGCACGTCGATACCTTGATCACCATCCCGAACGACCGCCTTCGCGCCGTTGCCGACCCGCGCATGACCTTGACCGATGCGTTCAAGATGGCCGACAACGTCTTGCGGCAGGGCATCGCGGGCATCACGGACCTGATCACGATCCCTGGGATCATCAACGTTGACTTCGCCGACGTGAAGACGATCATGTCGAATGCCGGCTCGGCACTCATGGCCATCGGCACGGGCACGGGGGAGCAGCGCGCAGTTGAGGCGGCCCGCGCCGCCATCGAGAGCCCCCTTCTCGACGTCCAGATCGAAAACGCCAAGGGGATCCTCTGGAGCATCACGGGCGGCGATGACCTCACCCTCCACGAGGTGCAGGACGCCGCCGAGATCATCCAACGGGCCGCCGACGAGGACGCGATGATCATCTTCGGGACCGCGATGGACCCGCGCATGCAGTCGCAAGTGAAGGTCACCGTCATCGCCACCGGATTCCAAGCGCGGGCCTCCGGGTCGGCCCCGTTCGCACGCCATATCGCGCGACCTCAACGCGACATCATTGGCGGCGCCCGTGGCTCGGTCGACCGACGCCCCGAGTCGAGGGAAGAACCAGCCTCGCCGCCGGCCCGTGAACCGCGCGTGATCCCGCTCATGCGCGAGGCGCAGCAGCCTCCTACGCGACCGCAGCCCTCGATCGACCGGCCGGCCGCAATCGGTGATGACTTGCCCCCATTCCTCCGTGAGCGCCGGTAACGTCCGAAACTCCCCCCAGTAGGGGCGGCCTCCCGTGCTTGCGGTGCTTCCCTCTCCCGCCGCAGCGGGGGAGGGATTGAGGGTGGGCGAAGGGGTGGTGGTGGTGAGGGTGGTGGCGATGCTTCCCTCTCCCGCCGCAGCGCGGGTCGCACCGGGGACCGAAAGCGTCTCGACCGCTCCGGCGGCGGGACGTTTTTACGGGGATGGCCCACATTCGCCGCGGCCCCCCGTGGCAGCGTCCGATCAAGTCCCAGCGACGTCCTGCGCGCAAGACACCACGCGCTCTTGCACCTAGCGCATGTGCAGGCGCGTCTCGATCGCCTCGGCGAGGGCTGCCTCGGTCGCATCGACGACCACTGGCGGGTTCGCGAAGGCCGAAGCCAACGCCGGTCCGTGATCGATCATTCGTGTCTCGCTCCGGTACTCCTCGTAGAGCGAGGACTGGTGGTACCGCACGGTGTAGTCCGGATCCTTCAACACGTTCCCGGTGAGGATTGCCACCACGTTCTCGTCCGGGTCGACCTGCTCGTCCGTGCCTTCGGCAGCGAGTCGACGAAGAGCCGCCAAGGTCGTCGCTGACGCGGGCTCGCAGCCGATGCCATCCCTGCCGATCATCGCCTTTGCGTCCGCGATCTCCTGCTCGGTCACCGAGGTCACCCAGCCGTCGCTCCAGTCGACCGCCCGTGCCGCCTTCTTCCACGAGACCGGTGCGCCGATCTTGATCGCCGTCGCGAGGGTGTTCGCGTGCACGGTCACGAGCCGCTCGGAATGGCCACTCTCGTACGCCTCGGAGAGCGGCGCGGCGCCTCGCGCCTGCACGATCGTGATCCGAGGCCGCTTCGAGAGCAACCCAAGGTCTTCGAGCTCGCGCAATGCCTTGCCAAAACTGCTCGAGTTGCCGAGGTTCCCTCCCGGGACGACGATGCGGTCGGGCGCGCGCCACCCCAGTTGCTCGAGCAACTCGAACATGACCGTCTTCTGGCCCTCAAGCCGGAACGGGTTCACCGAGTTCAGGATGTAGATACCGAGGCGCGGGGCGAGCCGTCGCAGCAAGTTCTGCGCCTGGTCAAAGTCGCCCCGCACCATGATCGTCAGTGCACCGTAGTCCAGGGACTGGCTGAGCTTCGCGAAGCTCACGCCGGTCTCGGGCACAAGCACGATCGCCGCCAGCCCTGCGCGTGCCGCGTACGCCGCAAGCGATGCCGACGTGTTCCCCGTACTTGCGCACGCAACGGCCCGCATCCCGAGAATGCGCGCTTGCGTCACCCCCGCCACCATCCCGTAGTCCTTGAAGGACCCGGTCGGGTTGAACCCAAGGTGCTTGAACCGCAACCGCCGGAGGCCCGCGTACTGGGAGCTGCGCGGGGCGTCCAGCAGCGGCGTGTTGCCTTCCGGGTACGTCACGATCTGCGACTCGTCGTCGTAGAAGGGAAGCAACTCGCGGAAGCGCCAGACGCCGGACCGGTCCACGAGGCGATCCGAGGACTGGCGGTGCCTGAACGTCGCGGCCAGGCTCGCTCCCGCCTCGGCCGGACGGGGGTACAGCACGTCGAGCAGGTCGCCGCATGCCCCGCAGCGATATATGACCTCGCGCAGCCCGTGCACGTGCCCGCACGAGATGCAGCGCATCGCTCGCGCGGAGTGCCACGGTTCCCACGACCGCGCCATCATCGACGCCCGGGACGACGGCTCGTCGCCGTCTGGACCGTCACCGACGGGATCGTGATCTCGGCTGATGCTCGTTACCTTGCCCACAAGGCGTGAGTGTAGCGATGCGCGTGGAACGCCTCCCGTGCTTGCGCGAGAGGCGGACCGCCGATACCCCCCTACCGCGACGAGTTGGGGGTGCTCATTGCGGCAGATGTCACGGGCCGTCCTCCCGCGGACGGCAACGACCCTACGCGGGGACCGCCCGCAGCGCCACGCCAGCGATGAATGCCGCGGCGCCAGCGGCAGCCAAGCAGGCACCAACGAGGCGGAAGCGCACACCGAGGGTCTCGCGTCGCAATCTGGACGCCTGTTGCGCGGCGATCAGGTTCCGCATGCGCTCTGGACCGCTCGCCCGACGGGCAACTTCGGGGAGCGGGGCGCGACTGTCGGCGAACGTTTGCAACCTGGATGCGCCGACGAGCAATACGATGCCGACGCCGAACGCGATCACGCCGACGACCAAGAGGATGGTGTCGGTCCCCACGTCGGCGAGTATAAGGCGCACGCGGCCCTAGATCGCGGGCAGGGGGCCTGCGGACTACCGGGGGCGAGCGGCAGGCGCGTGCGTCACGTGGTGCCCGCGTGCCGTCCGCGCAGGTCGCCGTTACGATCGACCCGATGAATGTTTCTGGGCGAGCGGGGTCGGAAGAAGGGTTCGTCTCGGTGAATGCCATCGGTGCCCGCGCTCGCCTCGCCAAGATTGCCACGGCGGTCGGAGCGGCGCTCGTCCCCTCGGTCGCGCTTGCGCACGGGAACGTGACCGGTATCGAGGACGTCTGGCAGGACTACGGCCTCGCGATCTTCCTCGCGTTTGTCGTCGTCATCGGCGCCGGCGTCCTGGCGTGGGTCTTGCTCGCACCGCTGCCCACCGAACCGGTCGAGGAAGCACCCCGCGATCCCGCTCCGGTCGACCGCACGGGCCTAAACCTGGACGAAGCCCGGCGAGTCCACGACGATGACCGTCGCCCGACCTAGGGTCACCTGCCCCGGGGCATCGGCGCGCCGCGACTGGCAGTGCTCCCGAAGGGTCGCGATCACGTCATCGACCTGACCGGCATCGACGCCCAGCAAGAGGCTGACGTTGCCTCGCCGGAGCCACCCACCGACCGTGTTGATCCGGGTCGCGCGGTAACCACGGGTCACCAGCGCCTTCACCGCATCACTGGCGTCTTCCGCCTGAACGATCGCCCAGACCAGCTTCATCGACCGCCCCCTGCCTACAGTTGCTCGAAGCGCTCGACATCGAGCACGAAGACCGTCGCCCCGCCAACTTGCACTTGGACCGGGTCCAGGGGATATGGCTCGCCAACTTCCCCTGGCGCCGTCGGGACGAAGTACTCGGTCCGGGTCTGGCAGTTGTCGCGGATGATCACCAGCGCCCGTTGCAGTTGGTCGTTGGCGACCCCCACGAGGATGGTCGCGTTGCCCTTCCGCAAGAACCCACCGACGGTATTGATCCGCGTCGAGCGGAATCCCGCCTGGCCGAGGGCTTCAATCACGGCGCTGGCATCCTCGTCCTGGACGATGCCAAGGATCAGTTGCATTCCGGAGCCGACATCGGAGACGCTTGGGCTAGACATGGCATTACCTTACCGCACGGGCTTGGCCTCGCGCGTCTGGCGGCGCCGGGCGATTGCCGTGTCCGCGCTTGTCGTACCGATGCCGGTGTCGTGGCGCCGACAGGACATGGGCGCCGCGTGCGAGGGGGACGAGTGCGTGATCGACAGCCCGGAGACCAGCGACATGGGGGTCGGTGACCCGGGAACCACGGTCGCGCCGCTCGAGGTCACGCTCGCTGTGGAAAAGCTTGGCGCTGGCGGTGTCGCGTTCGTCCTCACCGCGACAAACCGGCACGCCTTGCCCCTCATGCTCGCTTTCAGGAGCGGCCAGACAGGAGACGTCACGGTCACCACCCCGGATGGCGCACCGATCTGGCGATGGAGTACTGGCCGCTTCTTCACCCAGGCCATCCGCGAATACTGGCTCGACCCCGGGCAATCCCGGGAGGTGCGTCTCGAGTGGCGCGAGGCGGTCGTGATGCTCGCCTCCGCTCCCGCTCCATGGCAGGCGTGGGCGACGTGGGTCTCCCTTCCCGGAGGGTCGACCGGACCAGTCGACATCGACCTCATCGCGGAACTGGGGAACGAGTAGGGGGCGCGCCCCGGCCGGGGCCTGGTCCGCGGGCAACCGCGTCCCCCGGGGTGGCGATTGGGGGGGGCTTGGTCCGCGGGCATCCTTGCCCGCCGGGGTGGCGGCTGGGGAGGGGCTTGGTCCGCGGGTTCAATCGCGACCCTAGTCCCGGACCCCCGCGCTCCTTCGGATTCCCGGGTTCCGTCGACCGGAAAGCCGTTCGCCAGTCCCGCCCCGGCGCGCAAGGACGATTTCAGCCAGGATGGCCAGCGCGATCTCCTCCGGTGACCTCCCCCCAAGGTCCAGGCCGATCGGCGCGTGGATCCGTTCGAGTGCCCCCGCGGGCACGCCGGCATCGCACAGGCGTCCGTACACCACCTTGACGCGGCGCCGGCTCCCGATCATGCCCACGTACCGCGCGGTCGACGACACGACCTGTGCGAGGCACCGCTCGTCGTGCTCGTGGCCGCGCGTCACGAGCACGACGCTCGTCCACGGCGTGATCCCGATCGCGTCGATCGCCATCCCGAAGTCGCGGACGAGCACCTCGTGAGCGCCCGGGAAGCGCGCCGCCGTGGCGAACCGCTCCCGGTCGTCGATCACCGTCACCGCATACCCCACGGTCGCCGCCAGCGCGCACAACGGCACCGCGACGTGGCCAGCGCCAACGATCGCCAATCGCTCCTGGGGCACGTGCGGGAGCCACGCCACCTCGAGCGACCCCGGCGCCGCGTCGTGGTCGCGCAGGCGGCGCCTCAACGCGAGCCGTGCCCCGTCACTCGCGATACAGGATTCGGATGGCGCCTCATTGACGAGAGCCGCCCCTGCGAGCCGCGCGACCGCGAGGTCGATGGCCTCGTCGCCGGTCGCGCCCTCAAGGTCATGGCCATCACGCCACGCGAAGCGATGGCCGGCGCTCGCCACCGCGCCCACGCCTGCGGCGACGACCGTTCCCTGGACGAACGGGCCTCCAGCCTCCAGCAACTCGACGACGCGCCGCAGGGTCACGAGCGGACCGGTCACGCGGGGTTGCCCGACGCCTCTCGCTCCGGGCGGAGCACCTCGATCATCACGTCCATCGTGCCACCGCACACGTCGCCCCCCGGTTCGTCAGGGTCGTCGGCGAGCACGAACGATCGCAGGCCAGACTCCCCGGTGCGCATCATCCGGCGTGCCTCTGCCCACGCGTCCGCTTCCACGCATCCACCCCCGATCGTTCCGCGTAGCTGCCCGTCGGAAAGGATGACCAAGGTCGCGCCTGCCTTCTGGGGCGTCGAGCCGCTGGTTGCGACCACCGTCGCCAGCGCCACGCTCTCCCCCATCTCAAGGCGCGTGATCGCCTCGCGAAAGAGGCCGATCCGCGGGTCCATCAACTTCCACCTCCTGCCGCCAGGGAGTTAGGCCGTCGCTCCGTCCTGCTCCCCCTTCCCGCGCCTGGACGGGGGCCGGGTACTCGGATGACGAAGGGCTAGGCGGTATCGATCCCTCCCCACCACGATACCGGCCATCACTCGATTGACTACCATGCGGCACGGTCGTGTCACACGGCAAGTCACGCGCAGGTCAGGGGCAGGGGGCGGGACGATGAAGGCGGTCGTGATGGCGGGCGGCGAGGGATCGAGATTGCGCCCCTTGACGATCGGGCGACCGAAGCCGATGGTCCCGATCGTGAACGCGCCGGTGATGGAACACATCTTCGGCCTGCTTCGCCGCCATGGGATCACCGAGGTCGTCGTCACGCTCCAGTACCTCGCCTACGTGATCCAGGACTACTTCGGCGACGGGTCCGAGTTCGGCATGACGATCCACTACGCCGTCGAGGACACGCCCCTCGGCACGGCCGGGAGCGTCAAGAACGCCGAACGCCACCTCGAAGAGCCGTTCATCGTGATCTCGGGCGATGCGATGACCGACTTCTCCCTCACCGACGTCATCGACTTCCACCTCCAGCGCCACGCCATGGCGACCCTCACCCTCTACCAGGTCCCGAACCCCCTCGAGTACGGCGTCGTCATCCTCGACGACCACAAGCGCGTGTCACGCTTCCTCGAGAAGCCGAGTTGGGGCGAGGTCTTCTCCGACACCGTCAACACCGGCATCTACGTCCTCGACCCGTCGATCTTCCAGTACGTGCCGTCAGGCCGTCCGGTGGACTGGAGCACCGACGTCTTCCCGCAACTCCTGCGCAATGCGGACCCGATGTACGGCTTCGTCTCCTCCGGCTACTGGTGCGACGTCGGGTCATTGCCGGAGTACGTGCGCGCCAACGCCGACATGCTCCTCGGGCGGGCGGGCTTGCCCCTGCCGGGCGAGGTGACCGGCGGCCACGTCTGGCGTTCGACCCAAGGCGGTGCGCCCGATGCGACGGTGCACCCGACGGCCCGCATCTCAGGTCCGGTCTTCCTCGGCAAGGGCGTCGAGGTCCGCGCGGGCGCCGTCATCCACGGGCCGACCGTCATCGGCGACTACACGATCATCGAGGAACGCGCGACCATCGATCGCTGCGTGATCTGGCCGAACGGGTACGTCGGGGACGGGGCCGACCTGAGCGGCACGATCATCGGCAAGCACGTCACCCTCAAGGCTGGCACGGTCGCCTACGAGGGCGCGGTCATCGGCGACAACTGCACGATCGGCGAGGGCGCCGTCATCCGCCCCAACGTGAAGCTGTGGCCGAACAAGGAAGTGGAAAGCGGCGCCACGGTCGCGTCGAGCTTGATCTGGGGTGCCCAGGCGCGCCGCACCATCTTCTCCGCCGCCGGGGTCACCGGCCTTGCGAACGTCGAGATGGTGCCCGAGTTCGCCGCGCGCGTCGGGGCAGCCTACGGGTCGACGCTGCCCAAGGGTTCGCGCGTCACGGTCAACCGCGACCGCAGCCGCACCGCACGCATGATCAAGCGCGCCGTCATCGCTGGCCTGCCCTCGGCCGGGATTGACGTCCTCGACATTGGCGACGTGCCCCTCCCGGTCGCCCGCCACGAGACGCGCGCGACCGGTGCGGTTGGCGGCGTCCACGTCCGCCTGTCCCCGGCCGACTGGCGCCAGGTCGAGCTGTCCCTCTTCGATGACCGGGGGTTGGACATCGGCAAGGACCACCAGCGAAAGATCGAGACCAACGTGTTCCGCGAGGACTTCCGTCGCGTGCCCGTCGCGGACGTCGGCGCGATCAGCGTCGCCGGCGACACCGTGCAGCGACGGTACTCCGACGCCTTCGCGGCCCGGTGCGACGAGGCGGCGATCGCGTCGGCACGCGGGCGCGCGGTGATCGACTACGGGTTCGGGGGGACCTCCACGATCCTGCCCGCCCTCCTCGGCCGCATCGGTGCCGAGACGATCACGGTGAACGCCGCGACGACGACCGCCTTTGGGCGACGGACGCCTGCGCAGTACGACCAGGACCTGCGCCACCTGTCCGCCATCTGCCGGTCCATCGGGGCGCAGATGGGGGCGATGATGGACAACGACGGCACGCGCATCGACCTGGTCGACGAGCGCGGGGTCGTCCTCGCACCGGTCACGGCCCTCGCGGTGATCGCCGTCCTCGCCTGGCGCGCCCATCCCGGCGCGACCGTCGGCATCCCCGCCCACTCCCCGCTCCTCTTCGACGTGCTGGCCCGGCGGCACGGTGGCACGGTCCGCCGCCTGGCGCCAAGCCACCGGGCGCTCATGCGGGCCGCCGACGACGCGAGCCGTGCAGGCAACACCCTCCCCTCCGCGCCACGGCCGGGTGCGGTGCTTCCCTCTCCCGCCGTGCCAGCGGTGGCGGTCGCGCCCGCCTCGCCCCTCGTCCTGGTCGGCAACGGCGACGGGTGCTACATCTTTCCCGAGTTCCACTCCGGCTTCGACGGCATGATGGCGGTCGCGCGCGTCATGCAGTTCGTGAGCGTGACCCAGGGGTCTTCCATTGCGGACGTCGCCATCGGCGTGCCGGGTGCCCACCTTTCCCGGCAGGACGTCGCGTGTCCATGGGACGCCACCGGGCGCGCGATGCGCACGCTGCACGAGCAGGCGAGCCGCTACGGCGACAGCACGTCGGCTTCCGAGGGCGTGCGGTTCGACTACGGCGACGAGTGGGTCCTCGTCCTGCCGGACGCCGACCTGCCCCTGTTCCACGTGCACGCGGAGGGGGTCTCGCACGACGCGGCCAACGCACTCGCGATGAAGCATGCCGAGATGATCCGCCGCGCCGTTGGCTAGGCCGGACGCCTCGGCCGGCGGGACGCCGGGCAGCGTGGGGCGCCTGCCGGCCGATGGGAGAGGCGCCAAATCGTCCCCGAGTAACCGTGCACGCACCGTTGGCCCCAGACGGGGGACGGGCCTCCTCGTCCTTCACATCGACGGTCTCGGCGCGGCGACCCTCGCCGAAGCAAGGCGACTTGGCCTCGCCCCGAATCTCGACGCCCTCTTGACGGGAGGGGACAACGCCGCCGTCGAATGGTCAAGCGCCCTGCCGTCCGACACGCTCGCCGTGCAGTCTGGCCTCTTCTGGGGTTCATCGACAGGGATCCCGGCGTACCAGTGGTGGGATCGGGACCGCCAGCGCCGCGTCACCGCGATGGACCCGGCGACCGTGGTTGCCCTTGATCACGCGCATGCGTCGGCGGGCGTCGCAGGTCTCCTGTCGGGCGGGGCATGCCATAGCGCCGCCATTGGCGGAGGCGCGGCGCGCGCCACGCTCACGGTGCCGTCGGGCGGGCGCACCATGGCAAGCACCCTCCGCGACACCGTGACCGCCGCCTTCGACGCCATCCGCAGGCGCCAGCGCCCACTCCCCTCGGCCGCGCCCGCGCGGGCCAACCCCGAACGACTGGGGGCGCAAGCTTCCCGACGGCTTCAAGCGGTTGCGGCCGGGGGCCGGTTGGCCGGTGCCGTCGCGGCGGCCGGCGCGATCCGCGACCTTCGGGAGGGGTTGCCAGTCGTCTTCGCGAGTTTCATCGCGTACGACCTCGTCGCGCATCTCGGCGGCCCGCGATCCGCCGTCGCGCTCGGCACGATCACCCCTATCGACCGGTCGATCGCCTTGGTCCTCGAGGCGATCACGACCGCGCCTCGCGAATACGTGGCGATCATCCTCTCGGATCACGGGGTCTGCGCCGCGTCACCGGCTCGTGATGCCCTCGCTCCAGACCCCGTGAAGTGGGTCGCCGACGAATGGGCGCGACGAGGACGACCCAACGCGCCCAGCGCCGTCGAGGTCGTCGCCAGCGGAACGCTCCTGAATGCGTGGGTGAGGGGCGCCAGGTCACGCCTTGACATCCAAGAGCTCGATCGCTGCGCCCCGGGTTTCGTCAGTGCGGTTTCGCGCCACCCCATGGTCGGTCTTGCGATCGTCGCCGATCGCCGGGACCCGTCGTCCACGCACCCGGCTGCTCCCTCGACCGTCCTCGCCTTCGGACCGGGAGGTGTCGCCCGACTGCGCGGCGGTGATCACGCGACGAGCAGCGAATCATGGCATCCGGTCATCTCGATTGAGGGACGCGACCCACTTGCGACGTTCGACCGGCCACGGGAGGTCGCCGCGCACGTCGCGCGCTACGGCGCCCGGAACGACGCGGGTGACGTGACCTGCATCGCCGCGCCACTCGCGACTCGGGGCACCCTCCCACCCGACGCGTGGAGTTTCGAGGGGCAAGCGGGCGCGCACGGTGGCATCGGCGGCGAACAGGGGCGCCCGTTCGTCATCGCGCCTCGCGACTGCCTGCCCGGCACCAGCGCGAGGCGTAATCCCGCCTCAATGCACTCGTGGCTACGCACGCTGCTTCCTTCGGACGCGGGGCCACGCCGCCTGCCAGGTAGCCCCGTACCCTGACGGCACGCCGGTGAAAGTGACCGGCGCGACTGCCCGGTTGGCAGGTGGAAGGAGGACCGGATGAGCGGGGTGAACGACGCGACGACGTGGCCCACCGGACAGGCACTGATAGACACCATTCGGGGTGCGGTCGTCGAGGAGGGCACGGCAAGCTTCTGGCACCTCGGCCAGGCCTCGTGGATCGTGAAGTCAGCTCGAGAAACCGTCGCCTTCGACCTGTTCCTGCTGCCATCAACCGGCCAGCTGCAACGGCGCTTCGAACCCCCGGTCGCCCCGGCAGACATTGACTTCCTGGACGTGGCGTTCTGTAGTCACGACCACCTTGACCACCTCGACCCTTACGCCGTCGAGGGGATCGCGAAGGCATCGCCTCGCACCATCTTCGTCGTGCCGGAATCCGCGGCGGCGGCGACCACGCGGCTGGTCGGCACCCCTTCGCGCGTGGTCATCGGCCAGGTAGATGCCGAGATCATCGTCGGTGGCGTGCGCGTGCGGACCGTGCCTGCCGCGCACGGGACCGCGAGGGACCCCGTTGCCGAGTGCGTCTGGGAGCGCGACCCGGTGGAGGGGTGGCGCTTCGTCGGGTTCGTCGTTGACATCGGTGGCGTCCGCGTCTACCACGCCGGCGACTCCGAGATCTACCCCGGAATGGTCGAACGGCTCGCACCCCTAGGCATCGACGTCGCCCTCCTGCCGATCAACGGGCGCGACTGGTTCCGTGAACGCCACGGCATCATCGGCAACATGGACGAGCGCGAGGCAGCGTTCCTTGCGAACGCCATCGGTGCCCGCGTCCTCGTGCCGATGCACTACGACATGTTCGAGGGAAACCCCGGGTCCCCCGGTCGCCTCGTTGACCTCTGCGCGGCGCAGTTCCCGGGCCAAGCGGTCGTGGTCCCGGGTCGGTGCCAGCGGTGGACTTGGCGACCCTCTTGAAACGCTTCCCGCCTGACTAGCGTCCCGGGGAAGGGCGTCCGATACGGGGTGGGCCACCTCGCCCGGGCGGGTGCCCGGCCCCACCTAGCCGGCTGCCGAAGGGCGAACCCGGCGCTGGCGTCGGCCCGCGTCCCAACGCGCGGTACGGTTCGGATTGCCCGATGGCCGCCGCCCGGAACAGCTTCCCGCGATTGAGGCGCGCTTCACGACGGGCCTCCTGAGCGAGGCGAGCGATGTCCTCCGGCGACCGTCCGATCGCGCGGAATCCTGCCCCGGACCCGCCGGGCGGCATCGTGCGACCGAGCGACGTGCCGACGGGCGCCCCCGGTACCGGCATTGGACGCCGAAGCGAACCCGCAGCGTTCGGATCCCTCTCCGTCATCGGCCGTCCTGGCGCCTGCCCCGGCCTTCGCGAGGTGGGGACGCGTTCCGGCCCATCGACCGGCCAACGCCCTCCCCGGCCTTGACGACGGACCGGTGGCCTTGCGCCTCCTGTGCCAGCGGTCATGTCATCAGCCCTCGCGGACGCCGGTGCCGAGGCGAATGGCCCGAAGGCGCGCGGGTTCCGCGCCGACGCTCCTGTGTGGGGGATGCCTTCCACTCGCGTCGCCATCGCTTCCGATGGTGTCGGCACGCTCAACTCCGCTCCCCCTGGTTCGGGTACCGCCATGTCGGGCACGTTCGGAAGGGTGGATGACGCCAAGACGCCTCCGTCGCCACTCGCTCCGGCCACGCCCTGTTCTCGCGCCTCCGCCTTGCCGTCCTCGCGACGACGGGACTGGGGTGCGCGACGGCGCGCAGGGGCCGGGACGGTGACATCTGGTTCGTCAGGCACGAGGTGCCCCTTTCGGGCGCGGAGGTGCCGGGCCGGCGAATGGGCGCATTCGAAGGCGCCTGCGTTCGTAACCGTCCGGGTGGCGATGAGGCGCATCCGGGATAAGCCCGGGTGCGCCATCGAGCCATGACGAGTCTACCCGGTCAATCGGGAGCAACCGACAACGCGTGGATATCATTCGTTACAGGCACGAAGGGGTTCCGGGCGAGCGCCCGGTTCCGTTCGGAAACGTCGTTCACGACGTGAAAGCGATGAAAGTACCGAAGCATGGGTGACACGCAATCCCTCCTGGGCCAGCGCATCCGGCGCACGCTTGCGATTGGCGCAACCATGGTTGGCATCGCCAGTGCCACCCTCGTCGGCGTCGGGACGGCCCTTGCCGACCAGCCGCACCCGTCAGCCCAATGGGCGCAGTTCAAGAACGACCCGTCACATCGCGGCACGACTCCCTTGAATGCACCCACGAACCCCGGGATCGCATGGACCTCGGGTACGGGCGGCTCGATCGTTAGCGGTCCGGTTATCGCCGCCGACGGCACCGTGATCGTCGCCACCAACAACGGGCGGGTCCGCGCGATCAAGCCCGACGGGGGCGACAAGTGGTCGCGCGAAATCGGTGGTGCGGCGTTCTTCACTCATCCATTCATCAACCAACGGGGCCTCGTTGTCGTCGGTGCGTCCGACGGCACCGTCCGCGGCCTCGACACCGGGAACGGTGATGAGGTCTGGAAATTTCCGCAGGACGCCGACCTCGGCATGGTCTCGTCATACGGCGGGGGCAACACGCAGGCTCGCGGCGCACCGGTTTCCTCGAAGGAGTACGGGCGCACGCTGATCGCGTTCGACGGTGGCTTCGTCTTCGAGATCGACGAGGATGGCCGGTGGAAGGGCGTCCGCCTCGCCACCGGCAATGTCGAGGCTTCCCCCATGATCACGCCCAACTCCTTGGTCGTTTGGGCAACCACCGACAAGACGGTCTACGGCGGGAACTCCTTCGGTGGCGACCGGTGGTCGGTCAAGGTCGACGCGGCCGTCGTCGGTGGGCCGGTCGGCGGGCCAGACAGCACCGTCTACGTGGGCACCCTTTCCGGCATGGTCTACGCCCTGGAGCCGAACAAGGGCGACCTGAAATGGAAGGCCCAGGTGGCCGGCGGTGGGATCCGCAGCACGCCTTCCCTCGGGTCGGACGGCACCCTCTACGTCGGGTCCGACGACGGCAAGTTGTACGCCGTGGATACCAACAACAACGGGGCGGTCAAGTGGTCGTACCAGACCGGCGCCCCGGTCACTTCCTCTCCCCTCGTGTCTGCCAATGGCCTGATCTACTTCGGATCGAACGACAGCCACCTGTACGTCGTCAACCTCGCCGGCCAGAAGGTAGCCGCCCTGAAGACCGATCAAGGGATTGACTACTCCTCGCCCGCGATCAGCACCGACGGGACGATTTACATCGGATCGAGGGACGGACGCCTCTACGCCATCAAGCAGGTCGGGCCGATGGGGGCAAGCGCCGCGCCGACCGCCGCCGCGCCCGCGAGCGCCGTCGCATCAGATAGCGGCCGTGGGGTCGTTACCTTCGCGGCTCCCGGGCGACCGGCACCGGTCGAGCTCCGGACCGGCATCGCGACCGGCACGCCGGACGCCTACTGCCCGACGGTCCGCTTCCACTCGTACATCAAGCTCGAAGACGAGGGGATCAAGGGCGCGACATTCGGTATCGGTGATGGCGGCGTCCTGTCGTGGGTGACGCCGGATCAAGCCGGGTGCGTCGACTGGAACGCCATCGCCACGAACGGCCGGACCTTCACCAAGGAAGTGATCATGCGCTTCCAGTTGGCCCAGGCCGCACCGGGTGCCCTCCTCTGGGTCCTCGACGGCGCGAAGACCGGCAACCTCTACGAGGTCGATGCATCTGGCATCGCGCGGTACGTCTCCGGTGAGATCTTTGCAGCCCGCCAGGAACACTTCCGCCAGGTTTGGGGCAATGTCATCCCGGTCAGCACAAGCCAGATTGACGGCCTCGCCGCCAGAGGCAAGGTCGGCTAGCACGGCGCCGCCTTGCTGCTAGGCGTCGTTCACTCCCCTCTCCCGCGAGGCGGGGGAGGGGCAGGGGGTGGGGGCATCCTTCACCCCCTTTTTTTCCCCGCCGCGTTCATCGCATCGATGAGGACGGCCTCGAGCGCGACGCCGGTCGCCCCAGCGTTCCAGCGCGCGACGAATGCCGCGCGGGCCAGCGAACCTGCCTGCGCGCGCAATATCGGGTCGTTCGCCAGTCGTTCCAGCCGTGATGCCGCCGCGCCAGTGTCTCCCGGCGGGTAGAGCATCTCGCCCAGGCCGGCATCGCGAAGCACTTCCCCCGGCCCCCCGGCGTCCGGCGCGACGACTGGCAGGCCGCACGCCATGGCCTCGGTAACGACGAGGCCGAACGGTTCCGGGCGCACGAACGTCGCAAGGAACGCGTCCGCCACGCGCAGGAGCGCCGCCTTGGCCGCTTGCGTCGGCACGTGACCTACGAGGCGTAGCCGGTCGCCAAGGTCGAGCACGCGCGCAGTGGACCGGATGGTCGAGTCGTGCGCGCCTCCAGGCATCGCGCTTCCAGCGAGCCACAACTCGGCATCGACGCCGCGCGCGAGGAGGAGGGCAAGGACGTGCAATGCCAGGTCCGCGCCCTTCTCCGCGTCGATGCGCGATAGCCACGCGATGACGAACCGCCGTGTCGCGCCCCGAAAGTCGCCGAACGCGCGGGGCATCGCGCTCCTCAACACGTCAGCCGCCTCGACCCGGCCGACGCACCACGCCGGCACGTCCGCGACGCCGTATGGGACGACTGCCACCGGTAGCGGACCACCCAGCTCTCCCCACACGGGTGCCAGGTTTGCAGTGACGTTCGCATGGGACCCCGAAATGACCCGCGCGATGCGCTGCCGCGCGATGCGCTGCCGCGCCGCGCGGATCGCCGGGAGGATCGGGACACCACGGCGCGCGACCAGTTCGAACCCTTGCGCCGCCGCGACCAGCGCGGCACGACGATGGGGCAAGCGCGCGACCATGGGCACGAGCGTGAGGTCCGTCAGGTACTCGACGTCCGCATCCACGCGCCGACGAACGGCGTCAAGGCGGGCCAAGTCCGCCTGGGAGGTATGCAGCAGGATCCGCTCCAGAAACCCTGCTTCGGCTCGCATCCAAGCCGCATGACCGACCATGGCGGCGATGCGCCCAAGGATTGCCGTGGCCACTCTTCCTGAGGATGCGTCCGGTCGGAGGCGACGCGCATGAGAAGCGACCTGCCCGACCACGTCGGCCACCCACCACGGCAAGGGAGCCACGTAGGCCGCCGCCGGGACGACGACCTGATGGCGGAAGGTGTACGGGGCCTCGTTCGGGGCGCTCGCGGCACTCGCTGCGTCGGCCACGACCTCCCAGGGCATCGCATCAGTCGGTGACGCCGCGCCGATGCTTGCGACGGCGACGAGGTGCCCGCGCGCATGCAACTCGCGCGCGACAAGCGCCGCATGCGTGGCAATGCCGCCCGGCCACCCTTGGCCGCTGGTCACGATCAGGACGCGCACGCATGCCCTCGTCGGGTCGAGGCCAGTCCGGGTTGACCGCCGGGGGCGCGACTATACTGCGCGCCGTGAACCCTTCGGCACCCATCTGCAATCCGGTCATCGCCGCCATCGAGGCGCGTCGCAGCATCGTTCGATTGACCAGCGACCGCCCTGCGCGGGCGGACGTCGAGGCCATCTTGCGCGCGGCCGTCCATGCTCCCAATCATCACCACACGCACCCGTGGCGTTTCGCGGTCCTGGCCGGGGATGCCCGGCGCACCGCTGGCGAGGCACTCGCCACTTCCTTCGATCGTCGCACAGGCACCGCGGGCACGACCGCCGACCAAGCGTCTCGTGCGAACGAGTCCGTCAAGTTCCTCCGTGCGCCGGTCGTCATCTGCGTCGCGGTCGAACCCGCCCCCGGTGAGCCGCTCGACGAGGAGGTCTCCGCCGGCGCGGCCGCCGTCCAGAACATGCTGCTTGCGGCCCATTCCCTTGGCCTCGGAGCCGCATGGCGCACCGGGGCGACCGTCCGTGATCCCGACGCCGCCCGGGACTTCGGCTTTGCGCCAGGTGCAGTCCTTATCGGTTTCGTCTACCTCGGCGTACCCGACCCCACGCAACTCCCGAAGCCTCGCCCGCCACGTCCGGCACTTGCCGATGTCGTCCGATGGAACGGCTGGGACGACTAGTGCCCTTGCCACCCCACCAGGCCCGCCTGCCAGGAGGAAATGCGATGACCTCTCCCGCCCTCGGCGTCGGCGTGATCGGCATGAGCTGGGTCGCCGGCGAACACGTGAAGGCGTACAAGGCCAACCCCCACTGCGACGTCGTCGCCCTCGCCGGGTCGAGCGCGACGCGCGTCTCGGAAGTCGCCACGACGCACGACCTCGTCCTCGCCCGCCAGTTCACGGACTGGCATGACCTCATCCGCGACCCTGGCGTCCAGGTCGTCTCGATCTGTTCCACGAACGAGATGCACGTGCCGCAGGCGATCGCGGCCGCCGAGGCGGGCAAGCATGTCCTCATCGAGAAGCCCGTGGCCCTGGATCACGAAGGTTTCCGACGCGTCCAGGATGCGATCGTCCGCAATGGCGTGAAAAGCCAGGTCGGCTTCGAGTTGCACTGGAGCCCCTTCTTCCAGTCGGTCCACCGGATGATCGACGCCGACCTCTTCGGGCGGATCCACTATGCCGAGTGCGACTACTTCTCGGGCAACCAGGAGCAGTGGTACGGGGGCTACCAATGGGTGCGCACCCGCGAGCGCGGCGGTTCGGCACTCGCCGCCGCCGGGTGCCATGCGATCGATGCCCTGCGCCAGTTCGTTCGGTCCGAGGCGATCGAGGTCTTTGCCTACAGTGGCAACTTCACCAACGTGATGGACTGGGACGCCACCATCGTCACCATCATCCGCTTCGCGAACGGGACCATCGGCAAGGTGGGGTGCGTCATGGAGGGGAACGTGAAGTACACGTTCAACGTCCGGTTGCACGGGGCGAAGGGCACCCTCGTCAATGACCGCTTCCGGTCCGTCGTCCTGGATCCGGGACTGGAGGGTTGGGCGCACTTTCCGACGGTCCTGCCGGACACGCCGGAAGTCACCCATCACCCATTCCCGGCCGAGATCGACGACCTCATCGATGCGATCCGTCAAGATCGGCCAGCCCTCGTCGACATCATCGACGCCGCAAAGACCCACGAGATCATGTTCGCCGCCGAGCGTTCCGCACGCGAAGGTAGACCCATCGCCCTGCCGCTCTAGCCTCGTTGGCTCGGGTCGTCCGACTGAACCCCGGTTGCGGGAGGACCGGTCAGTAGGTTCGTGAGCGTCTCCGCGTTCCGGACGCCGTCGTCACCATGGCAATTGTTGAACAGAACATGTACTTCATTGGCTTCACCGGCGAGGCGCCGGACGCGCGGCAGGATCTCACCAACCAGCTCGACCTCGTCGTACCGGTAACGAAAGCGCGTCGCGGCCGTCTCGTGCCGGGCATCCCATGCCCCCGCGTTGCGCCCGTGCAATCGCAGCACGGCAAGATGGCGGGTCGTTACCGCGTCCACGGGAGGCATCGCCGATGAGAGTCCGTGAGGCGAGTCCACTCCGACAAATGTCAGGCGCAGGTCGCGAAGTCGACTGACCACCTCGCGCATCACGTCAGGGATGGCCCACGCGGCATTGCGGAACTCGACTGCCACCGGCATGTCAGGGAACTCCTGCCGGATGGACGCAAGCGTCGCGTTCGCTCGTGGTCCGGGGACGAACCACCGCGGGTACTGGAAGAGGACGACGCCGAGACGTCCGGCCTTACGCAACGGCGCGATTGACTCCTCGAACGCGTCCCGAACGGCCTCCATCGCCGGGGGTCCCACGTCCGCGGGGCCTACGGACGCCTGCCCCGCCACGTCTGCCGACAGGAGGGCGCGGACCGGTCCCGGCAGTCGCGCCGTCCGGGTGCGGTGTCCAGTCAGGAGGGCGTGCGTCTTTACGTTGAAGATGAACCCGGGTGGCGTGCGCGACGTCCAGGCCATGGTGACCGCTGGAACCGGGATTGCGTAGAACGGGGCATCGGCCTCGACGAGGTCGAATCGCCCGGAGTAATGGCGCAGGCGAGCCGTGGCACTCGAAGCCCCCGCCGGGTACCACCCTGACCGCAGGAGGGTCGGGTCGGTCCATGAGGCCGCGCCCACTCGCACGCGCGACGGGAGCACCGTCGTCCTGCTCGCGACGAGACCCAACGCATCGACATCGAGGAAGGACGCCTGGACCGGCCCTTCCCGGCCGTTCCCCGTCCTCACCATCGTTCCGTCGGGCTAGCGAACTATCGCGCCGTCAGGCCGCCGTCGATCACTAGGCCAGTGCCGGTCATGAACGACCCCTCGTCGGCACAGAGGAAGAGCGCGGCGGCGGCCACTTCTTCCGGGCGCCCCATCCGACCGATCGGTTGCCTCGCTTCCATCCTGCCCCGTTCCGCAATCGGATCAGATTGCTGCGCCAGGATCTTCCCGATCCATGGCGAGTCCACCGTCCCGGGCAAGAGGGCGTTGCATCGAATCTGGTGGGCGGCGTAGTCGATCGCGATCGACTTCGTCAGGCCGAGGACGCCCGCCTTCGCCGCGCAATACGCGGCCCGGTTCGCCACGCCAACTTGCCCGGCGACGGAGGACGTGTTGCAGATGACGCCCTTCCCCTGGCGCAACATGTGCGGGATGGCGAACTTGCACCCGAGGAACACGCCCTTCAGGTCGATCGCCATCGTCAGGTCCCATTCGGCTTCCGACGTTTCGTGGCAGGTCGCCGCGACACCGATCCCGGCGTTGTTGCATAGCACGTCCAGCCGTCCGTGACGACTGACCGCCTCATCGATCACCCGGCGCATGTCGTCGGCACTCGAGACGTCGGCACTTGCGCCACTCGCCAAGCCCCCGCCCGCCACGATCCCGGCAGCGACGCGCGCCGCGCCGGGCGCGTCACGGTCGATCACGACGACTGACGCGCCTTCGCGCGCGAATGCGATGGACATCGCCTCGCCGATGCCCGAGGCCGCGCCCGTGACCAGCACGACCTGCCCCTCGAACCGCCGCCGTCCCGTCATTCGTGCCTCTCCCCGTCCCGGCGCCCTCGGGGCGTCGCACTGATCGATCCTACGAGGCAGCTGACGCGGGGATGAGACGTCGCCAGGCCCGGGCGATTTCACCGTTTTCCCACGAGACAAGCAAGCAGCTTGCATTGAAGATCGACGAGTAGGTGCCGGCCACGATCCCGACCAGGAGCACCATCACGAAGCCCCGGATCGTCGACCCGCCGAGCAACAGCAGTGCCGTCAGCGTCAGGACCACCGTCAGTGACGTGTTTACCGATCGGTCCAGCGTCTGGTTCACGCTGAAGTTCACGACCCGTTCGAATGCCTCGCCGGGAAACTTGACGACGTTTTCCCGGATGCGGTCGAACACGACGATCGTGTCGTGCACCGAGAAGCCGACGACGGTCAGGAGCGCGGTGACGAACAGTGCGTCGACCTCAAGCCCCGCCAACTTCCCGAGGATCGACCACAGGCCCACGACGAGGACCGTGTCGTGAAGGAGCGCGATGACCGCGCACGCGCCGTAGCGCCACGGGTTCGGCACTTGTCGGAAGGCGTACGAGAGATACAGCAGGATCAGCACTGACGCACCGGCAACCGCCAGGATCGCGTTCACCGAAGTCTCGCTACCGATCACCGGCCCGACCGACTCGAAACGGTCCTCCGTCACCGGCCCGAACTGCGCGCCGACCTTCGAAAGCAGCGCGGTCTTTGCCGGCGTGTCGATCGTCCGGGTCCGCAGCAGGTACGTCTGGCCAGTGCCGTCCGTGCCAGTAACGACCGATGCATCCGCGTAGCCCTCGGAGGCCAGCAACGCCCGGACCTCAGCCGGCGCCGGCGCTGCCCCAAGGCGCACCTCCATCAGGCTGCCGCCGGTGAAGTCGATGCCTAGGTTCAGTCCCCACAACAGCAAGCCGACGATGCCCGGCAAGATGAGGACGCCGCTGGCGAGGAAGAACAGGTTCCGTCGCCCGATGATGTCGAACACGATGAGGTGCCTCCCGATGGTGGCCGGCCCGGTCGGCACCTACCGCCCGGCTGGGATGAAGCCGGTCGGGCCGGGCAAGGTTGCCGGGCGCGCCGGGCGGTCCGGCGGAACATCGACGCCCCCCACCCCGAACAGGGCCGGCACGCGAGCCAACCTGGTCACGAGCAGCAAGCGCATCAGGGACCGCGTCACGACTACCGCCGTGAACATGCTGACGAGGACGCCCAGCGCAAGCGTGAGGGCAAACCCGCGGATCATCCCACTGCCGAAGTAGTACAAGATCGCGCACGTGATCAGCGTCGAGAAATTTGAGTCGCGAATGCTGTCCCACGCCCGATGGAAGCCCGTGTCGATCGCTGATCCGAGGGACCTGCCGTTGCGCAACTCCTCTTTCATCCGCTCGAAGATCAGGATGTTCGCATCGACCGCCATGCCGATCGACAGGATGAAGCCGGCGATCCCCGCAAGCGTCAGGGTCACCGGTGCCCATGGGTTCTTGAAAATCGAGAACGTGATCAGGGCGTAGACGGCAAGGGCCACGCCCGCCACGATTCCCGGCACGCGGTAGTAGATCGCCATGTAGGCGAGCACGATGCTCAGGCCGACCGCACCTGCCGTGACGCTGCGCGTCACCGAGTCCTGACCGAGCGTCGCTCCGATCTCGCGCTGCTGAACGACCTTCACAGGGATCGGCAATGCACCGTACTTGAGCTTGGTCACGACGTCGCGCGCCTCGTCAAGCGAGAAGCGCCCAGAGATCACCCCCCGGTCGGTGATGCGGTCGTTGATCCGCGGCGCGGACAGGACCACGCCGTCAAGCACGATCGCGAGGTATTGCCCGACATGGCTGCCTGTGAAGTCGCCGAATGTCCGCGCGCCCTCGGCATCCCACCCGAACGAGATCTGCGGCTGGTTCCGCTGGTCAAAGCTGACCGAGACCGCCGTCGCATCGATCCGCGCGCCAGTCAGTACCGTCGGGTACTGGCCAGGCCCGAGCCGCGTGCCCGGCGCCGGGCTGTCGCTGCCAGTGTCGATGAATTCGAGGAGCCCAGTCTCGCCGAAGAGCGCCACCGCGCGGTCACGCTCTTCCGCGGACCTGACCCCTGGCATTTCGACGACGATTCGGTTCTGCCCGTGCAACTGGATGATCGGCTCGGTCGTGCCGAACGCGTTGATCCGTCGCTCGATCACGGACCGCGCGGCTTCCATCGACTCGGCCGTCACGGCAAGCCCAGGAGGCGGGTCTGCCTCGAGGAGTACCTGCAGCCCACCCTGCAAATCGAGCCCCTCGACTACCTGGAAATCCAGGTCGAAATCCTGTTCGAGGATCGTGGTGTGGATGCCCGGGTTGCCTGGCCACGAGATCCAGCCCGCAACCGCGAAGATCAGGACGATGCCTGCGAGGGTGAGCGACTCGGCCCGACGCATGGTCACTCCACCGCCGCATCGCCACGCCCGGCGCGAGGCGGCACGCGTCCCGGGTCGTCAAGGTGCATGACGCCCGCAGTATACGAATGAGGTAGCGCCGGGCGGTCGGACACGGCCCAGCCGGCCGCGTCCGCACCAAACCGGAACGACTAGCCCCGACGTGGCCCGGGGATCGTGAACGTCATGCCGCCGTTGTCGCGAACGCGTCCCTCAAGCTCGAGCACCATCAGGGCACTGGTGACCTCTGGCGCGGCAACGCCGCAGGCGCGCACGAGGTCGTCGACGTGGAGCGCCGTCCCGGAATCCCGTAGGGCTTCGAAGATGCGCGCTTCGACCTGTCCCGGTCCCTCCTGCGCGACCTCGGCGCCGACGTCGTCTCCATTGTCATCCGAGGACCGCCCTCTCGGCCGCGAGCGCACCACGCCGGAGGGAGTCTTTAGGGAATGAAGGGCTGCCGTCGAGGCGGCAGCGCTCGGTGGCGCGCCAGCCAAGTCGAGCGGCAGCTGCGGCCTCGGCTCCGGCTTCGGCGTGACGACAGCCGGTTCGCGGCCGACGGTCGCGAGCGTCGGGAGGAGGTCCATCACGATGTCCTCCGCGCGCGTCGCGAGGCGCGCCCCCGCCTGGATCAGCACGTGGCACCCCTCGCTCGCCGGAGAGGTCACCGGTCCCGGCAGCGCGAACACTTGCCGACCCTGCTCGTTCGCGTAGGTCGCAGTGATCAACGCCCCTGATCCGGGGGGCGCCTCGATCACGAGCGTGCCCAGCGAGAGCCCGGAGATGATCCGGTTGCGGGCCGGGAAGTGGTCCGCCGTCGGACCCGTGCCGAGCGGGTAGTCGGAGACGATCGCTCCTCGCTCGGCGATCTGCGCCGCGAGGCCCCGGTTCTCCGGCGGGTAGATCGTGTCGATCCCGTGCCCGAGCACGCCGATCGTCGCGACGCCGGTCGATCCCGAAGGCGGCCGGGCGGCCAGCGCGCCCCGGTGCGCATGCGTGTCAATCCCGCGCGCTAGGCCGCTCGCCACCACCCACCCCGCGCACACGAGGTCGCCGGCAAATCGTTCCGCCTGGTCACGACCATAGCCGGTCGCCCGGCGCGTGCCCACGATCGCCACGGCCGGCGGCATCAGCGCATCGACCCGCCCGCGCACGTACAGCACGGGTGGACAGTCGACGACCGCGATCAGCGCCGGCGGGTACGCCGCGTCGAGCCATGTCAAGGCAACGGCATCCAGACGCTCGAGCCAGTCCAGGTCCCGACGCCCGTCACCTTCCCGCCGCGCCTCTCGCAGCGCGTCCATCGTGCGGCGGTCAAGTCCGAGACCAGCGAAGGCGGAGACGGGCGCGTTCCACGCATCGGCAAGGCACCCGAAACGATCGATCATCCGGCGCGTTCGCTGCGCCCCAATCCCCGCGACGCGGCTGAACGCGATCCACGCCGCGCGCTCCCGCTCGTCCGGCACCACGTCGCCCATTGCCCCCCGACACGCCCCGTCCGGTGGCACGGTATCCGCTCCCCTACACTTTCCGCCGCATGACGCCTGAACTTCTCGATCCTGTCCTCGCCGGCCGACGCGCCTTCCTCGTCGATCTTGATGGCGTGGTCTACGAGGGCGCTCGCCCGATCGACGGGGCCTGCGAATTCTTCCATGGCCTTCGTGAGCTGGGGCTCCCGTTCCGGCTCATCACCAACAACTCCACTCGCACTGCCGGCGACGTCACCGCTCACCTTCGGCGGATGGACATGCCGATCGACAGTGATGACGTGCTGACATCACCAGACGCGACTGCCATGCATGTCTCGGA
>CAMBEO010000009.1 GCA_945865725.1 Thermoflexus hugenholtzii JAD2 | reverse complement strand
CCGTTGATCGTCACCGGCCCGCCCGGCGCGTCGAACGAGATCCCCTTGGCCGCCGCCTTGACCTTCTCGACCTCCGTCGATTCGGCCTTCGCGACCGCCTTGGCCCAGAGGTAGACGCCGAAGTAGCCCGCCTCGATGGGGTCGTCGGTGACCCGATCGGCTCCAAACTTCGCCTTGTAGGCTTCGACGAACTTCTTGTTCGCGGGCGTGTCGGTCGTCTGGTAGTAGTTCCACGAGGCGAGGTGGCCCGCCATGTTCGGCGCGCCGATCCCGCGGACCTCCTCCTCGGCCACGCTTACCGACAGCGTCTGGATCTTTTCTGGCGTGTTGCCCGCATCCTTCAACTGCTTGAAGAACGCGACGTTGCTGTCGCCATTGAGGGTGTTGAAGACGACGTCGGGCTTCGCGGCGAGGATCTTCGTGATGACGGTGCTGTACTCGGTATGGCCGAGCGGGGTGTACTCCTCGCCCGCAAGCGTCGCGCCCTGCGCCGCGAGCTGCAACTTGATGATCTCGTTCGCGGTGCGCGGGAAGACGTAGTCGGAACCGAGGAGGAAGACCTTCTTCTTGCCCTCCTTGATCAGGTATTCGATCGCAGGCACGATCTGCTGGTTCGGCGCGGCGCCGGTGTAGAAGATGTTCGGGCTCGCCTCCAGGCCCTCGTACTGCACCGGGTAGAAGAGCAACCCCTTGAGCTGTTCGAAGACGGGAAGCACCGCCTTGCGGCTGGCGGAGGTCCAGCAGCCGAAGACGACGGCGACCTTGTCGGACTGGATGAGCTTCTTCGACTTCTCGGCGAAGGTCGGCCAGTCGGACGCGCCATCCTCGATGACCGGTTCGAGCTTCTTCTTGAGGACGCCGCCGGCCTTGTTGATCTCCTCGATCGCCAGGAGCGTCGCGTCGCGCACGGACTTCTCGCTGATGGCCATCGTGCCGCTCAACGAGTGCAGCACGCCCACCTTGATCGTGTCGCCTCCGGCTGCGGTGGCGGGGGCCTTGGTTGCTTCGGCCTTCGGCGCGGCCGTGGGGGTAGTGCCGCCACCGCAAGCGGCGGCGAGTCCCGCACCAGCGACCGCGACCAACATCCCGAGCAAGCGCTTGCGGCTCAGCGCGGTCACTACCGCGCCCGTCCCGTTGACATGGTTCGTGCCCATCCCATCTCCTTCTTGAAACCCGGGCGGTCCCGCCATCCGTCCCCACTGGGAGCGCTGGCGTGCCGCCGGCCGTCCTCCGAGTCGGTGTCCCGGGTCTTCCGGGCCGTCTCGTGCAACCGACACACAGATGCTAGGAAGGCCTCGATGGGGGGCGCCCCGTGCTGCTGGCACACGATCCGGCGAGGAATCTTGTGCGCGCGTCACAGCGGTCGGGCCATTACCGGGCGTGCGCGCGTAGTTCGTGTGCAACGCCAGCGGGCTTGTTCATGCTGCCCAAGAAGCCGGTCAAGCCGGTGGTGCGACCTGCATGACGACATCAAACTGGCCGGCTCGTACCGTGGTTTCCGGTCGCGCACCGCATTGGCGTGCGGTGATGACGGCCCGGACCGACGGAGGCGAGGCGGACCAGCGATGCAACTGACGCCGCGCGAGATCGAGAAGCTCTACATCTACCAGGTGGCGGAACTCGCCCGCCGCCGTCGCGCGCGAGGCCTGCGCCTCAACTATGCCGAGGCGATCGCGCTCATCACCGAGGCGTTGCTCGAGGGCGCGCGCGACGGCCGGACCGTCGCCGAGATGATGGCCCTCGGCCGCACGATCCTCACGGCTGACGACGTCCTCCCCGAGGTGCCCGAGATGCTCCACCTCGTCCAGGTCGAGGCGACCTTCCCCGACGGCACCAAGCTGGTGTCGTGCCACGATCCCATCGCGTGACCGTCGCCGGGAAGGACCGCCGAACGATGCCGCCACCTGCTCCCACGCCCGCCACCGGAGCGGGCGAGACGCCCTCGGGCCAGGCCCCGCCGGAAGGGTCCGGGCCGGAGTTCCCCCCGCCGAACGCCGCCGCCGGGCCGGTGTGGTTCGCCCCGCTCCCGCGCCTGCAACTCGCCACCGCTCCCGTCGAGCTGGCCCCGGGGCGGGCCCGGCGCGTGCTTGCCGTGACGAATACCGGTGACCGGCCCATCCAGGTCGGGTCGCACTACCACTTCTTCGAGGCGAACCGCGCCCTAGCCTTTGATCGCGCCGGTGCCTTCGGCACCCGCCTCGACATTCCCGCCGGCACGTCAGTGCGGTTCGAACCGGGAGACACCCGCGAGATCACCGTCGTCGAGCTTGGCGGCGCGCGCCGCGCCCTCGGCTTCGCCAACCTTGTCGACGGGTCGGCCAGTACCTCGGCTGCGTCGTCGCTCGTGCACCGCGCCCACCGCCGTGCGGTCGACGCCGGGTTCGCCGACCGGCCCGCGCCCGACCCCGTTCGATCACCTGACCGTCCCACCCGCGCCGGCGCGCCGGAGGAGGCCCGATGAACGCCATCCCGCGTGCGCACTACGTCAGTCTCTACGGCCCGACGACCGGCGACCGCTTCCGCCTGGCCGACACCGTCCTGCACGCGATGGTCGAATGCGACCTGCTTGCGCACGGCGACGAGGCCGTCTTCGGCGGCGGGAAGACGATCCGCGACGGCATGGGCCAAGCACCGGTGACGAACCGGGAAGGCGCCCTCGACCTCGTCATCACCAACGTCATCGTGATCGACCCGATCCTCGGCATCGTCAAGGGCGACATCGGCGTGCGTGCCGGCCGCATCGTCGGCGTCGGCAAGGCGGGCAACCCCTACCTGATGGACGGCGTCACGCCGGGACTGGTGATCGGCCCGGGCACCGAGGTGATCGCCGGGGAACACCTGATCGCGACCCCCGGCGGCATCGATTCACACATCCACATGATCGCCCCCCAGCAAGTCTGGGAGGCGCTCAGCAACGGCATCACGACCTTCATCGGCGGCGGGACCGGCCCGGCGGACGGCACGAAGGCGACGACCAGCACGCCGGGACCGTGGAATCTCGGTCGCATGCTCCAAGCCTGCGAGTCGCTGCCGGTCAACTGGGGCTTCCTGGGCAAGGGGAACAGCAGCCGCCCCGGCCCGCTCGTGGAACAGCTCGAGGCCGGCGCGTGTGGCCTCAAGGATCACGAGGACTGGGGGACGACGCCAGCGGTCATCGACTGCAGCCTGCGGGTCGCCGACGAGTACGACGTGCAAGTGGCGATCCATACCGACACGCTCAACGAGTCGGGCTTCCTCGAGGACACGATCGCCGCGATCAACGGCCGGACGATCCACACCTTTCATACCGAGGGTGCTGGTGGTGGCCATGCGCCGGACATCATCCGCATCGCGGCCGAACCGAACGTCCTGCCGTCGTCGACCAACCCGACGCGCCCGTTCACGATCAACACCCTCGACGAGCACCTCGACATGCTCATGGTCTGCCACCACCTGAACCCGGACGTGCCGGAGGACGTGGCGTTCGCCGAGAGCCGCATCCGCGCCGAGACGATCGCCGCCGAGGACGTGCTGCACGACCTTGGGGTGCTTTCGATGTTCTCGTCGGACTCCCAGGCGATGGGGCGCGTCGGCGAAAGCTTCACCCGCCTCTGGCAGACGGCGGACAAGATGCGCCGCGAACGCGGGGCGCTCGACGGCGACCGCGGGACCGGCGCCGACAACGCGCGCATCCTGCGCTACCTCGCAAAGCTGACGATCAACCCCGCGATCGCGCACGGCATCGCGCACGAGGTCGGTTCCCTCGAACCGGGCAAGCTTGCCGACATCGTCCTCTGGTCCAAGCCGTTCTTCGGCGCGAAACCGAAGCTGGTGGTGAAGGGGGGCTTCATCGCGTGGGCGGCGATGGGCGACCCGAACGCCTCGATCCCGACGCCCGAACCGGTCCTCTACCGGCCGATGTTCGGAGCATTCGGACGGGCGATGCGCGACACCTGCGTCACCTTCGTCTCGCAGGCCGGCGCCGACCGGCGCATCGGCGACGCGCTTGGACTTGAACGGCGCCTCGTGCCCGTCCGTGGTTGTCGCACGCTCACCAAGGCCCACATGGTCCGCAACGGCGCCACGCCCCGAATCGAGGTCGATCCCGAGACGTACGTCGTGACGGTCGATGGCGAGGTTGCGACCTCCGAACCAGCGACGCGCCTCCCGCTCGCCCAGGCCTACTACATTGTCTAGCCCCGTCGCTTTCTCGCGAGAAGGGTCGCGCCGGTGACCGTCCGCCATCTGGTAGCGGCCAGCGATCTCGCGCCGGACGGGACGATTGCCGACCCGTCTCGCGTCGTGCACGGCGCGATTCGCGGCGGGACGGTCTTCGCGGTCGGCGGACCGGTCGACCTTGACACGCACTGCAACCTTGACTTCCCGGACCACCACCTCGATGCCTGCGTGGTCGTGGCGGCGATCACCCCCGGCGCCCCCGTCGTCCGCAACGCGGCAGGTGCGTTCGCCGTCGCGTACGGCGCGCCAGGGCACGTCGCCTCTCGGGGCAGGGTTGATCTCGGCGCCCGGCGCGTGGCGTGGCAACGGGCCGTCGCGGCGGCGCGCGTGCGTCGAGTTGCCGACCCCCTCCCTCTCCCGCGCGGGGGAGGAATCGCGTACGCGGATAACGATGGTGGGGTGACGATGTCGGGGGCCGTCCTGCTTCCCTCTCCCGCCGCAGCGGGGGAGGGATCGCGTACGCGGATAACGATGGTGGGGGTCGTATCGGGGCTGGGGTGGTGCTTCCCTCTCCCGCCGCAGCGGGGGAGGGACTGAGGGTGGGGGTCGTATCGGGGCTGGGGCGGTGCTTCCCTCTCCCGCCGCAGCGGGGGAGGGATTGAGGGTGGGGGCCGTCCTGCTTCCCTCTCCCGCCGCAGCGGGGGAGGGACTGAGGGTGGGGGCCGTCCTGCTTCCCTCTCCCGCCGCAGCGGGGGAGGGATCGCGTACGCGGATAACGATGTCGGAGGCACCATGATCAGGATCGAGACCGTCGTCGGCAATCTCCACGATGGCTACGTCCTGCCCTCCGAATTGACCGAGGACACCCTGTGGTTGAGCCGTTGGGACGCGCAGAAGCGCCGCCTGCGCAAGCGGTCGGCGCATGGGCGCGACCTCGCCTTGGCACTCGTGCAGGCGGGCGAGTTGCGCGACGGTGACGTCCTTGCGCTAGACGGCAGTGCCGCGGTCGTCGCACGCATCGAGGCGGGCGAGGTCCTCGTCTTCACCTTGGCGGAGGTCGAGGGCGAAGGCGCGCCCGCACTCGCGGCGACCGCCGTTCGCGCGCTCCGCCTGGGGCACGTGCTTGGGAACCAGCACTGGCCGATGCAAATCGTCCATCACGACACGGCGGGTGGCGGTCCAGGATCGCTCGAGGTCATCGTGCCCCTCTCGGTCGACCGGCGCGTCGTCGATGCCGTCGTGCGCGCGCACCGACTTGAGGGGGTCGCATTCCACTTCCGGCCAGCCTCCCCCGGCGAGGCGCGCCTCCACGCCACGTCGGCCCACGACCATGCGGACGACCACGCCTACACCAGCGGCGCCGGAGCGATCCACGCACACGGCGGGTCGCCCCATGCCCACTAGTCCGGTACCGGGTGGCCCCTGCACCGTCAGCGCGGGAGAGGGGACTGAAAGGCGTCGGTACCGCGCCGAGGGTGGAGGCGTCCTCACGGACGCGCACGCACGTCTCGCCCTCTTCCAACTCGCCGACTCGGCCTTTCCCGCCGGGCTCTTCGCCTTCTCGCACGGTCTCGAGACGGCGGTGCAGGACGGGAGCGTCGCCGACGCCACCTCACTCGAATCGTTCGTCGGCGACTGGTTGGCCTGGACGGTCGGACCCGGCGACGCCACCTTCGTCGCCAGTGCGCACCGGGCGGCGACCGAAGGCGATGTGGCGACCCTCGCCGACCTCGCCGCGTGGGCGCATGCGTCCCGCCTACCCCGCGAGGGACGCGCCGCCGCCGCTCGCCCGGGTGCGCGCATGGCCGCGCTCGCCGTGAAGCTCATGGGCGAAACGACTGGTGCCGTCGCCCTTCGGGCTCTCGTCGCGCGCCGCGAACCGCTCCCGTACTCCGTGGCTTTCGGCGCCGCCGCCGCCGCGTTCGGCTGCGACGCGCCGTCTGCCGTCCTCGCATCCCTGCATGGCGCGGCCTCCGGCCTCCTTGGCGCCGCCCTGCGCCTGATGAAGGTCGATCACGAACAGACGCAGTCGATCCTGCGCCACTTGGCACCGGTCATGACGGCGATCGCTTCCGACTCGCTCGCCGCCGACTGGCGCGAGTCCCGGCCGGGGCACGTTCGGTTCGACGCCTGCCAGATGCGTCACGAAACGGCGCACGTGCGCCTCTTCATGAGTTGACCGGCGCGCCAAGCCTGCGCCAGAGGAGGGTTCAAATGGTTGCCGTCGAATACCCCGGCGCGGTGTTGACCCCGGCCCGCGCCCCGTCGCAGGCCGGTGCCGCACCGCTGCCCCTGCGCATCCCGCGGGTCGGCATTGGCGGCCCGGTCGGGTCCGGGAAGACCGCGCTGATCGAACAGGTCGTCCCGCGACTGATCGCCGCCGGAACGCGCATCGTCGTCATCACCAACGACATCGTCACCGTGGAGGACGCCAACCACGTCCGGCGCACGCTCAAGGGCATCCTCGCGGAGGAGCGCATCCTCGGCGTCGAGACCGGCGCCTGCCCGCACACCGCGATCCGCGAGGATCCGAGCATGAACCTCGCCGCCGTCGAGGAGATGGTGCAGAAGTTCCCCGACTCCGACGTCATCTTTATCGAAAGCGGTGGCGACAACCTCACCCTCACCTTTTCCCCGCTCCTCGTCGACTACTTCGTCTACGTGATCGACGTCGCCGCCGGCGACAAGATCCCGCGCAAGAACGGGCCCGGCATCACGCAGAGCGACCTCCTGGTCATCAACAAGACCGACCTGGCGCCCTACGTCGGGGCAGACCTCGGCGTGATGGAACGCGACGCGCGCCGGATGCGGGGGGAACGCCCCTTCCTCTTCACCAACTGCGCGACCGGCGACGGCATCGGCGACGTCGTCGCGCGCCTACTGGAAGACGTGCTCTTCTAGGTGGAGTTCGAGCGCCGCGTGATGACGGGACGACTGCGTCGGGGCGCGCCTCTCTCCCCTCTCCCGTGCAACGTGGGAGCTTTTACCCAAGCCAGGGGGTGGGGTTGATCCGCCCGGCGCGCACCGACGGGTGGCTTCGGCTTGCGGTCCACCGACCGGGCGGAGAGGGACGGGCGCGCCGGGGCACGGGCGGGCACCGGGCACCGGTGCACCTCGGACGCCTCCTCTACCCGGACGCCACCGCACCCGACATGGCCTACGCCTACGTCGCGATGCTCGGCGGCGGGTTGATCGCCGGGGACCGGCTTGCCATCGAAGTCGAGGCGGCAAGCGGGAGCCGCCTCCACGTGACCACTACCGGCGCGACCCGCCTCTACGGGGGCGACCGGTCCGAGACCGACGGCGCGGGCGACGACGTGCGCCAACGGATCGACCTGCGCGCCGGACCGGGTTCCACCATCGAGTGGTGGCCGGACGCGACGATCCCCTACCGGGGGGCGGCCTTCCGTTCCGACCTGACGGTCACGGTGGCGGAGGACGCCACGGTGCTCGTCGCCGACACCGTCCTGCCCGGACGGGTCGCGCGTGGGGAATGGCACGACGCGGCGGCGTATGCGACTCGCACGATCGCGCGGCGGCCGGACGGGCGCCTCCTCGTCGTCGATGCGCAGGTGCTCGCACCCGCGCCTGCAGGGGCACGCCACTTTCGCGACACGCTTCCATCAGGACGGGGCACGATCGTGACGGTCCTCGCCTTCGTGCCCGGCGGCGTTCGCGACGCGGCAGTCGATAACCTGCGCGACTGCCTCGCACGCGGCCCGTCCGACCTCGCGCGCGCCGCCGGCGTCTCCCTCCTCCCCAACGATGCGGGCGTCGCCCTGCGGGCGCTCGCCGCTGACGGCCAGGAGGCGAGAACCCTCCTTGACGGCGCCTGGAAGGCGTTGCGCCGGGCGTCCGGTATGCCCGAACCCGAGACCCCGCGCAAGACGTAGCGACGCCACGACCCGCACCCCCCCAACGGAGCCTCGGTGGTGCTTCCCTCTCCCGCCGCAGCGGGGGAGGGACTGAGGGAGGGGGCCGTCTCGGGGGAGGGATCGCGTACGCGGATAACGATGGTGGGGGTCGTGAAGGCTCCCCGCTACCGCGAAGCCGCGTCGCCAAGGAGGGCGCGAGCTCGGACGGCGAGTCCCAGGACCAGCCGGGCCTCGGGATCGCGGACCGACGTGCCGAGCAGCCGCTCGATGCGCTCGATCCGGTACGAGACCGTGTTGCGATGCGCGTGGATGGCGGTCGCCGTCTCCTGCAGCCCCCCGCCCGCCGCGAGGAACGCTTCAAGCGTCTGCATCAAGCCGCCGCCATTGCGTACGTCGGCCTCCCGAAGCGCGCCGACGGTGGCGTCGCAAAACTCCGTCAACTCGTCGGGATCCGCGCCAGTGAGCAGTCGGTATACGCCCATCTCATCGAACGCGATCGCCCGTGGCGCACCAGCGACGCGCGTGGCCACGTCAAGCGCCCGGTTCGCGTCACGCACCGCCCGCGCGATCATCGCCTGATCCGAAACCGCGCGGCTAACGCCGATGCGCCGGGCAGGCCCGTCCTCGATCGTGCGGCGTAGCGGTCCCATCAGGTCGGCGGTCCGCCGGGAAGGCGTGTCGGTCAGCATCGCCACGATCGCCCGTCGCGCGGAGATGGGCGCCCAGATGGCAACCGGCGGCCCGCCCGCCTGCCTTCCGCATGTCGCCTCCAGGACGCTGACCGTCTCGCGCGCGGCCAGGCCCAGCGCATCCTCCGACGCGTCTCGCTCTAGTTCGACCAAGATGGCGCGAAACGGCCCCGCCATCTCGAGGCCGAGCGAAACACCGAGCCGTTCGGCCTGACCGATACCGTCAAGCCTTCCGTCAACCCACTCCATCAGGAAGGCCTGGATCGCGGACCCCTGCGCATCCGTCGCGACCCGGGTACGAGACTCTTCGAGCGAGGCCGACATCGCGGCCGCGACCATCGGGATCACGGTCCCCGGATCCGCCTGGACCGGCGCCCAGTGAGCGCCGGCAGGCACATCGGTACCCGCGTGGAAGGGAGGACGGGGGACGATGGCCGACAGGTAGCCAAGGTGGCGCGGGCCGTGCGTGATCGGTACGACCAAGCGGTGCCACGGGACCGGAAGTCCGATCCTGCCGTCGCCCAAGGCCAGCGCGTCGACCGCCGGTGGCCGATCACCCCTAGGACGGACGCCCCGCGCCCAACGCAGTAGGTCCAGGCGTGCCGGTCGGAGCAGCGCAGGCACGTCAGCGGCGAGTTCCCGCAACGCGGCAGGCATGCCGTCCGGCGGCAGCGCCCAGGCGATGCAGCGCGCGTCGGTGTCCTCCCACGCCGTCGGGACGCCCAGTATCCGCGCAAGTTCGTCGACGATCGCCTGGCGTCCGGCTCCGGCCATCGCCAGCGCGGCGAAGCGCGCCTGTGCCGCCTGGCTCTGAGCGAGGAGCGATTCCCGCCCTTGGGCGAGCGCGACGGTCACGGCCAGGTCGAACGCATCGGGCGTGCAACCCGGTGGAGCCGTGAAGAGCGGCAGCGCGTGGGCATCGGCCGTCTGCGCGACCGTCACCGGCACCGACTGGGTATCGAACAGCACGATCCCGGCCAAGTTGGCGGCGGCGAGTTGCACCACGAGACGGTCGAGCTCGCCCGGCGCGCCTCCCGCTGCCATCAGCGTGACCGGGACGAGGCCCAGCTCCCCGCCCCGCAGGGCCGGAAAGGCAGGCGTCCGTGCCCGGTACCGCGCCGTGCCGGTCACCATCCGCCCGGCGCCGGCGTGACCGCCGTGTTGCCGTGTTCCGCTAGGGAAGGCACCGTCGCAAAGCGCCGCGACCGTCGTCATGCGCCGCTCCCGCCGGCGGCGTGATCGAGGGTCGGGGCGGCGGGGTGGAGGCGATTCCTCCCGCTCCCGCGAAGCGTGGGGCGCTTGCGGCCGATGGAAGGGGGCCGTCCGTCACGCCGCGCCATCTTGTGCACGATGCACATGATCCCGGTGGAGCAACCGACGGCACGCGACATGAAACCATGGTAGGTGCCGGAGTCCACGGCGATCAGGCGGAAACTGCACGACCCGGGCGCCACTCGCTCAGGTATCTTGCACAGTATCTGGGGTGCGCCGACGTCCCGCCGGGATCCTCCACTCCCCTCGCCGGCTTATCTTCGACGCCGCGAGGGATGGCACCTAGCGATCCGCCGCCGGCGCCCGCCCGAACCGCGCCGCCGCGAGGAACCCCACGTCGTGGCGCGTCTCGCCTGCCAGCGCGAAGTCGGCCAGCACCTCTCCGACCGTCGGCCCGAACTTGAACCCGTGGCCGGAAGTCCCCGCGGCGAACGACACCTGCGGGTGCGCCGGGTGCCGGTCGACGATGAAGTGGCGGTCGGGGGTCAAGGTATAGAGGCACGCCTGGGCGGCGATGAAGGCCCCCGTGCTACCCGGCAAGCACCGCTCCACGATGCCCCGGACGAGGTCAACCTCCTCCGAGCCGATCTCGCGCCGTGCCGTCTCGGGCGTGCACGGCTCACCGGGATCATGCCCGCCGAACTTCATGCCGCTGCCACGCAGGTACGGGATCCCGTAGATGTCCCCTTCAGGCACGCTCCAGATGAATGCGGGACACGTTGGCGCCGTGAAGCGTGCCGGCTCGTCCGGTTCGAAGTGGGTCACGTACTGGCGGACCGCCTGCAGGGGCAAGCCGAGGTCCGCTAGCACCGCGGCAGACCATGGGCCAGCCGCGATGACCAGCCGACCCGAGCGATACGTTGAGATGCCGGTTTCGACCACGACCCCGTCACCGTCGGCACGCCACGACCACACCGCCTCCGCGTGCCGGATCGTCGCCCCGCGCCGCGCGGCGCCATCAAGCAGGGCGCCGACGCACGCGTCAGCATCCAGGATCCCCGCGTTTGGCTGGTACACCCCGACCTGGTCCTCCGGGAGACGGAATGCCGGGAACCGTCGGCCCATCGCACTCGCATCGAGGACCTCCGCCTCGAGTCGGTGCGCCCCGATGCTCGCGATCACCCCGTCGACGACTGGCGTACCCGGGCGCCCGATGTTCAGGCATCCCGTCATCTGGAGGAGGGACGCCCCGGCTTCCGCTTCAAGGTCGCGCCACTGTCCGAAGGCACGTTGCACGAGGGGCACGTACTCGACGGCCTCGTAGTACGCCTCGCGGATGATCCGGCTCCGGCCGTGCGAGGACCCGAGGACGTGCCCCCGCGGGTGCGCATCGATCCCGAGGACGCGCGCGCCGCGCCCTGCCAGCTGCCAGGCCGCCGAGGCGCCCATCACCCCGAGGCCGAGGACGATCACGTCAAACGCAGGTTCCATCGTCGCCTAGGATAGGCACCACCGACCCGCGGGACCACGCGGCGCGCCTGCCCTCAGGCGATGAGGTCCGGCGAGGTCATCGACGCGGGCACCGGCAAGCCCATGAGCCGCAGGACCGTCGGTGCGACCATCGACAGGTCGCCCCGCGGGACAAGCGCCGTGCCGGCCGGCGCCCCGGCGACGACCAGGGGGACCGGGTTTGTCGTGTGGGCCGTCCACGGGCCACCGGTCACCGGGTCCGCCATCGTCTCGGCGTTCCCGTGGTCGGACGTGACCACGACGATGCGCCCGCGCGCCCGCGCCGCGGCGACGACGGTGCCGACGGCCGCATCAACCGCCGCGACCGCCGCCTGCGCCGCCCCGATGACACCCGTGTGCCCGACCATGTCCCCGTTCGCGAAGTTCATCACCACGAGGGCGTCGTCGTGCGCCCTGATCCGGTCGGCCCCGGCTTGCGCAAGCGCCGGCGCGCTCATCTCCGGTTGCAGGTCGTAGGTGGCCACCCGCGGCGACGGCACCAGGACGCGATCCTCCCCGGGGAAGGGCGCCTCGCGCCCGCCGTTCAGGAAGAAGGTTACGTGCGCGTATTTTTCCGTCTCGGCAAGGTGGCACTGCCCCAACCCGGCGTCGCTCACGACGCGTGCCAAGGGCACCTCGACATGTTTGGGCGGGAACGCGATGCCCGTCACCGGCAAGCCGACCTCGTACTCCCCGAAGGTCACGACGTGCAGGTCCCTGGAAAACCGGCCTCGCGGGAAGCCGTCAAAGTCGGGGAGCAGGAGGGCGTGGCACAACTCCCGGGCGCGGTCGGCGCGAAAGTTGAACACGACGACCGCGTCACCATCCGCGACCGGCACCGGGTCGCCGACGACCGCCGGTTCGACGAACTCGTCGGTTGTGCCCCGCGCGTAGGCGTCCTCGATCACCGCCGCCGCCGAGGCGAACCGCGGCCCCTCGCCCCCGACGATCGTCGCGTAGGCGCGCGCGACGCGGTCCCACCGCTTGTCGCGGTCCATCGCGTAGTAGCGACCGCACACGGTCGCGATCCGGCCAGTCCCCGTGGCCCCCAGGACCGCTTCCAGCCCGGGCAGGTCCTTGAGGGCCTGGCGGGGCGGGGTATCGCGCCCGTCGAGGATCACGTGGATGGCAACGCGCCCCAGGCCATGGCGCGAGGCTAGGCGGACGATCGCGTCAAGATGGCGCGCGTGCGAGTGCACCCCCCCATGACTGGTCAGGCCGACGAGGTGCAGCGTGCGACCTGGCGCACCGAGGACGTGGCGCACCGCCCCGACGAGTGCCGGGTTCTCGTCGAATGACCCGTCGCGGATCGCGGCATCAATGCGGGGCAGTTCCTGCATGACGCGGAAGCCCGCGCCAAGGTTCAGGTGCCCGACCTCCGAGTTTCCGATCTGGCCGTCGGGCAGGCCGACCGCCTCGCCCGCCGCCTCAAGGACCGATGAGACCCCCTCGCGCGCTAAGGCGTCGAGGCACGGTGTCGGCACGGAGGTGATCGCGTTCGCCACCCCGTCCGGCGCAATCCCCCAGCCATCGAGGATGATCATTACGAGCGGCCGGACGTCGGCGGGCATTCAGCCACCATAGCAAAGGTGCCCGGCGCGACCGGTTGGGTCGCTTCCGGGCACCGGCGCGTTCCAGTCGTCGTGGACGAGATGATTCAAGATCGAGCAAGCATGGTCAACACGGTCCCGCGGTTCCGCCTGGCGACGGCGCCGGCCGGCGGCGAGTCCCCCGACAGGGCAGTCCAGGCGCCGGCATCGCCGGTGCGCGAACGGGACTTCGACCCGGAGCTCCTCCGGCGCCTCCTCCCGCCGTTCCGGGTCGTCGTCCTGAACAACGACCACAACACGTTCGACGAGGTGATCCGGATCCTCATGCGCGCGGTGCCGGGACTGTCGCGCCCCGAGGCCGAGGGACACGCGAACGAGATCCATGCCACCGGCAGCGCCGTGCCGTACGTGGGCCCGCGCGAGCGCGCCGAGGCCGTCGCCGGGGTCATCCGGTCGATCGGCATCGAGGTCCGTGTCGAACCCGATCCCGCGTGACGGGCACGCGTCACCGCGGACTTGCGCGTCCCGGCCGGACGTGCTAGTATCTGGCTGTCTAGGTGATCCGAGCGCTGCGGACCCACCCGTTCCCATCCCGAACACGGTCGTGAAACGCAGCAGCGCCGACAATACTGCACTGGAGACGGTGTGGGAAGATAGGCCATTGCCCGGGCATTTTCCCGCCTCCAGAAATGGGGGCGGGATTTTTTTTGGTGCGCCATGCCCGGTCCTTGGGCCACCGTCCTGGGTGCGCGCGCATCTCGCTCGCTCCAGCGCCGTGGTGTCGCGCTGACGATGCCAGTGGCGCACGACATGCCGTCGCCCCGCCTGGTCGTGGCCGAACGCTACGCGCGGTCGCGCGGCGGGTCTTCAACCGATCCGCCCTCAGGCAACAGGCGCGTGATGCCGACGCACGCCAGCCTCGTCCCGCCCGTGGCCGCCAAGTAGGCGCCCGGCCCGACCCTCACCGACGAGGTCGGCGAGAAGGCGACCACGACCTCGTCGCGGTCGAGCACCTCCGGATCGAAGAAGAGGTGCGCACCGAACGGCCCCGGCAGGCCGGGCAACGCCCCGGGATCGCCCGGAAGGTTGACCCACCCCAGGCGCCCGACGCCCCGGTCGGCCCGCAACACGGCGACCCGGGCAACACCGAGCGCCACCCGCAGCCGCGGCGCGTCGATTTTCCGGTCAGCCGGTACCGCGACCAGGACCGTCGCGCCGTCGGCATCGAACAGCGTCGCGCGCACCGCGTCCCCAAGCGCCATCCCCCACGATGCCGCGAGGTGGCGTGCGTGGCGCACCGGCGGGTGCTCGCGCACGACATGTGGCTCGCCCGCGGCGCGTACCCATGCGAGGAATGCCTCGCGCGACTGGTCAAGCGGACCGACCGACGTCGCCGGGTCTCCCGGGTCGGGGCGCTCGCGCGCAGCACGCAGCGCCTGCCAGACCTGGACGTCGCGCGCTTCGCCCCCGGCCATCTGCGGTCCCATCACGGGCAGGATACGACCGGGACTTCCAAGATTGCGGCGCCGCGGCATCCGGCGGCCGCGTCCTGCCGCGGCCCGGTCCGCCACCTGTCGCGACGCGAGACGATGACCAGCGTCCGACGTTCCGTCAAGTGGCAGTCCACTCTCGGCGTCCGGGCCGTGTGGCCCCTCGCTGGACCGCCACCGAAGGAGCGACGTCATGGCAGTGGTCAGCCTCGGTCTCGCCAGCACCCGCAATGCCCATGCCACGACGCCGCGCTTCACGCGCCTCCGCCCGTTCCGCTTGCGCCGGCCTCGACGCGGGCCGGTCGGGGCGGCCTCCCGCGCCGTTGGAGCGATCGGCGCCCTCTTCCTCTACGCCGCCGCCGTTGCCTGGGCACCCGCCGAGCGGGCCCTAGGCCTGACGGACCGGCGACGCCGCGAGCGGGCGACGCCCTGGATCGCGGATTTCCCCGCGGGCACGCCGGCGCTCGCACGCCCCGCCCTGATCGCGCTCGCGTAGCACCAGGAACCTGTCCGACATCTCAGCGGTCGGAGGGGAAGGTCGCCAACCAGCCCCGGCTTCCGGTGCGAGCCATGGCCCGCGGACCAACGGGGGAGGGGGCGGTGCTTCCCTCTCCCGCCGCAGCGGGGGAGGGACTGAGGGTGGGGGCCGTCCGTCGCATCCCGGTAGCGCACCCGTAGGCCGGAGCGCCGGCGGCAGGCGCATCGGTACCCTCTCGACCGCGGGTCGCCGAACTGCGCCGCCACACGCCGCCCATGGTGGTCGCGATCGTCACCCCAACCACTCCCAACACGCCAGCCCCACTGGAAGTGGACCTTCCCGTTCCGGGAGGCTTCCCGGCCGAGGCCGATCAAGGTGGACCCGTCGACGGGTCTGACGCCTTCGAGTCGAGCGACCGGATGCCGGCGTCGCGACTGCGCCTCGCCCTCGAGACGACCGGGGCATGGCTGCTGGCGATCGCGATCCTCGGCGTTGCCGCCGCCCTCGCGTGGTCGTTCGCCGAACCGCAACTCGGCAAGCCCTACGTCTACGACGAGGCCGCCTTCGCCTTCGCGGGCCACGCGGTGGCCACGACGGGCCTGCCGTGGAGCAACCTCGGCCACCTGCAGACCCTCGTCCCCGGCGACTTCTCGCAGCGATTCAACTGGGCGCTCTGGCACCCGCCCATGTACGTGTACGCCCTCGGTGAGGCGTACGCCCGGTTCGGCGAGACCGAACGGACCGCGCGTGGCCTTGGGGTCGCCGCCGCCGCCGCGACCGGGCTGGTCGTCTTCCTGACGACACTCGCCGTCACCGCGCCGATCACCCGGGCGGCGCCGACCTTCGCGGCCGTCGCCGCCGCGCTCTACGTCACCAACCCGTTCGTCGTCCAGAGCGCCCTGCTCCTCGACATCGACGGCACCGTGCTTGTCGCGACGGTTGCCCTCGCGATGCTCGCGTACGTCCTCCTCCTCGGCAATGCCCGGCCCCTCAACCATCCCGTGACCTGGGCCTTGACCCTCCTCGCCACCCTTGCGATCGCCCTCTGCCTCTGGGCGAAGATGACCACCGTCCTTGCCGTCATCGCCGCGGCGACCGGCTACCGCGTTGTCGGCCGCCCTTGGCGTCCGTGGCGCCTCGTGCTCGAACTGCCCGTCATCGCGTGCGGAGGCACGGGGCTCTTCCTCGGGTCCTGGTGGTGGGTGGCGAAGCGCCTCGGCATGCCGTTCGAGTTCCCGTTCCGCGTCCTCTGGCTCGAGTTCGAGGAGGCCGCCGGGTCGACCGCCGCATGGCAACACGACCCGCTCGTGGTCCTCGACCTCGCCAGCCAGGTCGCCCTCTGGACTTCCCCCTACCTGCTCGCCCTCTTCATCGGTGCCGGGCTCATGCGCCTCGGCGAGATCGCCGCAAGTCCTTGGCGGTGGGTGCGCGGGCGTCGCGACCGGGATTCGGCCACCGCGAAGGGCGTGCGCCTCGGCTTCGAACCGATCGACTTCGTCGCCATCGCCGGCGCGGGTACCGGGCTCGTGTACCTGATCAAGCTTGCCGGGTCCTTCCCGAAATACCACATCACGATGATGCCGTTCGCGGCCGTCGTCGTCGGATACTTCCTTGCCCGGGTCGTCGGTCGCCTCTCGTGGTGGGAACCACCCGCGTACGCCATCGTCCTCGCCGGCATGACCGGCTACTACTCGCTCGTCGCGGGCGACCGCCTCGTCCTCTTCCGGGGCTACGACTGGCTGTTGCCCCTCGTCGCCTGGCCCGGCGTCGCCGGCTTCGGCTTCCTGATCATGGGCACGCTCCTCGGGCGCCACCACCTTCCCCGACAGCTCGCGATCCTTGCGGTCCTCCTTACCGGGGCATGGTCTTGGGGCGTCAATGTCGCCCAGGCCGACGCCGCCTACTCGACGGCCTACAACTACGGCGTGACTGGGCAGCGGGAGGTCGCCGCCTACCTCGACACGATCCTCAAGCCCGGCGAGCGATACGTCGCCGCGCGCGAGGTGGCCTACTACGCCCGCGAGGACGCCTTCATCGACCAGGACGTCTGGTGGGCGGACATCGAGCGACGGGCCAGTGCTGGCATCCCCAGCTTCGACGCGAGCCTCCTCGGCAGCGAGATCGACGTCCTCGCCCTCTTCCTCTGGGACCCCGTCCTCGGGCGGATCGCCCACGACTTCCTCCGCACCCGCTACGAGGTGGCCTTCCAGTCGGGCGTCTTCGTGGTCTTCGTCCGCACCAGCTAGGAGGTGCCGCCATGGCCCGCCCGACGCGTCCCGAGCGGTTCGACGTGCTCGGCCCGAACGGTATTCCGACCGGCCGCACGCGCCGCCGCGACCTCGTGCACCGGCATGGGGACTGGCACCGGGCCTTCCACTGCTGGATCGTCATCGAGGTCGGCGAGGCGTCCCCCTCGGTCCTCCTGCAGCGCCGCGCCGACGACAAGGACACCTATCCCGGGCGCATCGATGTCTCGGTCGGCGGCCACTACCGTACCGGCGAGGGCCTTGCCGACGTCATCCGCGAAATGCCCGAAGAGGTCGGACAGGGGGCGCCCCTCGCCGACTTGCGCCCCCTCGGCACCCGCATCGCCGTCTGCGACATGGAGGCAGGGATCAGGGACCGCGAGGTGCAGGACGTCTACCTGTGGCGCACGCCGCTGCCATTCGACTCCTTCCGACCGAACCCCGAGGAGGTGAAGGCCCTCGAACTCGTGACCGTTGAGGCCTTCCTTGAGCTCGTGACCCGCCAGCGGACGACCGTGGCGTCACGCCAGCGCCTGCCCGACGGGACGGGCGGCGTCGGGGTCGTGGCCATGGCGGACCTCGTACCGACCCTTGATGACTACTTCCGGCGCGCCGCCGTCGCGATCGACCTTGCCGTGAAGGGCTACCCGTTCCCGACCGTCTGAAGCGGTGGTTTTCGTGCAGGCGGTCCCGGTCCGGACGCCGTGGCGCGCGTACACTGGCGCCCCATGACCACACCCCCTGCCCGGGACTACGACCCGACGCCAAGCCCGCCCCTCGCCGCCGAGGCGACCGAGCGCCTCGCACGGGTCAGCACGGCGACCCTGACCTCCGTCCTCCTCAAGTTGGGGATCCGCACCCCGTTCATGCGGCGCGTGCGTCCCGTCGCCATGGGTCGCCGCCTCGTCGGCAAGGCGTACACGCTTCGCTACGTCCCCATGCGCGAGGACCTTGATGGCGATGCCCTCGAGGGCCGCTTCGACAACCTTGCCAACGCCCAACGGGTCGCCGTCGAGCATGTCGGACCGGGCGACGTCATGGTGATCGACGCGCGCGAGCAGGTCGATGCCGGGACGATCGGAAACATCCTGGTCACGCGCATGCGCGTTCGCGGCGCCGCCGGGATCGTGACCGACGGGTCCTTCCGCGACGCCGCGGGGATCGCGGCCGTCGGCCTGCCCGCATACAGCGCCGGCACGCACGCCGCCACGAACGTGACCATCCACCATCCGGTCGACGTCCAGCGCCCCGTCGCCTGCGGGGGCGTCGCCGTCTACCCGGGTGACGCGATCGTCGGCGACGATGATGGCGTGATCGTCGTGCCCCGGCACCTCGTCGAGGAGTCCGCCGCCCGCGCGATCGAGCAGGAGCGCCGGGAGCGCTTCATCCTCGCCCGTATCTCCGGCGGGGCATCGATCATCGGCACGTACCCGCCCGACGCGACGACCTTGGCGGCCTACGGCGAGGCCGGGGCATCAGGCGAGGCCTGACGCTCTGGCCCCGGAATCCAGCGGGGCCGCCGGTACAAGCGGTACCGACGGCCCCTTGGTCGAGCCCCGTCCGCGTGGCCGCGCTCGCGGGGCTTCACCGTACAGAACGCGCGTTACCGGTCACGGTTGCACCGGCCACCCGTCAGTGGGCGCGACCGCGCATGAAGCCGAACTGGTAGGTCGCGCCCGCGACAACCGCGCCAAGCGTCGGCCCGACGATCCAGACCCAACCGTTCTCGTACGTGGCGTTGTAGAGCGCGGGCCCGAACCACCTGGCCGGGTTCAATGCCCCGCCGGAGATCGATGCGGTGGCCATGATCGCCGCCGTGACCGCCAAGCCGACGTACAGCGGCCCGAGTGCGGACCGGTTCCGCTCGTCAAACCAGCTGCCGTACAGGACGGTCACGACGAGGAAGGTGGCGATGGCCTCCACGGCGGCCGCGGCGACGTCCGTCGCGCCCGGCCCGATCCCTGGGGTGGCGTTGCCGACCTTCGAGACGACTTCCGCCGGGAACGTGAACGCGACCGCGCCAGCGCCGAGGACGGACCCGATGGCCTGGCCGAGCACTGCAAGGGCGGCCCGGGAGGGCGAGAGGCGACCGGTGACGGCGAAGGCGACGGCGATCGCCGGGTTGAACAGGGCGGCACTCAAGTGTCCGAGCGACGCGACGAGGACCCCCGTCGCCAGGCCGGCGCCAAGGGCCGCACCCGCCACGTCCTGCGCTTGCGTCACCACGATTGACGCGACGCTCGCGAAGACGATCAGGAAGGTCCCGATCACCTCGACGCCGAAGGCGATCCCGATGTCCCCGGCGACGCCGGCGCTTGACGTGCCGGTGCCATCGTCTGGAAGGTCGGTGTCACGCGGCGCCTCGGCCGTGGATTCCGCGGGACGCGGCCCGCCAGGGCGGGCAGGGGCGCGACGAGGCCGGGGCATTGGCATGGCGTTCGCTCCTCGGGTCAAGCATCGTTCCGGGCCGTGCGGCACGTGCGCCGCGGACCTCGCCATGTCAAAGACGGGCGGCAACCCCCATCGGTTCGCGCGGCGCCCTATCCTCGCGCACTATCATTGGTCCGGGGAACCGTCGGCTTGACCGGCACGATCCGGCAGGAGAAGGCATGGTGATCGAAGACGGAGACGTTGGCGCCGGGGCGGACGGCACCGAGGTCACGGGGCGCCCGGCATCGCGTCGTCGCGCCGAGGCGACGAACCGCGCGTCGGCGCCCGCAGCCACCGCGGCGCCACGGCCCGGGCGCAAGCCGACGAAGCGCACCCTTGCATCCTGGTGCACGCAACTCGAGCGGCAGGGGTTCACCACCATCGAGGCGCGGCGCATCGTCTTCGAGAAGGCGCACCCCCGCGACGAGGGCCTTGTCCGCAACTGACCACGCCCCACCTTTCGCACCCGTCCCACCTTTCGCACCCGTCCCCCCTTCGCACCCGTCCCCCCTTCGCACCCGTCCCCCCTTCGCACTCGTCCGCCGCTCAGTGGAACGGCGGCTCGAGCACGATGTCGAGCACGTAGACCGTCGGCCCCACGCGGTGCCGCGCCGCCCGGATCGCGCCGGCGATCTCGTCCGGCCCGCCCAACTTCTCGGCATGCGCCCCGAACGACCGCGCGAACCCCACGAAGTCGGGGTTGCGCAGCACCGTGTCGATCACCCGGCCGCCGTACCGCCGCTCCTGTGACGCCTTGATCATCCCGTAGGCGTCGTCGTTGCACACGATCGTCGTCACCGGCAGCGCGTACTGCACCGCGGTTGCCAGCTCGTTCGACGTGAACATGAAACCGCCGTCGCCGGCGAGGACGACCACTTGCCGGTCCGGCGCCGCGACCTGCGCCCCGATCCCGACGGGCAGGCCAAACCCGAGGGTGGCCGACCCTGCCGGGTAGAGGAACTGCCGGGGCGCGTTGACGCGGTAGTGGCGGACCGACCAGTAGCAGGCCATTGACTGGTCGAGGGCCAGGATCCCGTCGTCCGGGATCCCGTCACGCAACTGGTCGACAATCGTGAGGGCATCGGCGCACCGCTCACGTCCGAGGGCGTCGTCGGTGTCACGCGCGCCCTGGACCTCCTCGGCGCGCCAATCGGATGCCGTCGTCGTGCCGAGGCGATCAAGTTCCTCCAGGAGGGCGATCAGGCCCGCGCGGGCATCGCCGACGAGGGCCTCGGCCACCGGGTACGACTTGCCGATCTCGCTCGCGTCGACGTCCAGGTGAGCCAGTTGCGCGGGCAGCGGCAGCCGCCACGCGCGCGTGGACATTCCGGTCATCCGGCTGCCGACGACGAGGCCGGCATCCGCCGTGCGCCACGCATCGGGGTAGCCGTCCGCCGGGCCGGACGAGGTGCGCCACGTGCAACCCGCCGCCCAGGGGCTACTGTCGGGGATCGCGCCCTTGCCCAGAATCGACGTCAGCACCGGCGCTCGCAACCGTTCCGAAAGGCGCAGCAGGAGCCTCTCGGCCCCCGCACTGGCGACGCCGCCCCCGGCGAAGATGATCGGCCGGCGCGCCGCGTGGAGCATCCGGGCGGTTCGGCGGATCGCCCCGGCATCCGGCGCCGAAACCTCCGCCGGTGCGGGTCGCGGCGTCCGCGCAACCGCGGCGGAGGCCGCCATCACGTCGATCGGCACCTCGAGGACGGACGGTCGCGCACGCCCCGTCCGCATCGCCGCGATCGCCTGGATGGTCGCCGCCTCGAGGTCCTCCGTGCGGGTCACGAGGTGGCTTCCGGCCGCCGACGTCATCACCCCATGCTGGTCCTTGTACTCGTGCAGGTACCCCTTGTACTTGCCAAGGAGGGGGACCTCGCCGGCCGTGCCGATCACCAGGACCGGTACCGAGTCGGACCACGACCCGGCGATCGGCGTCACGGTGTTCGTGATCCCCGGACCGGTCGTGACGAGTGCGACCCCCGGCGTGCCCGACACGCGCGCGTAGCCGTCGGCCATGAAGGCCGCCCCCTGTTCGTGGCGCGTCACGAACGTGTCGATGCCCCCCCGTCGATGCAGGGCGTCGTAAAGGGGCAGGTTGTGGACGCCAGCGATGCCGAACGCATGGCGAACGCCCGAGGCGATGAGTCCATCGACGATCAGTTCGCCACCGGTGCGAGGCGCGGGAACGGACGCGTCGTCGCTGGCCGTGGCCTGGCGCGCGGGCGTGGTCGTGGTCATCGTGGGATCCCCCGGGGTGCGCTGTCGGCCGGCACGGCAGGCCGTCTCTCTGGACTGCCCGGCCAGTGTAGCGGCGCCCACCCGGCGCGGGCCGCTCCCCGATCTCCGGGGGAAACCCGCACGCGAGGCCCAGCCGCCGTCGATACGATCCCCCGGATGGGATCGTTCATTCGCCACTACCTCGAGATGGTCGTCGCGATGTTCGCGGGCATGATCCCCTTCGGCCTGGCAACCCGCCTGGCAGTCGGCGATGGATTCGGGGTGCCCCACGACGTGTCCGGGACGGTTGACTCGACCTGGGGCACCCTTGCCGGCATCGCCTCGATGGACCTGGCCATGATCGTCCCGATGGTCCTGTGGATGCGCTACCGGGGGCACTCCTGGCGCCACGGGGCCGAGATGTCGCTGGCGATGGTCGTCCCCACGATCCCGATCCACGCGGCCGGCTTCATTTGGCCCGAGTTCTCCGGGGCGGTGAACGTTGCGTCGCACGTCGCGATGCTTCTCGGCATGCTTGCCCTCATGATCGTGCAGCGCGCGATGTATGCGGGCCATCCCCACGGGCCTGCGTCCGCCCACGCAGGGAAACTGCCCGGGTCGCCGGTCGGTCGCTAGTCGCCACGACCCGCGCCGGCACGACCGCACGCCCTCGTACACTTCGGCGAGGGAGGAGCTGACGTGTTTTTTCGCTTGCCAGCCAAGCTCAAGGGCAAGGGCGTCGACGAGGCCAAGGTCGCGGCCCTGCGCGAGCGGGTGCCCGAACCCGTCCGCGATCGCGTCCCGCCCGGCCAGTTCGTCACGAACGGGTGGCCGGTCCTCCATTTCGGGGGCGTCCCCCGGTTCGTCGAGGCGACTTGGTCGTTCCGCGCCTGGGGCCACGTCGAAAACCCGGTCACCCTGGACTACCGGGCGTTCCGCGACCTCCCGACGGTCGAGCGCACGATGGACATCCATTGCGTGACCCGGTGGAGCAAGCTGGACATGACGTGGGAAGGCGTGTCGATGCGCCACCTCCTCGACATGATCCGGCCGACGGCCGACGCGCGCTTCGTGATCGCGCATTGCGAGGCCGGCTTCACGGCAAACCTGCCGATCAGTGCGATTCTCGACGACGAGGTCCTGCTTGCCCATCGGGCCGACGGCAGCGACCTGTCCCTGGACCACGGGTGGCCATTGCGCCTGGTCGTGCCGGCCCGCTACTTCTGGAAGAGTGCCAAGTGGCTGCGCGGCCTCGAGTTCGTGCGCGAAGACCAGCCCGGCTTCTGGGAGCAGAACGGCTACCACAACGACGCCGACCCGTGGAAGGAGGAACGGCACTGGTGAGCGAAGGGGCCACCGAAGGCAGTCTTGAAGGGGGCGCGCCGGCCTCTCCCCCCGACGTCTTCGACGTTGCCGTCATCGGGGGCGGTCCGGCCGGCACGCAGGCGGCGGTGTCCGTCGCCCACCAGATGCGGTCAGTCCTTGTCCTCGAGGCCGGGCCGGTCAGCCAACGGAAGGGCCGCGCCTTCTGGTCCAAGAGCGTGGAGTTCCTGGACGTCCCGACCTTCCGGGCCATCACTGGCCCGAAACTCGCGGTCGCCCTGCGGGAATGGATGGCGGCGCAGCCGGGACACGTCACCTCCATCGGCGGCACGCCCCGGCACGTGGGCATCTGGCGTCGCGCCGGGATGGTCCTTCGGGTCACCCGCGTGCCCGCCCCGGAGTGCGAGCCAGCACCCGCGGGATTCCTCTACGAGATCAGGGCCTCCACCCGGCCCCTCAAGGCGGGCGAACCGCTCAAGATCGAGCGGTTTCGCGCCCGCACCCTGGTCGTGGCCAGCGGCTTTGAGGACATCTGGCCGGACATCGACGTGACGGAGGGCGCCAACCGCCTCTACCAGTCGCACCGCGTCGTCTTTCGCTACGCCGGCAACCGAAAGGGGTGGCACGTCTGCATCCGCTGCGACGGCCACCTGCACGTCGACAAGCACCTCGCGGTCGTCGGGTCCGGCGACTTTGCGTGGTCCATCGCCCGTGGCGCGCAGGACTTCACGCCCGAGGTGACGATCCTGACCAATGGCGCCGACCCGGACATGTCGGAAGCGCGCCTCGCGACCCTCCGTGCGCGGGGCATCGCCATCGAGACGGAACCGATCGTCGCCCACGTCGGCAAGGGCACCGACCTCCTCGGCCTGCGGCTTGCCTCGGGGCGCGAGGTCATGGCCGACGGCTTCTTCGTCGACTACAGCCTCAAGGCCAACCGGGAGTACCTGTCGCCAGATGACGGGTGGGACCTGAAGGTCGACGAGGAGGGCCTGCTTGTCGTCGACGAGGACGGCGCGGTGCTTGGTCCCGACGGCGAACCGGTGCCCGGGCTGTTCGCCGCGGGCGACATCGTGTCGGGGCAGCGGAACCTGATCGCCACCGCCTTCGGCCTCGGCCAGAACGCCGGCCTGTCCGCCGCCGACCTCATGCGCGAGTGGTAGCGACCACGGCCCGCCGCCCGCGCCGGTCCTAGGCCAGGACGTATGTCTTGGCGAAGAAGTACACCGTCATCGTCGTGGCGACGACCGTGACGAACTGGCGCACGCGCTCGCCGGGCAAACGCCGCGCGTAGTGCGCGCCGAGGTATCCCCCGAGGATCCCGCCGGCGATCATCACCGCCGCCTGCACCCAGAAGATCTTGCCGCTGAGGATGAATGTCACGACGGCCACGCCGTTGATGCAGCTGGCGAGGATCGTCTTGAGCGCGTTCATCTCATGGATGCGCTCCATGCCCATGAGCACGAATGACGCGAGCATGAGGATGCCGATCCCGCCGCCGAAGTAGCCCCCGTAGATCGAGATCGCGACCTGCAGGGCGCCGACGACGAGCACGCCGCGCACCCCGTCCGTGGTTCCCATCCGGAAGGTGTCGCGGAGGCGGCGCGTCAGGGTCGATCCGAAGGTGAACAGCACGGTCGCGCCCAGCAACAGCCACGGGACCAGTTGGACGAAGGTGTCCTCGGGGGTGCGCAGGAGCAGGATCGCGCCCGCGTAGCCACCTAGGAGGCTGGGCACCGCGAGCAATCCGAGGTTGCGCAACTGGCTGAACTCGCGCCGGTAGGCCAGCACGCTGCTCAGCGATCCCGGCCAGAGCGCCATCGTGCTGGTCGTGTTCGCGGAGATCGCGGGCACGCCCGTGAAGATCAGGCACGGCAGGGTGATGAAGGTGCCACCGCCGGCGACGGCGTTCAGCGCCCCGCCAAGCACGGCGGCGACGAACAGCAACGGGAATGAGAACAGGTCAGTCAGGCTAGGGTCGGGCACGGTGTGGTCCTGCCGGGGCGCGGCGCGGCACCACGCATCGCGCGGTGCCGCTGGTTCCTCACGCCTCACGGCCGACGACCGGTCCGGCGAGGCCGGCGGGCGCCCGCGACACGCGCGAACCCCGGGACGGCACTCGGATGCGCCCGACCCTTCCAGCTGCCGGAGTGTAGCGCGCTCACGCCCCTCTCCCGCCGCAGCGCTGGGGGTGCTTGTTGCGGCAAGTGGAAGGGGGCGCTACCCGGGGGCAGGGGTGGTGCTTCCCTCTCCCGCCGCAGCGGGTGAGGGACCGCGTACGCGGATAACGATGGTGGGGGCGCGTGAGGCCGGCACTAGGGGCAGGGGCGGTGCTTCCCTCTCCCGCCGCAGCGGGGGAGGGACTGAGGGTGGGGGTGGTGCTTCCCTCTCCCGCCGCAGCGGGGGAGGGATTGAGGGTGGGGGTGGTGCTTCCCTCTCCCGCCGCAGCGGGGGAGGGACTGAGGGTGGGGGTGGTGCTTCCCTCTCCCGCCGCAGCGTTGGGGGTGCATGCTGAGGCTGACGGGAGGGTCAACAGCAAGGACAAACGGCATTCCGTAAAGTTCCCCTGGACCACGGCGGGTGCGATGGGCCCGGCAACCGGGTTGGCGTCCCGATACGATCGGTGGGAGGGCGAGGCGTGGTCGAGGATCGTGGCGGACCCGACGGGGTCGTGTTGCGCGGCGCGTTCGTCGTCGCGATGGACGACGCGCGTACCACCGCATGGAGGGACGTGCATCTCGGGCGAGGCGGCCGGATCGCCGCCGTCCTCCCGCCCGGTGCGCCGGTCCCCGGCACGCGCGACGTCGATGCGAGCGGCCTCACCCTCATCCCCGGCCTCGTGCAGGCACACGTGCACCTCTGCCAGACCCTCCTCCGGGGCCTCGCCGAGGGGCGCCCGTTGCTTCGCTGGTTGCGGGAGCGCATCTGGCCTCTCGAGGGCGCCCATGATCGCGAGACCATGCGGGCCTCCGCGGACCTCGGCATCCACGAGCTGCTGCGCGGCGGGACGACATCCGTCCTCGACATGGGCAGCGTGCACCATGCCGACGCCCTGTTCGAGTCCGCGCGCGATGCGGGGATCCGGTACGTCGGGGGCAAGGCGATGATGGATGCCGGCGAGGGGGTGCCCGCCTCGCTCCTCGAGGACACCGCCACCTCGATCGCCGAAAGCGACCGCCTCCGCGACGCGTGGGAGGGAGCCGCGGGCGGGCGCCTGCGCCACGCGTGGTGCCCGCGCTTCGTCCTCTCCTGCACCACCGAGGCCCTTCGCGCCGTCGCCGACCGGAGCCGCGCCACTGGCGGTGTCGTGCATACGCACGCGAGCGAGCAACCGGACGAGGCCGCGATCGTGCGCGCCGCGCATGGGGCGCCGAACATCGCGACCCTCGCCCGCATGGGCATCACCGGCCCTCGCGCCGTCCTCGCGCATGGCGTGTGGCCGGAGCCCGAGGAAGTCGCCCTCCTCGCGCGCGACGGCACGCACGTCGTCCACTGCCCGTCATCCAACCTGAAACTCGGCAGCGGGATCGCGCCCGTCCGTCGCTACTTGGATGCGGGCGTCAGTCTCGGAATAGGGGCGGACGGCGCCGCCTGTGCCAACTCCCTCGACGCCTGGGCGGAGATGCGCCTCGCGCACCTCCTGGCGTCCCTTTCCGGCGGGCCGGGATCGGTCTCGGCCGCCGAGGTGTTCGAACTGGCGACCCGGGGCGGCGCTCGCGCCCTCGGCCTTGAAGGCGAGGTTGGCGCCATTTCTCCCGGCATGCAGGCGGACCTCGTCGCCGTTGCAACCGACCGTTCCCACCAGTCCGGCGGCGGCGACCCGTACGCCCGCCTCGTGCACGCCACGACGCGCCACGACGTCCGCCATGTCTGGGTCGCGGGCCGGCACGTGGTCATCGACGGACGCGTCGCCACCCTCGAGGAGTCGACCGTCGTGCGAGAGGCCGACGACGCCCGCGCGCGCGTCGCCGCCCGGGCCGGCATTCCCCTCGGCGAGCTGCCCGGGCGCACCGGCACGAGAACCCGGCACTCGTCCGGCTAGTCGCGCGTCGCCCAGATCGCCAGCCACGGCGGGTTCGTCGCGCAGAAGTGGTCCCACGTCCCAGGCGCCTCCGACGGGTCCATCGGCACGTCCAACGCGTCCTCGAGGGTTACGACCCGCAGGCCCGCACCGACGGTCGCGTTCACCAGCGTGGCCAGCGTGTGGCGGTACTCGACCGCCCGCGGCACCTTGACCCCCAGCGACCGGTCGTACACCCACTCCGGGTCGGCCGCCGCCACGCGGTCGCCATCGACGTACGTCCCGCGCCGGAGGTAGGCGTCACCCGCGCGGTCATCCGGGTGCATCCCCAGCACGAACGGGTTCGCCGCCTGCAGGCGGAAGAGGCCACCCGGCCCGACACGTGCCGCGACCGCCGCGATCACCGGCCGACAGTCAGGCACGAAGTTGATCGAGTACGGCATCCACGCGAGGTCGAACGGTTCGCCGGGCAGGGCCAGGCGCGCAAGGTCGCGCACGTCGGCCCGGATCGTGGCGAGGCCCCCGGCAGGCAGGCCGCGTCGCGTCCACGTCTCGCGATCACGCGCGAGCTGGTCGGCATCGAGGTCCACGACCGTCACGCGGGCGCCCAGCAACCCGAGGGCGACCGACTGTTGCCCGCCCCCCCCGCACGCGAGGAGGACGCTGCGCCCGGCCAGGTCGGCGCCAAGCCGGGACGCCAACTGGCCCGACGGATCAACCCGCGCGCGCGCCGCGGCGACATCGTCGAGGCGCCATGGGCGCGTCAACGGCCCGGAGACCTGCCCGAGAGCCTGCCACCGCGCCTGCGCATCCCGGGCCACCTCATCGCGGATGACCGGATCACCCAAGTCCCCCACGTCGTCGGCCTCCATCCCTGGCGGTCCCCGCCCGCGAGGCGCGCCGTCACGACCGCCGCCGCCTCGCGACCCTGGTCACGCCCGAATGGCGCCCCAGATCATGTAGGGTAACCACGATGCAACCACGAGACCTCTTCCGTCGGCGACGCCCAGGCGAAGCTGGCGCGACAGGCGACGCACCGGGGAACGTTGGCACCTCGGGTGACGCCCTACCGGTGGACGAGCCGGGCGACGGGGATGCCTTCCCGGCCGGCGCGACCACCGCTGGCGACACGGCAACCCGGTCGAGCTCGATCCGGGAACGCCAGAAGGTCCGACGCGACTCCACCCGCCACCAGCAAGAGTTGAGCGCCTTCTTCGGCACCTCGGTCGAACCCATCGACGACGAACTCGAGGACGCTGGCGACGACGAGGACGACGACGACGAGGACCCATCCGGGCCGGTCACCGGACAGGTGTTCATCGTCTTCCGTTCGGTCTCGTGGGCCGACGCCGGCGCGAGCCTTCGCGAGAGTGACAGCCTCGTCGGCGTGTATGCGACCGAGGCCGCCGCCCGGGCCGCCGTCACCGACCTTGACCGCGACTCGCGCGGGGAGTCGGAACACTGGTTCCAGCCGTACACGGTCACCGAGTAACGGCAGGGCGCGCCCCGTATCCCGCGCCTCACTCGATGCCGAGGAGGCGTCGCGCCCCCGCGGCGTCGATGCCGGCCACGTCGACCAGCTTGCGGCGACCGGATTGCCCGCGCGCGATGACGACATCCGCCACCGTGACGCCAAGCCGGTCGGCCAGGAACCGCCGCAGGGTCTCGTTCGCGGCCCCTTCGACTGGTGGGGCAGCCAGGCGCACCCGCACCGCACCAGCCCGGATGCCCTCGACCGACGTCCGCGACGCCCGGGGGACCGCGGCAACCGCGATCCGGCAACCGGGTCGGCGCCCCGGCACGTCGGTCACCGGGTCCGCACCACCCTCACCGGTCATCCGGGCGAGGGTACCGCCGTGCCGCCATCGTGTCCGGCGGGATCGTCCCCGGTTACATTCCGCGCCATGTTTCGCGTCATCGCCTCGATTGCCCTCGTGTTCCTGGCCATCGGCGGATGTTCCCTCGGCGCGATCCTCATCTTCCTCGTCGGCCCACAGTTCTGGCGCGAGATGGTCGGCCCGTCCCTCGGCCCGGCCGCGGCGATAACCGCGTACGGCGTCACGATCTGGGTGGCATCACGCGTCCTGCGCCTCGCCGATTGGCTCCTGGAGACGTCCGGCTAGTTGGCGACGTGGCATGTGGCGCCGGGCGCATCCCCCTCGACGGCCCGCGGACCGTACCCTTGTGCGACCCAGGATGGCAGCGCGCCGGTCGTGGGGCAGGTCGTTGGCCTGAACGGGAGAGGCGACGAGATGCGGGTGATCGTCACGGGTTCGAGCGGGCTTATCGGGTCCAGTCTCGGCCTGCGCCTGATGGACGACGGGATCGAGGTCGCGGGAATCGACCGCCTACCGAATCCGTGGACCGACCGCATCCCCACCCGCCTTGAGGATCTCTGCGCCACCGGCCCCGTGAACCCCGAAACGTGGGGGAAGGCCGATGTCGTCGTGCACTTCGCCGCACGGGCGAAGGTCCACGAGTCGGTCGAGCGCCCGGCGAACGCCCTCGAGAACTACACCGTCACCCACCGGGTCCTTGACTACTGCCGGCAGACCGGCACGCCGGTGATCTTCGGCAGCTCCCGCGAGGTCTATGGCGACCAGGCCACGGTGCCGGTCCGCGAGGACGCGGTACGCCTCGAGGGCGCCGCCAGCCCCTACGCCGCCGCCAAGCTTGCCGAGGAGGCGTTGATCCGCAGCTTCTCGCGCTGCTTCGGCTTGCCCTTCATCATCCTCCGCTTCAGCAACGTCTACGGGCGGTTCGATGACCTCGGCCGGAACGGTCGGTTCGTCCCCCTCCTCTGCGACCGCGTGCCCCGGCGCGCGCCGATCACGATCTTCGGGCCGCACAAGACCTTCGACTTCACCTATGTCGATGATGCCGTCGAGGGGACCGCGCGCGCGATCGACCGCCTCGTGCATGCGCCGGCAACCGTCTCGGGGCACGCCATCAACCTGGGCACCGGGGAAGGCACCTCACTGTTGCAAGCGGCGACGCTTGTCGCCGAGGCGGCCGGCGTCCCGCCATATTTCGACCTCGGCACGATCCGGGTCGGCGAGATCGCCAAGTACGTCGCTGATCTCGGCAAGGCACGCGACCTCCTCGGCTACTCGCCCCGGTTCCCGGCCACCCGAGGCATCCCGCTCGCCTTCCAGTGGTGGCGCGAATGGCACTTTGGCGAGGCCCCTGCACCAGCCTGACCCGGGGGGACGGCCCCCCTCCATCTGCCGCAAGCGCCCCCAACGCTGCGGCGGGAGAGGGAAGCACCACCCCTCCCTCACCCCGGGGCGGGCAAGGATGCCCGCGGACCAACGGGAGAGGGAGGCACGACCCTCACCGCTTGCTAGGCATCGACGGCCAGCTTGCGCATCCCGTGACGCAGGACACCGATCGGTGCCGCCTCGATCGTGACCACGTCCCCCTCGTGCAAGGCCTGTTCCTGCGTCACGATGATCCCGGTTCCGGTCGACAAGACCGTGCCGTCGGGGATCGGGTTGTTCAGGCGCAAGGCGTGGACCAGTTCGGGCAGCGTGCGCTTCATGCGGTCAACGCCGCAATTGTCATCAAAGATGACCTGGCCGGCGCGCGTGATCGTCGCCCGCAAGTGCAGCGCCGAGACGTCGGGCACCTCGTCCGGCGTCACGATCGTCGGGCCGATCACCGCGCAACCCCGGAAGATCTTCGACTGGGGCAGGTAGAGGGGGTTCTCCCGCTCGATGTCCCACGCCGAGACGTCGTCGCACAACGTGTAGCCGAGGATGCCCCCATCGGCGCCGACGACGACCGCCATCTCCGGTTCGGGTGCGGTGAACGTGCTGTCGGCCCGGATGCCCCCGTCACCGTTCGGACCGGCACAGTGGGCCGCCCGCCCCTTGTAGAAGAGTTCCGGGCGCGCGCCGTAGTAGACCAGGTCGTAGATGCCCTTCGAGGTCCCAGCGTCCTCGTCGCGAAACTCGGCGCTTCTCTTGTACGTCACGCCGACACCCCACACTTCCGCGGGGAACACCGGCATCAGCAGGTGCGCGACCTCGTCGCGCGGCGCGACGTCGAAGGCGGCGTACGATCCGGCCACGACCCCTCGCGGCTCCGGCGCGCCGGCACGATGGGCCAGCAACAAGGTCAGCGCGTCGCCCGACTCGTCGGTCACGTCGTACACGACGCCATCGCGGACGACCCCCGTACGCGGACCGCGCCCGGGACGGTGGAATTGCACGATTCGCATGGTGGGTTTGCTCCTTCCGGCGCGGGATCGTACCACTGGACCGTCCCGGCAGCAGGGGCCGGGGGCACCCGCACCGGCACGACCGCCCTCGGCGCCGGTACCATGGGGGAGGGGATTCGATGAGCCTTCGCGAGGCCGTCAACGACCTTGCACGCGCGGCGGGGTTCGACCGGGCGCGCATCGCGCCTGCGACGCCGCTTGCCGGGGCGGCGGCGGCGATGCGATCGCGCCTCGCGGATGGCCACCTCGACGGCATGCCCTGGATCGACGAGGCCCGCGTCGCCCGCGCGACCGACCCCGCCACCCTGCTTCCCGGCGCCCGGTCGTTCGTCGCGATGGCCGTCTCCTATTGGGATGACGTCCCGCGTCCACCGGCCGTCCCTGGACACCCCCGCGGGCGCGTCGCCCGCTACGCCTGGGGGCGCGACTACCACGACGTGCTGCGGGCGGCGGCGATGGACGTTGCCAGCGGCCTCGCGGGCCTCGCCGGGCGCGCGATCCGGTCCCGCGTGTTCGTCGACAGCAGCCCCCTCGCCGAACGTGCCGTGGCGATCAATGCCGGCGTCGGTTGGGGCGGAAAGAGCACGATGGTCCTCGTCCCCGGCATGGGGTCGTACGTCCTCCTCGCGACGATCCTCACCGACCTCGAGATCGAACCGGACCGCCCCCTCGCCAAGTCGTGCGGGGCCTGCGTGCGCTGCATCGACGCCTGCCCGACCGGCGCGATCGTCGCCCCCGGCGTCCTTGACTCCCGCGCCTGCATCAGCTTCCACACCATCGAGAACCGGGGCGCGATCCCGCCCCACCTGAGGCCAGCGATCGGCGACTGGGTCTTCGGATGCGACGACTGCCAGGAGCCCTGCCCAGTGAACCGGCGCCCGGCGCGCGGGCGTCTCGCCGCGCTACGCGCGACGTCACTGGACGACGCGTGGCCGGCGCTGCTACCCATCCTCGCGATGGATGACGCCGCGTTCGCCGGCCGCTACCGGGGCACGGCGGTCTCGCGCACCAAGCGTCGCGGCCTGCAACGCAATGCGTGCGTGGTCCTCGGGAACCTGCGCGACCCGGCGACGGTCCCCGCCCTCGTCACGGTCGCGACCTCGCCCGCCACCGACCGGGTCGTGCGCGGGCACGCCGCCTGGGCCCTCGGGCGCATCGGCGGGGCGCCCGCGCGCGACACCCTGCGACTGCTCGCCGCCTCGGACTCGGTGATCGCCGATCCCGACCTCGCCGCGGAGGTCGCCTCGGCCCTCGAGGCGGCCGACTAGCCCGGGCCTAGCCCTCCGGGAACGGGTCGTTCGCGGGCGGGCCGGCGTCGGGGGCGCCCGCAGCCTCGAGGGTCTCCGACGCCTCCGCCAAGTACGGGTCGCGCGGGCGGCTCCGGGAACGGACCCGCATGCGCTGCCCCCCTCCGGGCAGGCGCGACAGATCGGAAACGTAGCCCGCGCGCGCGAGGAGGGCGACCGCGTTTGCGGTCACGCCGGCCAACTCCGGGACGTCGCGCAGTATCACGAGCAGCGTGACGTCCGGCGTCACGCGATCCAGGGCGGCAAACAGGCGACCGAGGACCTTGTCCGGCGGCGTCTGGCGCAGGTCGAACGTGAACTCGATCGGCGCGAGGGCGCGTCGCACCTCGCCGACCGGACGGGTGACGCGCGGGGCCGGCGCGGGTCGAGCCCGTGCGGTCGCCCCCTGCGCGGGTGTGCGACGTGGCCCCTCTTCCGTCGCGGGCGTCGTGTCCGGCGCGTCGGAAGTCATGCGCCAGCGAGTATACGCCCGCGACCGGGCACCGTCCCCGCGAGCCGGGCACCACTTCCGGTCACGCACCGCCGGCACGTGCCGGAGACGTCCAAATCGACACCTTGCACGTGGAAACCGTAGTCCCTTGTCAAGATTTCGCGCATCGACTCGACCAGCTCCGCCCCGAACTCCTCGACCCCCCCACACTCCCGGCACACCAGGTGGTAGTGCACCTCGCCGGTCCGGGCCTCGTAGTGGTGGTGTTCCTCGTTCAGATGCACCTCGGCCACGAGATCGTGGCGCTTGAGGAGGGCCAGCGTGCGGTACACCGTCGACAGGCTGATCCGCGGATCGTGGCGGAGCGCGAGGACGTGCAGCGCCTCGGCGTCGAGGTGTCCCCCGCTCCTCCCGATCAGGTCAAGGAGCGCCCCCCGCTGGTGGGTCATGCGGTAGCCCTCCGCCCGCAGGGCGGCGACCGCATGGTCGCGGAAGCCATCGACCGGCACTCGCACGCCCGGACGAGGCGGGGCGGTCGGGGCGTTGCCGGTGGGGCGTACGTCCGCGTCGATCTCAAACGGCAACGGCACCATCGCCAAAGTCTACGGGAGGGCACGTCGCCCCACCCGAGGCAGCCACTCGTCGGTGCTACCCTGTTGGTCAGAGGCGCGGGCGTCCCGCGTGGCACGGTCCCCACTGGCCACCAGTCCCATCCGGGACGCGATCATTGGCATCGCGCGCAGGCCGTCGGCCAGGCGGACGGGGCACCGACCCGGAACGGCGCCCCCGGGCGAGGCAAGGCACGGTGCGAGGCCGCGACGCGACGATGCCGCAGTGGATCGCCAGAGGCGCGCACCGGCTGCGCCATCATTTCGCCCGTCGTGCCTCGGGCCGACCTGGGGCGGCGCCCTCCACCCGGGTGGACCCGCCCCACGTCGATCCGACCCCCGCCCACCGGCGCCCGTTCGCGACCCGCGGGGGACGCACCGAGCTCGAGCAGTCGCTGTCCGGCCTTGTCGGTCGCCTGCGCCTGCAGGACGCCGTCGTCACTGCCCCCTCCTCCATCGCGCGGGCCGCCGTCATCGCCCTGGCCGCCGTGGCGGTCGCGCGCGCGATGGACCTCGCCCTGGCTGGCCTCGTCGTCGCCGGGGTCGCCGGAACATGGGCCACGGCGGTGCTCGTCCGCACCCTTGTCCGGCGCATCGGACCGTTCGAGGCGGCCCGGCGGGCGGACTTCCACCTTGGCCTGCGCGCGCAACTTGCGACCGGCATGGAACTGGTCGATGCGGGTGCGACGGGCGAGATCGCTGGCCTCCAAGTCTTCGGCGCGACCGGCGCGGCGCGCGCGATCATTCCCGGCACCGCCCTGCCGGCGATCCCGACCGATCCGCGTTGGCGGCGCGACGCCTCGGTCCGGACCGGCACGGCCGTCGCTGCCCTCCTCGCCGCCGGCGTGATCGTCGCCTGGCCACCTCCCGATCCCGCGATGCTGCCCAACGAACCGACCCTCGTCCTTGCCGACGCCCGCGCCGCCGGCGAGGCGCTGGCACCGACCTTGACGCAGCCGTCCGACCTCGACCAGGTCGCACCCGGCGACCTGATCGAGGCCCGCGGCGCCCGCCCGGGTGAGGCCGGCGCACCGACGAGCGGCCTCCTTGGCCAATCGTTGGATGGGGACACGCCCGGACCCTCCCCGAACGGGCAACCCGCCGGTGACGCCCATCGTGGCCTCCAGGACGCCACGGGCCAGGCAACCGGGGCCGACCAGGCGCCGTCGGCCGCCGCCCGCGCCGACGCCTTGCAAAAGCTGGGGGACGCCCTTCGTCAGGCCCAGGCATCGCGCGCGGCAGGCGAGTCCCTGCGCCGGGGCGACACCTCCCGCGCCGCGGACCAGTTGAACCAGCTTGCCGACCAGCTCTCGACGCTTGGCCCGAGTGAACGCGAGACGCTCGCGAAGGCGTTCGACCAGGCCGCGAAGGACACGCAGTCAGGCGACCGGCAGGTCTCCGACGCCGCGCGCCAGGCGTCACAGGCCCTCGGGCAGTTCCGCGACAACGACGCGCGCGATGCCGTGCGACGCGAGGCGAACGCGGTGCGCCAGGCCGGCGACGCTTCCGCGGCGCAGCAGGACCGCGAGGCGCGGGCGAGCGACTTGGCGCGGGGCGCGCAACCATCGTTGCCGCAGGGCGACCAATCGGGGGCACGGCAGGCGAACTCAGGAGCACGGCTTCCCGACCAGTCAGGCAGTCCTGATCGTTCCGGCGAATCTCTCCAGGCCGGAACCGGCGCGGCGCGATCAGGCGACGGTACCGAGGGCGGCCTCGGCAACCTCGAGCAGCAGTTGCGGTCCGGGTCGCCCGACGCCCCCGGGGACGCCGCCGGACAGGGCGCGGGTGTCGGGTCGGGTTCAGGCAGCACCGCCCCCGGCCAGGCCACGCGTCTCGAAGCGAACTCCGTGCCGGTGTCGGTGCAAGCGGAGCAGGGCGACGGCCCGTCGGCGTGGCGTCCGCCGCGCGCCGACACCCCGGCCGCCGTGCCACCGCCCGCCCCCGCCATCGCATCGGGACCGGCAAGCGCCGCCCCGATCGGCGCCGGTGCGGACATCAACGCCATCCCGCGGGAACACGCCGGGGCCATCCGCCAGTACTTCACGCCGGACGCCGAGGGAGGCGCTTCCCCGCCGAAGGCCCCCGCACCCGCACGGGGCCTCGTGGACGTCCGCCCGTGACCGCCTACGCTACAAGCACCCACGCCACCACCGGAGGACCACATGGGTAGCCCGTTCACTCGTCCCGGCGGACGCGAGTCGGACCTGGACCTGTTCGCTCGCGTCACCAGCGGCATCCTCGCCGAGGTTCGCCGGGTGATCGTCGGGCAGGAGGACGTCCTCTCCGGTGCCCTCGTCGGGCTCCTCTCCGGCGGGCACGTCCTCCTCGAAGGGGTCCCCGGCCTTGGCAAGACGCGCCTTGTCCGCGCCCTTGCGGGTGCCCTCGACCTCGCCTACAGCCGGGTCCAGTTCACGCCCGACCTGATGCCTGCCGACATCACCGGCACGAACATCATCGCGGACGACCCGAGCGGCGGGCGTCATTTCCGCTTCGAGGCCGGTCCGGTCTTCGCCAACCTCGTGCTCGCCGACGAGGTCAACCGCGCCACGCCCAAGACGCAGTCGGCCCTCCTGGAGGCAATGGCCGAGGGACAGGTAACCGTCGGGAATGCCGCGCGCCCCCTTCCGGCCCCGTTCATGGTCCTCGCGACGCAGAACCCCCTTGAGATGGAGGGCACCTACCCCCTGCCCGAGGCGCAGCTCGACCGCTTCGCCTACAAGATCCTGGTCGGGTACCCGAGCCTGCACGAGTTGACCGCGATCCTCGACCTGACGACGGGCGACGCGACGCCTCGCGTGACCCCTGTCGCCGGGGCCGAGGAGATCCTGCGCCTGCAGTCGCTCGTGCGCCAGGTCCCGATCGCACAGCACGTGCGCGACTACGTCGCCCGCCTCGTCATGGCCAGCCATCCTGGCGAGCGGGACGCCCCGCGACATGTCCGCCAGTACGTCCGGTTCGGCGCGAGCCCGCGGGCCGGCCAGGCCCTCGTCCTCGCGGGCAAGGTCCGGGCGCTCCTTGACGGACGCTACAACGTCGCCTTCGAGGACGTCCGGTGGGCCGCCCACCTCGCCCTGCGCCACCGCCTCCTCCTCAACTTCGAGGCCGAGTCCGACGGCGTGACGACCGATGCGATCATCGACCAGCTCCTGATGGGCACCCGCGCCGACGACGTCGCCGACCGGGTGCGCGCATCGTGATCGCGGGCGCCAGTCCGGCCACCGGCACCCCGCCCGCTGGCGACGGTCCCGAGACCGGCAGGGTCCGTCGCGCCCTCAAGCTGCCGTGGTTCACCATGCCCGCGCGCCCGGTCACCGCCGTCGCGCCCCCCGCGCCCTCCCCGGCAGGTGACCTTCCGACCGGCCCGACTGCGTTCGACGACGCGTTCCTGCGCCGCCTCGAGCGGTTGCGGGTCGTCGCGCGGCGCCAGCACGGTTCCACCAGCTTCGGAGGACGGCGCAGCCGCCTTCGTGGCACCTCGATCGAGTTCGCGGACTACCGCGAGTACGCCCCCGGTGACGACCCGCGCAGCATCGACTGGAACATCTACGGGCGGTCGGACCGCCTCGTGGTGAAGTTGCGCGAGGACGAGGAGAGCCTGGCGATCTACGTCATGGTCGACGTCTCGCGCAGCATGGACTGGGGCACCGAGAACAAGCTTGGCCACGCGCGCCGCCTCGCGGCCGCCATCGGCTACGTCGGCCTGTGCGCGTCGGACGTCGTCACGGGCGCCGCCATCGCCGACCGGATCGTCGCCCTCTCCCCGGCGCTCCGCGGTCGCGCCGCCTACCGACGCCTCTTCGGCTTCTTCGGCGCCCTCCAACCCGCATGGAAGACCGACCTCGGCGCCTCCTTACGTGCCTTCGCCGCTGGGCAGCGCTCCCGCGGACTGGTCATCATCATTTCCGACCTCCTCGAACCGGGCGTCCACGACGGCCTTCGCGCCCTCGTCGAGCGCGGACACGAGGCCGTCGTCGTCCACGTCATCGACCCGTCCGAGGTCGACCCCGACCTCGAGGGGGACGTCGACCTCTACGACCGCGAGACCGGCGAGGTCGTGCGGACCGCCGCGGATGCGACGCTCGGCGTGCGATACCGGGAGCGGGTCGCCGCGTGGCTTGCGGAGCAGGAGGACGCGTGCGCGCGGCGCCAGGTGCGCTACGTGCCGGTCTCGACGACGGTGCCGGTGGAGGACTTCCTCTTCCTCGACGCGCGGGCCCGGCGGATCGTCGCCTGACATGTGCCCGCTCCGTTCGACGGGTGCCTCCGCCGTCAGCGTTCTCCTCCGCGTCCCTCCGACCAAGCCCCTCCGCGTCCCTCCGACCAAGCCCCTCCCCGCCCAACCGGCACCCCCAACCACCACGCCGTGCCCCGGTGGGCGTCCATCCCGTCTCCAGTCGCGCGGACGCGGTGGCCGTCCTCTTGGTCCGCGGGCATCCCTGCCCGCTCCGCCGCCTTGGTGTCGCACCGACCGCCGTGCGCCGGGACCGCGGGCGTCTCGCCCGCTCCGCCGCCTTGGTGTCGCACCGACCGCCGTGCCCTGGTGGGTTCCAACCGGTCTCCAGTCGCGCGGACGCGGTGGCCGTCCCCTTGGTCCGCGGGCATCCCTGCCCGCCGTGCCCTGGTGGGGGCCAACCCGTCTCCAGTCGCGTGATCGAGTTCACCGGCGGGCGATCCCGCCGCCCCCCCCGGCCGCCCTCCACGCCACCACCACCCCGGCGAGCAGGGATGCCCGTGGACCAGTGGGAGCGGGCGGCAGGCCAGCGGCAGGGCGACCACGATGAGCGGGGCGAGCCTGTTGACGCCGTGGGGCCTCGCGTGGGCCGGTGCGGCCGCTGCCATCCTCGGCCTCTACCTCCTCCGGCCCCGGAGCCGCCGCGTCGAGGTGTCCAGCATCCTCCTCTGGCGACGCGCCCTCGAACCCGACTCGACGCGCAGCCCGCTGGCCTGGCTTCGCCGCCACGCGATCCTCCTGATGCAAGTCGCGGCGGCCCTCCTCGTCGCCCTCGCCCTCGGCCGACCCGCACTGGAGCGCATGATCCCCGTACCGCGCATCGTCGCGATCATCATCGACACCTCGGAACCGATGCTGGCCGCCGATGGCGACGCGCGGGTCGTGGCCGACGGGCCATTCGCCGATGCCGTCGGGCGCCGGGGCATCGCCACCCGCCTCGACGAGGCAAAGGCCCGGGCGTCCCTCGTCGTCTCCCGCCTCCGCCCCGGCGACCGGGCCGTCATCATCTCGGCGGCGAGCGCCGCGCGCGTCGAGTCGTCCGGCGAGATGCCCGCCGACGCCGCCACGATCGTCGCCGCCATCGGGCGCCTGGTCGCCCGGCCGGCCGAGGCCAACCTCGCGCAAGCCCTCGAGCTCGCGGGCGCGGAGATCCGCGACGCCCTCCATGGCGAGGTCCTCCTCGTGACCGGTGCCGTCGCCGACATCGAGGGTCCAGTGCGTCGCCCGTCCGTGCCGATCCAGGTTGCACGGGTCGGCAAGGCCTCGTCAGTTGATGGCGTCGCCCCGAGCAACGCCGCGATCGTCGCCCTCGTCGCCCGTCGGCCCGACACCTGCGGCGACGACCCGTGCGACCCCGCGACCACGCCAGTGCAGGCATTCGTTCGCGTCACCAACCACGGGCCTTCCCCTGCGACCGGTTCGCTTCGCCTGCGCGTCGACGGGAAGCCGTTCGGCGCGCGTCCCCTCGAGGTCGGCGCCGGGGCGAGCGAGGCCATCGCGATCCCGAACCTCCCGGCCGACGCTTCCTGGGTCGAGGCATGGTTCGACGCGCCGGACCTCCTCGCGGTCGACAACCTCGCCACCGCCGCGGTCCCCCGCCCGGTCGCACGGCGCGTCGCCCTCGTCGGCGGGCGCACCGAACAGCTTGACCGTGCCTTGCGGGCCGTGCCGGGACTCACCCTCGAACGCATCGACCCGACGCGCTACGACCCCACGGCTCGCTACGATGTCGTCGTCTTCGAGGCCTGGTTCCCGCCGCAGGCGCCAATGGCGCACTGGTTGCTGATCGACCCGCCCCGCACCGACGGCCCCGTCGTCGTCAACGGGACGCTTGGGCGCCGCACCGACGGCGGGCGCGAGTGGAACTCCGCCCAGGTCGCCCGGGTTCGCCCCGGTCCCCTCCTTGGGGGCGTCGACTTCGCGGGCGTTTCCGTCCTCGAGGCACGCCAGGTCGTCCTCCCCGCCTGGGCGGAAGAGGTCGTCTCGGCGCGCGGGGCCCCGCTCGTCCTCATGGGCTACCCCGGTGCCTATCGCGCCATCGTCGTCGCCTTCGACCTGCGGACGTCAAACCTCCTCGGACGCGTCGGCTTCCCCGTCCTGGTGTCCAACGCGATCACCTGGTTGACCGGGGGCGCCGAGGGCGCGGCCGGGAGCGACGCCTCGATCGTCCCGGGCGACTCGTTGCCGATCGCGCCCCTTCCGCGCACCACCTCCCTCACGATCGAGATGCCGACCGGCGAGGTCCGTCGCATCGACACGCCGGGATCGACCGCGCGCCCCTCGGTGCGCTTCCTCGACACCGGCGCACCGGGCGCGTATGTCGTGCGCGAGTACGAGCAAGACGTGATGATCGCGCGCCACGTGACCATCGCTCGCACCGTCCCCGCTGGCCGGGAGGACGCGTTGGCCGACTTGCGTCCACGCGGCCCCGTCCTCGCGCTGGCCTCGGTCGGTCCGGGCGCAGAGCCAGGACCCCTGTTGCTTGGACCGGGCGAGGCGCGCGAGCGTGACGAGTGGTGGCCTTGGGCCGGCGCAGCGGCCCTCGCCGCCGTCGCCGCCGAGTGGTGGTGGTTCCACGCCGGCGGCGTGCGCCGACCGCGCCCCGCCTCGATTGGGATCGCCTCGCGGGAGAGGGCCCCCTCCCTCGTTATCCGCGTATCCGATCCCTCCCCCGCTGCGGCGGGAGAGGGAAGCACCACCCCCGTCCATCCGGGCGACGCCGCAGCCGCATGGGCCGCAGGCCGGACGGCTCCCGAGGCGGACCAATGAACCCCTCGGGCATCCAAGCAGCCCTTGCCGACCTCACCGGCCCCCTGCCGTTCACGTTCGCGCGCCCGTGGTGGGTGCTTGCCCTTGCCATCGTGCCTTGGGTCTGGTGGGTCGCCGCCGGGTTCGGCCGTGCCGTCATCCCAGGGACACGCGGGCGTCCGGGGACCGGAGCGGGACGTGCCGGGCGTTCCCGGTCGTGGGCGGTCCATGCCACCTTGCGCACCCTCGTCACCGGTTGCCTCGTCCTCGCCCTTGCCGGCTTCACGATCCTCGCGCCGGCCATCGGGGTCGCGACGGTCATCCTCGTCGACCGGTCGGCCAGCGTGCCCGCCGACGTGCAGGCCGCCGCCGCCGGGTTCGCGAGCGCCGCCCTGGCGGCACGGGGCCCGGACGACCTCGGGGCGGTCGCGAGTTTCGGACGGACCAGTCGCATCGACGTCGCGGCCGGGCGCCGGGACCCCGGTGCCCCTGCACTTGAGGCATCTCCCCCGCTTGACGCAGGCGACCGCGAATCAAGTGACCTCGCCGAGGCGATCGCGACGGGCGCCGCCATGTTGCCCCCCGCCGGTGCCGGCTACTTGCGCCGCCTTGTCCTCCTGACCGACGGGAACGAGACGACTGGGGGCGCCCTCGCCGCGGCCCGCGCCCCCGCCTTGCGCGGTGTCGAGATCGCCGCCCGCGTCGTCCCCGGACGCCTCGATGACGTCGCCATCGCCGGGTTCGAGGTGGATCCCGTCCTCCATGATGGCGAGCGTGCCAGCGGTCGCGTCGTCGTGCAGTCGCCAGGACCGGGTCGCGTCGCCGTAAGGGTCTGGGCGCGCCGGGCGCCGGACGGCCCGGGGGACGCGATCGATCCCGGCACCCTCGTCTTCGAGCGCGCCTTCGACGTCGACCAGGGTCCGACGGAGGTTCCCGTCCTGGTCGGCCATCTCGGGCGCGGCGCCTGGGGCTTCCGCGCCGAGGTCACTGCCGATGGCGACCCCGTCGCCGCAAACAACGCCGCCTTCTCCCATGCCCTGGTCGTCGATCCCGGTCGCGTCCTCGTTGTCGAGGGCGACGCCGGGAATGCGAGCCGCATCGCCGCCGCCCTGGTCGGCACGCGGATGGTGGTCGACGTCGCCTCGCCGGCGACCATGCCGACCACGGTCGACGGCCTGGCGCGATACGACGCGATCGTCCTGTCCGACGTGCCTGCGACGGCACTCTCCGTCGCGGGGATGACGGCCTTGCGGGACGTGGTCGCCGACCGCGGGCGCGGCCTGGTCGTCGCCGGGGGCGAGCATGCCTTCGGGCAAGGCGACTACTCCGATACCCCCCTCGAGGACGCCCTGCCCGTCACCGTCCAGTTGCCCGACAAGGACCAGGCGGCCACCCTCGCCGTCGTCCTCGTCGTTGACCGGTCAGGGAGCATGTCCGGCATCGACACGCGCGACCGCCGGGCCAGCCGGATGGACCTTGCCAAGGAGGGGGCGATCCTCGCGGTCGAGACCCTCAAGGAGGGCGACCAGGTCGGGGTGGTGGCCTTCGACTACAACGCCCGGTGGAACTCCGAGATCCGCACCTTGCGAGGCCAAGCTGACGTGAAGGCCATCTCGGACCGGATCGCGACGATACAGCCGGACGGGGGCACCGACATCTACGTCGCGCTTGACCTCGCCCTGCGTGGCATCCAGGCGGCGTCCGCGCGCGTCAAGCACGTCATCCTGTTGACCGACGGCGAGGGCACCCCCGCCCCGTTCCCGACCCTCATGAACGCCTACCGCCGTGCCGGGGTCACCCTTTCGGCGGTCGCCGTCTCGAGCGAGTCAGGCCGAGCGTTGCTGCAGGACCTCGCGCGTCGCGGTAGCGGACGCTACTACTTCACCGACTCCGCCTCGGGCGTACCCCAGATCATGACGCAGGAGGCGCGCCTCGCCGGCCGGACCCACAAGCAGGAGCGCGACTTCACCCCGCGGCTCCTGTCGGCCGTCGCCGCCGTGCGGGGACTCGTGCCCAGCGCCATGCCCCCCCTGCACGGGTACCTGAGAACAAGCCCGCGCGCCGGTGCCGAAATCGTCCTCACCAGCGACCAGGAGGAGGCCATCCTCGCGCAGTGGCAGTATGGCCTCGGTCGTGCCGTCGCCTGGACTGCCGACGCGGAAGGCCCATGGTCTCGCGACTGGGTCTCGGATGGCGACGCCTTCCGCACCCTCTGGACGCAGTCGGTCCAGTGGGTGATGCCCGCAAGCCGGGAACCCGGGATCTCCGTGCGCGTCGTCGATGCGGTGACCACTTGCGCCGGCGCCGCCTGCGGGTCATCGCGGGCCCGCGTGGTCGTCGATGCCTGGACGCCCGGCGGGGCCTTCCGGGACTTGGCTGGTACCGTCGCCGACGTGGCCGGACCGGACGGTGCCTCACGACGGATCGTCCTCGCGCAGGTCGCGCCGGGCCGGTACGAGGCGGATTTCGCCGCCTCCCAGGCGGGCGCGTACTTCGTGCGCGTCACCCAGTCCGACCCAGTTGCTGGGCCCATCGCCGCGGGCCAGGTCGTCGCCTCGCAGGTCGCCGGGTACGCGCGGTCCTACCCGGCCGAGGTCGCGCCCGTCCTCGCCAACCGCACCCTCCTCGAACGCCTTGCCACCGAGAGCGGCGCGCCCGCGATCATCGCCCCAACGGACGCATGGCGCCGCGACACGATCAACCGCCTGGCCGTGCGCGACATCTGGCCGGAACTCCTGCAAGTCGCCGTCGCCGCCTTCGTCATCGACGTGGCCGTGCGACGCCTTCGTCCCACCTGGGCCGACGCGCACGATGCCTGGCAAGCCATGGCGCGCCTCTGGCGCGTGCCCCGCCGGTGGGGGTCGCGGGCATGGGAGTGGTTCGTCGTCGGGCCGGGGATGGGCCAGTGACCCGCCTCGTTGCGGGCGCCATCGCCCTGGTTCTCCTCCTTGGCGTCGTCGGTGCCGTCCGCCTCTCCAGCGGGGGCGTCGCCGCGCACGTCGCGGCACTCACTGGCATCGACATCGGCGACCCGGAAATCGTCGGGGAAGCACCAGCGACCCCGACGCCCGCCCCCGTCGAGGTGCGCGTGCGCGTGCGCGACATGTCCGGGCGCCCGGTTGCCGGTGCGCCCATCGACGCCCAGGATCGCTTCGGTCGTGCCCTCGCGCAAGGCGTCGTCACCGATGCCGGGGGCGAGGCACGCTTCGCGGCTCCCCCGACGGAAGGCGCGACGGTCCGCGCGCGCAAGCCGGGCGTTGGCCAGGCCCGCGCGAACGGCCTGGCCATCGCCCGGACGTCCGGGGGCCAGGCTCACGTGGAAGTCAACCTCGTCCTCGCCAGCGGCCCGGTGGAGCTTCCCTCTCCCGCCGCAGCGGGGGAGGGATTGAGGGTGGGGGACGACTTGCCAACGCCGACCACCTCCCCGGGCCAGGCCATCCCGGCCGCGACGCGGATCGCCACGCCCCAGTTGCTGGGCCCATCGCCGGTCACCGGGGCCCCACCGGCGCCTGCGGCCGCGACTGCCCCAGTTGCTGGGCCCATCCGCCCGGGGACGGAAAGCGTCGCTCCCCTCCGGCCACCCCAGTTGCTGGGCCCATCGGTGCCCCGGCGCCTCTTCGTCGGCCACCTCGCACCAAGGGTGAGCGCGATCGACGTCGCGTCGGCGACCACCGTTGGCGCGACCATCGACCTCGGCGGCGGGCGCTTTACCCACGTGGCCGCCGCCGCGTCGGGGCGCCGCCTCTTCGCCAGTTGGGGCGGTTCCGGCGACGTCGTGCGCCTGCGAGCCTCCGACCTCGGCGAGGAAGGGCGCCTCGCCCTCGGTGCAGGCACGGTGGCCGCCCTCGCGACCAATCCCGTCGACGGCAACCTCTGGGTCGCCACGGCCGGCGCCGAGGGCCAGGACTATTCGAACGTCATCGAGGTCGATGCGGACGGCCTGAAGGTCCTTCGGCGCCTCGACTTCAATCGCCGCACCGGCACCCTCCGCTTCACGACCGATGGCACGGTCCTTGGCGTCGCTCACCGCGCCACCAGCGAGGTCAGCTTTGTCGACCTTTCATCAGGCGCGATCGGCAAGCCAGTGCACGTGCCGGTCTGGCCCGGCGACTTCCAGTTCGCCGATGGCGGCGCCACGATCCTCGTCTCGAACCAGGCGACGTCGGTTGTCTACGCGGTCGATCGAGGGACCGGCACCGCGCACCGCACGTATGACGCCGGGTCTCCGGTGACCAGCCTCGCGGTCGTCCCGGGCGCCAACCGGTTCCTCGTCGCGAACGGGCAACTCGGCATGCTCCAGGCGATCGACCTCAGCTCGGGTGACGTTCGCGACGTCGTCCCGGTCGGGCAACAGCCACAGGCGATCATCGTCGACGGCAGCCGACGAGCCTACGTGGCGAACTCCGCATCAGGCACGGTCAGCGTCATCGACCTCGATTCGATGGTGGTCAGCGACACGATCGTGATCGGTCCCGGCGCGACCACCCTCGCGCTCTCGCCCGGGACGGCAGGCACCCGGCCGACAGCAGGGCGCTAGCGCCGCCGCCGGACAGGCGGGGCGGGGCGGGTCCGGCGGGGCGTTAGCACTCTCCGTTGCCAACTGCTAACTTGCCTCGTATACTTTCGCTGGCACTCGGGTCGGACGACTGCTAACCCGCGCGGACCGTTGGCAGCGCGCAGGGCGGGAGGGCGTCGCTCCGGACTCGAGCACTCGCGGGGCGCCTCGTGCGCTCCGCCGTACCGCGCGGTCGGCCCCGTCCACCATGGCGGTGGGACCCGCGACAGGACCCCCGAAGACGGGGAACCTCAGGAGGACAACCCGTGCCGAAGCAGCTAGCATTCGATGCGGACGCCCGGCGCAAGCTCAAGGCCGGCGTCGACATCTTGGCCGAGGCGGTGAAGACCACCCTCGGACCCAAGGGACGCAACGTCGCGATCGACAAGAAGTACGGCGCGCCGACCGTCAGTCATGACGGCGTGACCGTGGCCAAGGAGATTGAGCTTCCCGACCCGTTCGAGAACATGGGCGCGCAACTCCTCAAGGAGGCCGCGACCAAGACCAACGACGTGGCCGGCGACGGCACGACGACCGCGACCGTCCTTGCGCAGGCGATCGTTCACGAGGGCCTCAAGAACCTCGCCGCCGGCGCCAATCCGATGATCATCAAGCGCGGCCTTGACAAGGGCGCCGCCGTTCTCGTCCAGGCGATCCGTTCCGCCGCCACTGCCGTCTCCGGTCGCGACGAGATCGCGAACGTCGCCACCATCTCCGCCGCGGACCCCGAGATCGGCAACCTCATCGCCGACGTCATGGACAAGGTCGGCAAGGACGGCGTCATCACCGTCGAGGAGAGCAAGGGCCTCCAGTACGAGACCTCGTACGTCGAGGGCATGCAGTTCGACCGTGGCTACAGCTCGCCCTACTTCGTCTCGAACGCGGAGCGGATGACGGCCGAACTCGAGGAGCCCCTCATCCTCATCACCGAGAAGAAGATCTCGGCGATCAACGACATCGTCCCCCTCCTCGAGACCCTGGTCCAGCAGGGCCGGAAGAACATCGTCATCCTCGCCGAGGAGGTTGAGGGCGAGGCCCTCGCGACCCTCGTCGTCAACAAGATGCGCGGGATCCTCAATCCCCTCGCGGTCAAGGCGCCGGGCTACGGCGACCGCCGCAAGGAGATGCTCAAGGACATCGCCATCCTGACCGGCGGCACCGTCATCTCCGACGAGCTCGGCCGCAAGCTTGACAGCGTTACCTTGCGCGACCTCGGCCAGGCACGCCGCGTCACGTCCGACAAGGACAACACGACGATCATTGAGGGCCGCGGCTCGAACGACGAGATCCAGGCCCGCATGAAGCAGATCAAGGCCCAGATCGAGGACACCACCTCGGACTACGACCGCGAGAAGCTCCAGGAGCGCCTTGCCAAGCTTTCCGGCGGCGTTGCCCTTATCAAGGTCGGTGCCGCGACCGAGACCGAGCTCAAGGAGCGCAAGCATCGCGTCGAGGACGCCCTTTCGGCGACCCGCGCCGCCATCGAGGAGGGCATCGTGCCCGGCGGTGGCGTCGCCCTTCTCAACGCCGCCGCCGCGCTTGACACCCTTGAACTCACCGGCGACGAGGCCACCGGCATCACGATCCTGCGCCGGGCCCTCGAAGAGCCAATTCGCGCGATCACCTTCAATGCCGGCCATGAGGGCAGCGTCATCATCGAGGAAATCCGTCGGCGCAGCCTCGCCGCCAACAAGAACACGATCGGTTTCGACGTTGTCGCCGAAGAATACGTCGACCTCATCGAGAAGGGCATCATCGACCCGGCCAAGGTCACGCGGTCGGCCGTCGAGAACGCCGTTTCGATCGCGGGCATGATCCTCACGACCGAGGCGCTCGTGACCGACATCCCGGAGGACCGCCCGGCCGCCCCCGCGGCGCCGCAGTACTAGCCGCCCGGCGGGACTTCCCGCCGTCCACGGCAAAGCGGCACGAAGGGAGGGGGAAACCCCTCCCTTCGTCGTTCCCGGCGCCCCTGCCTTCTCAGGCGGGTTGGGACAGCGACTTGCCTTGCACGAACAGCAAGAGGTGGTCGTGGCCCCCGGCCTTGCTGTCGGTCCCCGAGAGGTTGAAGCCCCCGAACGGCTCGACCCCGACGAACGCCCCGGTGCACTTGCGGTTGAAGTACAGGTTCCCGCACTGGTAGGCCTCGGCCGCATGAGCGAGCCGCGCCTCGTCGCGCGAGAAGACCGCGCCGGTCAGGCCGAAGTCGGTGTCGTTCGCGATCGCGATCGCGTCCGCGAAGTCCCGCGCACGGATCACCGACAGGACTGGGCCGAAGATCTCCTCCTGCCCGAGGCGACTGCGCGACACGACGCCGGTGACCACGTGCGGCGCCACGAAAAACCCCGTGGCGGGCACTTCCGTCCCCGGACCGACGGCGACGGTGCCTTCCTCCCGCCCGATCCCCGCGTACCGGAGCGCCGTCTGGCGCTGGTCCGCACTCGCGAGTGGGCCGAGGTCGGTCTCCGGGTCGCGCGGGTCGCCGATCCGGATTTCACGCGCCACCTCGACCACCCGGTCGACAAGCGCGTCGTGGACCGCATCGACGACCACGAGGCGTGAGCACGCGGAACATTTCTGCCCCCCGAACCCGAAGGCGCTCGCCACGACCGCGCGCGCCGCCGCGTCCAGGTCGGCCGTCTCGTCCACCACGATCGCGTTCTTCCCGCCCATCTCGGCGATCACGCGCTTCAACCAGCGTTGACCCGGCTTCACCTCGGCCGCCCGCGCGTAGATCGTCTCGCCGACCTCCTTCGACCCGGTGAACGATATGAACCGGACCCCCGGGTGATCGACCAGGTGCATGCCGACCTCGTCCCCCGGCCCCGGCACGAAGTTCACCACGCCGTCAGGGAGGCCGGCCTCCACGCACAGGTCGATGAACCGCGCGGCGATCACCGGGGTCAGGCTTGACGGCTTCAGGATCATCGCGTTCCCGGTTACGACGCCCGAGATCGTCAGGCCGACCGCGATGGCGAGGGGAAAGTTCCACGGCGGGATCGCGACCCCGACGCCAAGGGGCACGTAGGTGAAGCGGTTCCGCGTGCCTGGTCGCTGGGCGACCGGTTGCGGTCCCGCCAGGCGCAGCGCCCCACGCACGTAGAACTCGCAGAAGTCGATCGCCTCCGCAACGTCGGCGTCGGCCTCGCCCCACGGCTTCCCGGCCTCGATGACCATCGTGGCCGCCAGCTCGTCCCGGTCGCGCCGGATCAGGCCGGCCAGGTGGTGCACGATCGCCGCGCGTTCCGTCGCCGGCACTCGCGACCACGTGGCGAACGCGTCCGTCGCGGCCGCGACGGCCCGGTCCGCGATCGCGGACGTCGCGCGGGCGACCCGGCCGACGACACGCTCCGGGTTCGTCGGGTCAGTCGAGGCGATCCACTCGCCAGTCTCGATCCGTTGGCCCCCAATAAGGATCGGGCGCGTCCATTCCGGACCCAGGGCGGCATCGACCGTCGCGACCGTTCGCGCGAAGTCGGCGCGCCGGGACGGGTCCGAGAAATCCGAGAGTGGCTCGTTCACGAAGGGGGCGTAGTCCATGGGGCAACCTTTCGGCTCGGGGGTGAGGTAAGCGAGGGGTGGGTGAAAAGGGTGCCACGACAACGGGCTCCCGGTCTCGCGCGTCGGGCGCCTTGTCGGGACTCGTCACACGGCGTCCTTCTCCCCTCTCCCGCGCCAGCGTTGGGGGTGCTTGTTGCGGCAGTTCGAAGGGGCCGTCCCCGCGCGATGGGACGGGGTGCAGTTCGCGTGCGGCCGGCGTCCGTGACTACCATCGGGCCATGCCTACGCCCGTCTCAAGCGCCACGACCACCGGCGGCCCGCCTCCCCGCGCCGACCTCGTCGTCGTTGGCGGGGGAATCCTCGGCACCGCGACGGCATTCCATGCCGCATCCCGTGGCCTGGACGTCGTCCTCCTCGAACACGGGCACCGGCTTGGGGGCTTGACCACGCAGGCCTCCGCCGGCGGGCACCGCCTTCAGTTCGACTCGCCCGAGGAGGTTGCCCTGCTTCGCGAGTCGCTCGAGGCCTGGGATCACCTCGGCGATCTCGTCGGCGAACCCGGCCTCGACCTGCGACGCGTCCGCAACGGCTACCTCTGGGTCACGCGCGATCCCGCACGCGCGGCCTCGCAGCGCACGCAGGTTGACGCACAACGGGCGATCGGTGTCGACGCCGTGACGTGGCTTGCGGGCGACGAGGCCCGGCGATCATTCCCGTTCCTGGCACCGGACGTGGTGGGCGCGCGCTATCGCGCCCTCGACGGGTGGCTTGACCCCCTCATCGCCACGCGGGCATTCGCCGACGGCGCCATCCGGCGCGGCGCGACCATCGCGTTCGGCACTCCAGTCACCGGGTTCGAGGTTTCCGCCGGCCGGGTCTCCGCCGTCCTGACGGCGACCGGGCGGGTCGAGTGCGGATGGGCGATCGTCGCCGCCGGGCCCTTCACCGGCGAGATTCTCGCCCTCGCCGGCGTGACCGTTCCCCTCGCCGCGCGCTTGCGGCAGCGCCTGTACCTGCCAGCCGTGCCGGAGGTGCCCCGCGACGCCCCAATGACCATCGACGAGGACAGCGGTTCCCACTGGCGACCGGAGGCAGGCGGCGCGTACGTCCTGCGCCCCGACCCGGACGCCCCCGTCCTCCCTGCCACCCACGACCCGGTCGCCCCCCGGGCCTTTTACGACCTTCTCCTTGATCCGGAGAGCCCTGTCGCGGTCGCCAGGCACGCCCCGTTCTGGCGCACGACCTGGGAGCGTCGCTCGCAGCACTGGTACGTGACCGCGGGGCAGTACACGTACTCCCCCGACCACAAGCCATTGCTCGGTCCAACCGCGATCCCAAATCTGGGTATCAACGGCGGGTACTCGGGGCACGGCATCATGGCGGCCCCAGCCGGCAGCCGCGTCGCCCTCGACGCACTACTCGGCGTCGTCGCGCCGGGATCGAACCCGTTCCGGGCCGACCGCGCATTCGCGCACGACGAGGCGCGGGGACCCCTCTGAGCGGTCGCCGCCGCTACTTGACGGCGCCGAGGAGCGCGGCGACGAGGACGGCGACACCCCAGAACGCGAGGAGCGACACGATCGTCATCACGCTGCGACGGAAGACTTCCGACTCGTTCGGCCCGTGGACCACTCGGGCAAACTTCCACGGGTTCGCCAGTTCGACGAGCGGCGCGTCCGCGGCCGTGACCGGCGCCACTGACGCGACAGCCACTGGCGCGGTGGGCACGCTGGCCACGGGGGCCGGCGCCTCGGCCGGGGCGGCGCTCCTACCTCGCGGCTCGAGGATCCGCCCGAGGGCACCGTCCTTCGCGCAGGCGTTTCCATGGTCCCGCCAGCAACTCGCGTGGTGCGGCGAATAGCACTTCGGGCAGAGGACCGCTCCCTCGCCTGCAGGGATCGGCTTGTCGCACCTCGGGCAGGTCACGCCCGCCCATTTGGAGGTCGCGGTGGTCGGACGCAGCGAGATCGCCGCAATCGTTTCAGTCATGGGAACGAGGTGGACGGTACCACATTCGCCCCCGATTTCCCTTCGAGTAGGTCGTTCACGAGCTCGCACTCGAGTACGACCGCAGCGCTCGCCGCCAGAGGCGGTTCGACGCGAAGACCGCCACGACGGCCGTCCCGATCGCGTACGGCACGTGCCACGCCTCGGCAATCCCCAGGATCGCCTGGGCCGGCACCGTCCCCACGAACGCCAAGGGCAACACGAACGTCAACACGACGCGCAGCGGTCCCCTGAGCGTGTCGCTCGGCACGCGCGCCAGCGACACGACTGGCTCGAACATTGCGCCGGCGTTCTGCAGGCGCCCCGTCCAGAACACCCCGAGCACGCTCATGAACCACAAGGCGTAGCACGTCACGACCGCGGACACGCACAGGATCGCGTACGCGGCCAGGTCTCCCGGTGACGGGTTCACGCCAAGCCGCGTCATGCCCCACGCGGCGATGCCGGCGCCGAATGCCGCTGGGGCGAAGTTCATGAAGGCAATCCGCCGCACCGAGACGTAGAACTGCGCGCTGACCGGTTTCGTCAGGACGAGGTCAAGCTCCCCCGAGTTCACGACCGACGACAGGCGCGTCATCGTTTCCCAGAACAGGGCGTACGTCAGGTTGGACACGAGGGTGTAGGTGCCCATGAGGACCAGCATGCGGTCGGCGGTCCAATCGCCGACGGCGTCCACGTTCAGGAACACGATGTCGACGAACGCCACTTGCAGGAGCGCGTAGAGCGACTCGCGCAGGAGGTTGAACGCCAGGCTTGCGCGGTACTCGAGGTCCCTCGCAAGGCAGTAGCGCGCGATCGCCAGGTACAGGCGCGCGTGTCGCCGCACGACGCGCCATGCGGGGGGCCCGGGGATCGTGCCCGTCGAGGCCTCCACCGTCATCCGCCGAAGGCGGCGTAGCGCCGGATGCCCGCTGAACGCACCACCCGCATCAAGACGTACCCAGCCGTCGCCCATGCCACTTGCGCCGCGAGGCCCTCGAGCAATGCCCAGTCGTCAAGCGTCCCCCGCAGGATTTGCGTCGAGAAGAAGTAGAAGTAGCGGAACGGCAACCATTCGCCGATCGCCTGCACCCACGCCGGCAGCGCCTGCAACGGCAGGAAGTTTCCCGTGAAGACCATCTCGATCGAGATCGCGAACACGAAGATCCCCTCCGCGTTCGTCGCCCAGAACGCGACGTACCCGAGGATCATCTTGAGGAAGAAGGCGGTCAGGTAGCCGAGGGGGATGGACAGGAGGAACGCGATCCAATGCGCCGGTGACAGCGTCGGCGCCTCGAGGTACGGCCAGAGGGCGAAGGCGCAGACCGCGAACGAGGGGATCAGCCAGAGGAGGCGAATCCCCTTCCAGGCCACCTCGCCCGCGAGGTGGTACGCCACGAGCGGCATCGGGCGCAGCAGCACGTTGCCGTACTTCCCCGTCGCGATCTTGTCCGCGAGGTCCCACTCGGGATGGGGGTTCAGCAGCGTCCGCAAGGCGATCACCCCGAGGTAGTACTGCACCATCCCAGCCACGTCGTAGCCGGCGACGACACTCCCCTCCCGGTACGCCCCAAGCCACAGGAGCAGCATGCCGAGCGGTGGCAGGAGGTCGTACAGGAACCAGACCGCGCCCTCGAGCCGGTATTCGAGGGCGTCCTGCCATGAGGCCTGCAGGAGGCGGACGAACTTTCGCGCGGTCGCCCCCGGTCGCGAGGGCGCGAGCGGCGACGCCTCGGCCGCCCCGGTGGCCGACATGCCGGGGATCAGTGCCCGAACGTGGCGAGGCGGGCCAGGACCTCGTCGAGCACCGCGCGGGAGGCGGCGTAGCTCATCCGCAACGAGCCCTCGTCGAAGAACGCCTTTCCGGCGACGCACGACACGTGCGCCTCGTTCAGGAGGCGCATCGCGTAGGTATCCGAGTCTCCCGGACTGCCGTCCGGACGATTCGCGATTCGCGGGTACGCGTAAAAGGCGCCTTCCGGCATCGGGCATGCGTAGCCCGTCGCGCGCAGGCCCGCCACGAACATCCGGCGCCGCGCATCGAATTCCGCGACCATCGTCCGCACGCAGTCCTGCGGGCCATCCAGGGCCTCGACCGCCGCCCACTGCGCGATGCTGCTCGGGTTCGACGTCGTCTGCGTCATCAGGGCGTCGATCGCCTTGATGATCGCCTTCGGCCCGGCGACGTACCCGATCCGCCACCCCGTCATCGCATACGTCTTCGAGACCGTGTTCACCGCAAGCACCCAGTCGCGCGCGCCCTCGGTCCCGGCAGCGGCGAACTGGTGCGCCGCCCCGTCGTACAGGAAGTGCTCGTACGTGTCGTCCGCGACCACGTAGATGCCGTGCGCCATCGCGAACCGGGTCACGGCGACAACCTCGGCCGGATCCATCACCACCCCGGTCGGGTTTGACGGGCTATTGACGATCACGGCCTTCGTCCGTGCCGTCACATGCCCCTCGAGGTCGGCGGCGCGCAGGCGGTGGTCGGGTCCGAGCGGCACGTGCACGGGCGTGCCCCCGGCCAAGGCGACCTGGTCCGAGAAGGTCGCCCACGTCGGCACGGGCACGAGGACCTCGTCGCCCGGGTTGAGGAGGGCCACCATCACGTTGAAGAGGGCCTGCTTGCCACCGTTGCAGATGCAGACCTCGGTCGTCGGGTCATACTCGACGCCGTTCTCGCGGTGCAGCTTGCGGGCAACCGCCGCCTTCAGTTCCGGGATCCCGCCTGAGGGCGTGTACCGCGTCTTGCCGTCGCGGATTGCCCGGTGTGCGGCCTCGCGGACGTGATCCGGCGTCTCGAAGTCGGGTTCCCCGACCGTCAACTCGAGGACCGGCTTCCCCTCGCGGGCCAGTGCCCGCGCCCGCGCGCTGGCGGCGATCGTCGGCGACGGCGCCATCGTCCGGAGCCGCTCGCTCAGGCCGGGCGCGGTGCGTGGGTGGAACGACGTCGTCTCGGACATTCGGGAAGCTCCGGAAGGGGCCCCGAATTGCGGGAACGGGGCCCGGCACGAGGCCGTCGAGGACGGCCGGGTCGAGCGTCTGGCGTCACGGGTTCTGGCGCGAGGGCCCGGTCAAGGAGCCCGCGCGCCTACTCGCTGTCGTCGTATTCCGGGCAGTCCACATACCAGCGCCGAACCGCGTTGTCGTTCAGCTCCGTGTCCGTGATTACCGGCTTGATCCACAGGTCCAGCTCGCAGCGCGCCATCGAGACGCCTTCGCGCCGGAACACCTTTGCGTGCCAGCAATCCGCGCACGGCTTGGCGGGCGCGGCCGGTTCGGTCTCTTCCGGTGTCACGGCCTCGGCCGCCGGCTTCTGCTCGCGCAGCGCCTGCTGGAGGAGGAGCCCCAAGTTTCCGAAGTTTCCCAAGGCGCTTCCGGCCTCGGTTTCGGAGGAGGGCGCCGCCCGCGAAGGTCCGCGCGCCCCGCCTGCGGTCCCCCGCGAACGATCAGTGTTCACCGTCTCTCCTCCCGATGCGCCCTGCGTCGCATCGATCGGCACCCGGGTCGGACGACGGCACCCCGTGCGTTCCGCAAGGTGTCCATGGCGCCTCGCGCCACGCGCACCCTCGCGTCGAGTCCATCGGTACGGTCGGGCGCCACGCGCCGTCCCGGACCAGATGACACGCCGACGGCGAGGGTGGCGCACCGCCGCGTAATTCTTGCCAGATGGTAACGCACTCGCCGAAGGCCGGTCAACGTCGTCCCCTCGGTCCTCCAGACTGATCGGCGACGACAGCGGCACGGGCCAGCACTGCTACTTGCCGATGCAGAACGTGCGAAACACTCGGGAGAGGACGTCCTCGCCCACGGTCTCGCCCGTGATCTCACCGAGCGCCGCGACTGACGCCCGCAGGTCCGCGGCCAGCAGGTCGTCCGGCAGGCCTGCCGACACCACCTCGGACCCCCGTGTGATCGCCTCGCGCGCCCGTTGGATGGCCGCGACGTGGCGCGCATTCGTCACCACCTCGCCACCGGTGCGGTCAGCGGTGCGCGGGTTGGTTCCCCCGGCCACCGCCAGCGCGTGAAGCCGCGCCCGAAGCACATCGATCCCCTCGCCCGTCAGCGCCGAGACGCGGATTGCCTCGATCACCGGGGGCACCCCTCTGGTTGGCCTCGCGCCGGTTCCCCCTGCCACGCCTTGCGTCGCAACCGCGTCTAACGCCCAAGCCTCGACCACTGGCGCCGACCCCGTGAGGTCGGCACGCGTCCAGGCCTCGACGACCGGCACGGGGTCGGCGCATAACGTCGCGAGGCGCGCCCGACCGGTCGGAGCCATCCCCGGATCGGTCCCGTCGATCACATGCACGACGGCATCTGCCTCCGCAAGCGCCGCCTCCGTCCGTTCCAACCCCAGTCGCTCGGCCGTGCCCGCCTGGTTGCCCGGCCCACTTCGCCATCCGGCGGTATCGATCAGCACGATTGCCGTCCCGCCGACCGCCACTACCTCCTCGATCGTGTCCCGCGTCGTCCCGGCCTCGTCGCTGACGATCGCCCGGGGGCTCCCGACAAGCGCGTTGAACAGCGTCGACTTCCCGGCGTTCGTCGCCCCCGCTAGGGCAACCCGGAGCCCATGGCGACGCACTCGCCCCGGACCGGCGGTCGCGAGGAGGTCGTCGATAGCCTCGCCCGCCAAACGAAGGACGGTTCCGGCCCTCATCCGGTCGATGTCCGGTACCCCGTCGTCCGCAAAGTCGAGCGACGCCTCAAGGGCGGCGGCGAGGTCGGCCAAGGGGTCGCGGATCGCGCCCACGGCACGCGACAAGGCCCCCGCCGCCTGCGCGACCGCCGTCGCCACCGCGTCCGCGGATGGTGCCGCGACCGCGTCGCGCACGGCCTCGGCCTGGGCAAGGTCGATCCGGCCGTTCACGAAGGCGCGCAGCGTGAACTCGCCCGGTTCGGCCAGTCGCGCGCCCGCCGCCAGGATCGCCTGGAGGACCGCCGCCGTCGCCGCCCGCCCGCCATGGCACGTCACCTCGAGGACCGGTTCGCGCGTGTACGTCCGCGGCGCCGGCATCCACGCCGCCATGGCCTCGTCGATGACCGCGCCGGTCGCTGGCGAGATGACATGCCCATGGGCGAGGCGCCGCGGTCGCAACGCACCGCCCCCGGTGGGCCGAAACGTGGCCTCGGCGATCACGCGCGCCCGCGCACCGCTGACCCGCACCATCGCGACGGCGCCCTCGCCCGGTGCGGTCGCGATGGCGGCGATGGTGTCAGCGAGGTTCACGCCCCGCAGCATCGCACGCCCCGGATGTCGCGCGTCCGATCACCGCGCGACGGTACGCTTCCATGGTCGCCATCATGCCCCGGTCTCTTCCGCCCATCCTCGCCGAGGTCGCCGCCACCATCGTCGTCGCCACCATCGTCGCGGGCCTCGGCGCCCGCGCCTGGGATGCGTACGAGGTGGAGATCCGACCGTTCGCGCGCGTCGTGGCGACATTCACGCCGACGCCCGTGCCCGACCTTGCGAAGGCGATGCTGGAAGGCCGACGCATTCGCCAGGTGATGGACGGCCTTGGCGCCGCGAACGCCTTCCGAGACGCCGGCAAGCGCGAATGGGCGATCGAACGGTTGCGCGAGGTCCTTGAGATCGACCCGGGCAACCTCGAGGCGCGAGCCGGCCTGCGGGAACTCGGCATCATCGCCCCGGTGACCGTCGCTCTGAACACCCCCGTGCCGACCCCGATCCCGGTCCTGCCGACGAACACGCCGACGCGACGTTGACGCCCCCTGCAGCCATTTGCCGCAACAAGCACCCCCAGCGCTACGGCGGGAGAGGGGGCAAGCGACAGGCGGCGGGTACCATCGCTTCCACGCCCCAATCCATGGAGTCGATCTAGAGATGACCGTTTCGGCACCGCCCCGCGGGCACGGCCGCCCCGCGCGCGAGGGCGACGGCCTCGCCTACGACCCGGCCGCGGTCGAGGCAGGATGGCAGGCGCGGTGGCAGCGCCAAGGCCTCCATGACGCCGACCGGGACCCGACGCGCCCCAAGTACTTCTGCCTCGACTTCTTCCCGTACCCGTCCGGCGACGGCCTCTCCGTCGGGCACTGCCGCAACTACGTGCCGACCGACACCTTGAGCCGCTTCCTCCGGGCACGGGGCTTCAACGTCGTCCACCCGATGGGGTGGGACGCCTTTGGCGAACCGGCCGAGCAATACGCCGTCTCGCAAGGGGTCCACCCGCGCATCACCACCGACCGCAACGCCGCGAACTACCGTCGCCAGTACGACCTGATCGGCATCTCCTTCGACTGGTCGCGCGTACTCGACTCGTCGGATCCCGGGTACTACCGCTGGACCCAGTGGATCTTCCTCCTCCTCCACCGTCGGGGCCTGGCCTATCGCGATAGCAACTGGCAATGGTGGTGCCCGGGTTGCCAGACGACCCTCTCGAACCAGGAGGCCCAGGACGGCACCTGCTGGCGGGGCCATACCGGCCTGACGAAGCGCCAGATCCCTGCCTGGTACTTCCGGATCACCGCCTACGCCGAGAAGTTGCTCGCGGGTCTCGACACGATCGACTGGCCCGACCGCATCCGCGCCATGCAGTCGAACTGGATCGGCCGCAGCACCGGCGTGCAGGTCGAGTTCCGCTCCGAGTCGGGCGTGCCCCTCCCGATCTTCACCACCCATCCCGACACCCTCTTCGGCGTGACGTTCATGGTGATCGCGCCGGAACACCCGTCCCTGCCCGACCTCGTCACCCCGGACCACGCGGCGGAGGTGGCCGCCTACGTCGAGGCGTCCCGCAAGACCAGCGAGATCGACCGCCTCTCGACGGACCGCGAGAAGACCGGCGTCTTCACCGGCAGCCATGCGATCAACCCCCTGAACGGCGACCGCGTCGCCGTCTGGGTCGCGGACTACGTCCTCGCCACCTACGGCACCGGCATCGTCATGGGCGTCCCCGCCCACGACACGCGCGACTTCGCGTTCGCGCGCCGTTACGCGTTGCCCGTCAAGCTGGTCGTGAGCCCCCTTGACTGGGACGGTTCCCGCACGGGCGACGACCTGCCCGACGCCTACGTCGCCCCCGGGATCATGGTCAACTCGCCCGGCTTCGACGGCATGCTCTCGCCCGGGGACTGGCCGAAGCTTGGACCCAGCGAGAAGGCCGACCTCGCCGCGCGGTGGGGGTTTGACGTCGCCGACATGGACGCCCGGGTCGCCGGGTCGGCTACCGACGCGATCGAGGCGATTGGCGACGGCGTCGAGGCCCGCGGCGTCGGCAAGCGCGTCGTCAACTACCGCATGCGCGACTGGCTTATCTCCCGCCAGCGCTACTGGGGGGCGCCGATCCCGATCGTCCACTGCGACGCGTGCGGCGAGGTGCCGGTCCCCGAGGACCAGTTGCCGGTCGAGTTGCCGGCGATGGTCGACTTCATGCCCGACGGCAGCGGCCGTTCGCCCCTCGCCCGCGCCGAGGAGTGGGTGCGCACGACCTGCCCGTCCTGCCACGGGCCGGCCCGGCGCGAGACCGACACGATGGGCGGCTTCGCCTGCTCCTCGTGGTACTTCCTGCGGTTCGCCAGCCCCGGCTACGACGGCGGCCCCTTCCGCGAGGAGGACGTGCGCTACTGGTTGCCCGTCGACCAGTACGTCGGCGGGGCCGAGCATGCCGTCCTGCACCTCCTCTACGCCCGGTTCTGGACCAGCGTGCTGCACGACGCCGGCCTCCTGCCCTTCTCGGAACCGTTCACCCGCTTGCGCAACCAGGGGATGCTGGTCGTCAAGACGCCGCACCGTCGCAATACCGACGAGAGCGCGACCGAGGACTGGGTGCCGATCACGGCTGCCGAGGCGGCGACGCTCGGCGCCGAGGCCATTCAAATGCGGGCGGCGAAGATGTCGAAGTCGTTGCGCAACGTCGTAACGCCCGACGAGATGGTCGACCGCTACGGCGCCGATAGCCTGCGCCTCTACGAGTTGTTCATGGCGCCCTTCGACCAGGAGGTCGAGTGGAGCGAGGAAGGGATCAACGGCGCGAGGCGCTTCCTCGGGCGCGTCTGGGACCTGGTCGTGCGGTGGCATGCCGGCCGCGCCGAGACGGCGCAGTCGCGCGAGGCGAACCGACCGCTTCGACGTCCGGACGGCATTGCGGACGCCTCCCTCGCACGCCTGCGCCACAAGACCGTCGCGCGGGTGACCCGCGACATCGAGCGATTCCGCTTCAATACGATGGTCGCCGCGCTGATGGAGTTTGCCAACGCCCTCGGTGATCGCGCCCGCGCGGGCACCGCCGACACTGCCGAGTTCGACGACGCCGTCGAGACCCTCGTGCGCCTGCTTGCACCGACCACCCCCTTCATCGCCGAGACCCTTTGGCAGCTGACCGGTGGCTTCGGCCGTGCCGCGCCGGGATCGAGCACCTCGGGCGACGCCGATGCACCGTTTGCGGCCGATGGACCCGGCACCATCCACCGGCAGCCGTGGCCCACGTGGGACGACGCCCTCGCCCGGGACGAGACGGTGATGATCGCGGTGCAGGTGAACGGCAAGGTTCGCGACCGCATCGAGGTCGATGCCGGCACACCCGAGGACGCCGTCCGCGCCGCCGCTCTTGATCGGCCGCGCGTCCGCGAGTTCGTGCCCGACCCTGGGACCGCGCGCTACCACTACGTGGCGGATCGCATCTTGAGCATCGTCGTTCCGAAGGCGTAGCCTCCTCGCGACCCGCTCGCCGCCCCGCGTGGCAC
>CAMBEO010000008.1 GCA_945865725.1 Thermoflexus hugenholtzii JAD2 | reverse complement strand
GCCTCGACGCCTTCGACGGCGCGGTCGATCGCGGCGCGGTCGGTGAGGGTGCCCTCGACGAGTTCGAGGCCGAGGCCGGCCAGCTTCGCGGTCCGGGCATCGCGCGACCAGACGAGACCGCGCACCTCGTGCCCGGCACCGGCGAGGGTGGCGGCGAGGTTTCCGCCGATCCGGCCGGTGACGCCAGTGACCAGGATGCGCATCGTTCCTCCTCGGCGGCGACTGGGCAGGTCGCGGGCGGCGCGACCGTACCATCGGCACCGGTCGGTTGGCGCGCGCGCGCGGGACCCGGTCGGGGAGGCATGGGGTGCGTGCGGCGACAGTGATGGCGGGCACGATGGCGCCCGGCCGAGAACGGCAACTCCTGACCGGCGCGCTGCTGATGGCGATGGCGACGGTGGCGTTCGAGGGCACGGTCGTCGGCGCCGCCCTGCCGTCGATCGCGGGCGAGTTGCAGGGAGTGGACCTGTACCCGTGGGTCTTCTCGGGGTACCTGCTAACCACGACGACGACGGCGCCGCTGTACGGCAAGCTTGCCGACGTGCTTGGCCGGCGCCCGCTCTTCTTCGTCGGCCTCGCGCTATTCAGCCTGGGGACGTTCCTGTGCGGCGCCGCGCCGTCGATGCCTCTGCTGGTGCTGGCCCGCCTCGTGCAGGGGGCAGGCGCCGGCGCGGTCATGCCGCTGACGCTGACCGTCCTCGGCGACATCTACACGATCGAGGAACGCGTGCGGGTGCAGGCGGTGACCTCAAGCCTCTGGGCGTTCTTCAGCGTCGTCGGGCCGTCAGGCGGGGCGCTGATGGTGCAGTACGTCAGCTGGCGATGGGTCTTCTGGTCGAACCTGCCGTTTTGCATCGGCGCGCTGGCGCTGCTGTTCGCCTTCCTGCGCGAACGGCTTGCTCCGCGCGAACTGCCCATCGACTATGCCGGGGCGGTGACGCTGACCGGGGCATTGACATGTGTGCTGGTCGTCGCCCTCGAGGGGGGGCGGTCGCTTCCGTGGGGTTCCCCGGAACTCGCCGCGACGGTCATGTTCGCCGGGGCGCTGTTCGCGGCGTTCGTGTGGGTCGAGCGGCGCGCGGCCGACCCGGTGCTGCCGTTCGATGCCCTGATGCTGCGACCGGTGGCGGTGGCGAACCTCGGCAACGTGGCGGTCGGCTTCGCGCAATTCATGCCGACCACGTTCCTGCCGCTCCTGGTGCAGGGCGCACGCGGCGAGGATGCCCTCGCGACGGGTTCCGTGCTGACGGCGCTGGGCATCGCCTGGTCGCTGACGGCGGTCGTCAGTGGCCGGGCGTACCTTGCGCTGGGCTTCCGGCGCAGCGCGATCGTGGGGACCGGCGGGATCGCGGCGGGAATCGCGGTGGTCGCGATCGGTGCGGCGCTCGGTTGGCCGACCGCTGCCCTGGCGGTCGGCATGGCGGTGACCGGAAGCGGCCTTGGGATGTCGTCGACGGCGTTCCTGTACGCGCCCCAGGTGTCAGTGCCGTGGAACCGGCGAGCGGCGGTCACGTCGTCGACGCAGTTCGCGCGCAACGTGGCAGGTGCGATCGCGGTCGCCATCGCCGGCGGGTGGCTGAACGGCCAGTTGCACGAGGGTGCGATCGCGCGCGGGATCGACCCGGCCCAAGCAGTGTCGGTGGTGTCGCAAATGCTGTCGCCCACGGCGCGGTCGAGCGTGGAGGCAGGCCTCGGGGAAGCACTGTCGGTCACGCTCGGCAATGGGCTGGAGGTGATCCTCGTGTCGCTGGCGGCGGTGGCCGGGGCGGGCCTGGTGGCGATGGCGCTGCTGGCGCGCGACCTGGTGCCGGGCGCCGCCCCAGCCCGCCCCAGCCCGGAGCGGGAGTGAAGGGAGGCGAGGTCAGTCGGCGTCAGGCCACCCAAGGGTGATTGGGTGGCCGGTGCGGGCCGAGTCGTTCGCCGCGAGGCAGATCGCGAGGCTGCGGTTGGCGTCCGCGTAGTCCTGGCGCAGGTGGCTGGTTTCGCCGGTGCGCGTTGCCTCGAGGAAGGCGTGGTTCATCGAGATGGTTGCCTCCTCGGCGGCCTCGACGATCTCGACCGACCCGTCCGCCCAGTGCAACTCGGCGCGGTTTCCGCGGAAGCGGACGGCAAGTCCCTCGGCGATGATGTCGTGGCCGGACGACTGCGGCAAGCCCGGAAAAGCCCCGTACGTGGTGGCAACCCCACCGACGGCGCCCCCGCGGAACTCGAGGCTGACGCTGTACGAGTCCCAGTTGTCCCAGTCGGCATCGACGTCGTAAAAGCGGTTGCCGTAGCGGGCGAAGACGCTGGTGGGTTCGCCGCGATCCCCCAGGACGTACCGGGTCAGGTCGATGGGATGGATCTGATTCTCGACAATATGGCCGCCGCCCCACGACCGGCGCCAGTTGCCCTTGATGTCAGGCTTCTGGCGGTAGACCCACGAGTGGACGAGGGCGACGCGGCGCCCTTCGAGCGCCTGTTTCGCGCGCAAGGCGCCGGCGGTGTAGCGCAACTGCTGGCAGACGAGGACGAGGCGCCCGGCGGCACGGCTGACGGTCTCAAGGTGGGCGACCGAGGCAAGGTCGAGGGCGACGGGCTTCTCGACCAGGACGGTCGCACCGGCCGCAATCGCGTCGATCGCCTGCGCGACGTGCAAGGGCGGTGGTGAACACAGGACGACGGCGTCAGGCTGGGTCGCCGCGATGGCTTCGAGATGGGACGAGAAGGCCCGCCCCCCCAGTTCGCCGACCAAGGCCTGGGCGCGCGCGGCGTCGGGATCGACGACCGCGACGACCTCGCAATCCGGGAACGTGGCGGCGGCGCGCCCGTGCACGATGCCCCGACGACCAGCGCCTACGATGGCGACCCGCATGACGTTTCTCCATGGCGACCCGAATGAGTGGCGGCGAGTGACCGGCGCGCACGATAGGTGCTACCCGAAGGCGCCGTCAAGCAAGTCCGCGGCCGGCATCCTGCAAGCCGAGGCAAGGTCGAGGCCGCGACGAGTGATCGACTCCCCAACCATCGCATGGGCGGCCGTGAGGCCAGCGAACGGGGACATGCCAACCGGTGGGTGGCCCGAGTGCGCGACGATCAGGTCGCCGTAGAGGTATCCAGCGATCCGGGCCGGGTCACGTGCGCTAAGGTCGTCGAGGAGGACCGCGCGCGCGTACGCCAAATCGTCGGCGTCGGGCACCGGCGGCGAGGGGTAGCGGTCGTCACCGGCCAGGAGGACGGTGCCGTAGGTGTTGACCCGGACCTCGGCGTACGACGCGACCCCGATGGTGGTCGCCACGATGCGGAGGGCGTCGTCCCAGTCCGGGGCGGGCGTGAACGGCGCCGCCCACGGGTGTTCGAGCGCGGGGAAGGCCGCGCCGACGGCGTGCGAGGCGATGCCCTCGCGCGCGAGGTGGTCCGCAAGGGTAGGTGGGCGACCGTCCGGCCACGCGAGGGCACCCCGCACCCCCAGTGCCACGGCGCGAGTGACCACCGGCCCGACACGACGCACGGTGCCGGGACTGGGCCAGGCCTGGAGCGCGACGACGCCCCCCAGGTCACCCCAGGCTTCGAGGCCGTGCAGGCGAAGCATCGAGTGCGCGTTCGCATGGTCGACGGGATATAGCCAAATGCCTACCGTCCGGTGGCCCCCTGGATCGACGAGGTCGAGTGCGGTTGACGCCGCGCGCGCTGCGATCGCCGAGAGGTCGGCCTCGCGCATGGCTGCGAACTGCCAGGCCGACAGTTCCGGTCGACGGGTCGGGTTGAAGCAGCCGAAGAACTGTTGCGCCTCGGCGATCGTGCCGCCATCGTGCCGGGCCGCGACGCGCACGGCGATGCCACATCCGTCCAGTCCTCCCCGGGTGGCGTCGCGGGCGGCCATGGCAAACGCCGCCATCACCGGATGGGAACCGTCGAGCAGGGGACGGGCGACCTCAAGGCGTTCACGCGCCGTGAGGCCGGGGGCGAAGGCCGGGCCAAGCGCGTCGAGCGTGGGGTGAGAGGTGACGCGACCGTTCATGGGCACGACGAGTGTGCCGCCGCCGGTCGGTCGATGGCTTGAGTTGAAAGCAAAGGCAGGCGGGAGAGGGGGAAGGAGCGCCATCGTTATCCGCGTACGCGCCCCCTGCTGAAAACTCTCCCGGGGAGAGAGGGGAGCACCGCCCCCAACGGCTACGGGCCGGAGCCAAGGCGCACGAGACGCCATCCGACCACGGCAGTGCCGGCGTACGCGGCGACCGCGATGCCGTTCACCGTCTCGTATCCGAACGCGCCGGACACAAGTCCTCCGACGAGGGGAGCGGTGACCGCGAACGGGACTGTCAGGGTCGCGTACACGGCGACGTAAAACGCTCGTGACCGACCGGCGCGCTCTGCAAGGGCGAGTGGAAGCGCCGAGTCGGCCATCCCGAGGGCTGACGCGCCGAGTCCGCCGGCGGCGAACGTGCCGAGAAGCCACGTCACGTCCGGTGCAAGGCTTGCGCCGATGGCGGCAACGGCCCCGAGGGCCGCGCCGATCGGAACCAGGACGGCATGCCGGTGCCGAGCGGCGACCTCTCCCCAGAGCAGCGTGCCAAGGAGGCCGCTGGCAAGCATGACCCCACCGAAGGTGGCGCCGTCGGCGTCGGTCGCGCCCAGTCGACGCACGGCGGCGACCGCGAAGTAGGCGGGGGCCATCCCGGCGATCGCGGAGAGCGCCCGCGCGGCGAAGAGGAGCCGGAAGCGTTGGTCTCCCGAGACGGTGAGCGCCACGTCGCGCCACCATGTCGGGCGAGCGATGGCCTCGCCGACCGCCTCGGTGCGTCGGGCGTCGTCCTCCCGGAAGTCGCTCGGCTCCGGCTCGTGCCCGGTCGCCGCTGCCTCGGCCCACGCCGGGTCGTCGGCCGAAGGCTCGCGCACCTGCGCGAAGACGACGAGGACGAACGACACCCAAAAGGTTCCGATGGCAAAGCACGCCACGAAGCCCCATGGGAAAGTCAGGTCGGCGAGGAGCCACCGGGCACCGATGGCCGCGACGACGCCACCGATGGCGCCGCTGGCCTGTTGGAGGGCGAAGTAGCGCGCACGCTCGCGCGGATCGATGACCGCGCCGACGATGTCGAAGTACGCCGGAAGGACGATGCCCTCGCTGAGCCGGAAGAGGCCAAGGCCGATCAGGAGCGACGCGAGGACCAGTCCCGGTTCGCGGTCGCCCCAGGCGGCGGTCGCGATGATCGGGGCGAGCATGGGGATGCGCCCGAGGGCGGCGACGATGAGGACGAATCGCTTTCGCCCGCCTGCCCGGGCGGCGCGTGCCGCCCACCGCGCGCCAAGCAACTGGGGCAGGGCAAGGCCAACGAAGTCGATGGCGGGCACCGCGCCGGCGAGGACGTCGATGGGGGTCAGTCGGGCGACGAAGACGGGAAGGATCGACGATGGCGAGATGAAGGTGAATCCGAACGAGAAGATGAATCCATCGAAGACGAGCCACCAGAAGTTCCAGGAAGCGTCGCGCTTGGGGAGGTCCTGACGTATGGGAGCGCCCCCGCCGTCCGCTCCCGAGCCCGCGGCGATGGCGGCAATCAAGTCGGCCCTAGGGTATTCCGGGATTTCGGACGCATCGTGAGCCAGGGGGCGAGGCATGGTCAGGCGGCCCCGACGCTGGCCACGCGGGTCGGTCGGCGGCGAAGGAGGCGGACGACGGTGGCCCCGGCCACGCCCGCGGCGAGGTAGGCGGCGACGGCGACCGCATCGATCGCGTCGAAGCCGACGGTCGCGGCGAGGAGACCGCCCACGAGGGGGGCGGCGACCGAGAAGGGGATGTCGATCCAGACCATGACGCGACGTAGGTCGATCGCGGGGCGCCGGCGCGTTCGGCGAGCTGGATCGGCGAGGGCTTGGTCCGCGGGCAACCGCGTCCCCAGGGGTGGGGCGGAGTGGCCGAACCGCCGTGCGGCGCGCGAAAAGGGTGGGACTGCCACAGCGCCGGAGCGGGCTGGAAGCCCGCGGACCAGTACGCCTTCATTGGCCGCAAGCGCCCCGCGCTGCGGCGGGCAGGGGGCTTGGTCCGCGGGCAACCGCGTCCCCAGGGGTGGGGCGGAGTGGCCGAACCGTCGTGCGTCACCGGTCATCGGGGGCGTCCCCACTCGCACTCGGCGCGGGACATCTCCAGCCCGCTCGGCCGACCGTGCCATTCCGCCGGCCGTGCCATCCTGATGTTCCGCCGCCCGCCAGCCGCCGTCGTGTCGCGCCAACTGCCGGTCGGGTGTACTGGGTCCGCGGGCATCCTTGCCCGCTCCGCCGTCCTCTTGGTCCGCGGGCATCCCTGCCCGCTCCGCCGCCTTTGTGTCGCACCGACCGCCGTGCGCCAGGACCGCGGGCATCCCTGCCCGCTCCGCCGCCTTGGTGTCGCACCGACCGTCGGCGCCCGGCCCGCGCCGCCCGTTCGGTCCACCGGGCGGCGACGAACTTCGGGAGCGCGATCCCGATTTGCTCCAGTGCCGTGAACGACCCGGCCAGGACGTCGATGGGGGTGAGGCGCGCGATGAAGACCGGCATGATGGCGACCGGCGAGAGGAAGTTGAAGCCGAGGGCGAAGACGAAGCCGTCGAGGACCAGGAGGGGCACGTTCCTTCGCGCGTGCGGCACGGCCCACGGGTCGTCGGCGTCGCGTCGCGGGGTCGCGGGCGCGTCGCCGGTCATCGGAGGCGTCCCCACTCGCACTCCGCGCGGGACATCTCCAGCCCGCTTGGCGGACCGTGCCGTTCAGTCGGCCGTGCCATCCTGATGTTCCGCCGACCGCCAGTCATGGTGCTGGCCACGCCGGGCGCATTCCGGCAGTGCCTGCTTCGCGCGCCTCGCGCACACGCAGGGTCGCCGCGACCGCAACGAGGGTGAGTGCCGTCGCGACCACGTACGTGGCCGCGAAACCGGCGGCGTCGGCGATGAGGCCGCCGGCTAGCGGTGCGACCAGGTTGACTGGCGACAGGACGGTGTTCGTGACGGCGACGTAGAGGGCGCGTTCCTCGCCCGCGGCCTCGGCGAAGGCGAGGGGCATCGCACCCTCGGCGACGATGACCGCGCCAGTGGCGATCCCGGCGAGGGCAAAGACGACCGCGAACGCGGTGACGGACGGCCACGCGAAGGCGACGGCGGAGGCGGCCCCGCCGAGGATGGCTCCGCCAAGGAGGACGTTGACGAGGCGCAACCGGTTGGCGACCGCGCCCCACATCATCGTCGAGGTCGTCTGGAAGGCAAGCAGGATCGAGGTGAACACCGCGACGTCGCCATCGCTGGCACCGAGTTCGCGCGTGGCATGCACGCCGAAGAAGGCACCGGCCATGCCGGCCAAGACGACGAGGGCGCGGGCGACGAGGTACGCGCGGAATGGGCCGTCCTTTGCCACGACCCGCATCGCCTCGGAGACGATCCCGCGCCGTCCCGCACGGGAGGACGGCTCGATCGCCGGCTCCCTGACGTTGGCAAGCCACACGATGGAGATCGAGCTGATGCCCAGGCCGAGCGAAAAGCAGAGGACGAACCCGTCGGGGAACGGGTAGGCGTCGAGCATGTCGCGCCCGGCCGCGAGGGCGATCGCCCCGATGCCCCCGCCGAGGAACTGGTTGAGGCCGATGAAGTGGCTGCGGTCGCGCGGGTGGATCGTCGCCCCGACAAGGTCAAAGTAGACCGGCGTGTTCATGCCGCTGACCGCGCGGAAGGCGCCGAAGCCGACGAAGAAGGCGACGAGGGCGAGGCCGGGTTGATCGACGGCGAACGCCCAGACCACGATGATCATGGCGGCCAGGGGGATGCGCCCGACGAGGGCGGTCTTTGCGATGTACCACTTGCGCGAGGAGACGCGTGTCGCGACGGCGGCGCCGAGGAGCTGCGGGACGGCCCAGGCGATGGTGACGATCGCCGGCACGGCGCCGACCAGGACGTTGCTTGCCGAGAGGTGGCTGACGAAGAGCGGCAGGATCGTCGTCGGGGAGAAGTAGCTCATCCCCAACCAGAAGGTCAGGCCGTCAAGGGTGAGGAGGGCGAAGTTGTAGCGCGCGTGGGGCGGGCGAGCCTCCGGGTCGGGCGCGAGTTGCGCGGGCGCCGCCGTCATGCGCGCGCGATGGTGCTGGCTACCGGGCGCCCCGGATGGGGCAGTCGCGCCTCGATCCAGGCGGCGGCGCGAAGCATGCGCGCATCGGCGCCGTGCGCACCGACGACCTGGATCGCCAAGGGCAAGCCGTGGGGTCCGAGTGCGCACGGCAGGCAGAGCACCGGCGCGCCGACCGACTGCCAGCGGGTCTGGCAGCGCGGGTCGCCAGTGGTCTCCGGGGTCGGCGCCTCGCCCGGGGCCGCCGGCGCGATGATCGCGTCGTAGGCGCGCATCCACGTGGCGAACGCGACGGTCGCCCGGTTGCGTGCCAGCCGCGCCACGGCGAGGTCCTGTTCCGTCACGCGGGACCCCTCGTCGAGGTACGCGCGGAGGGTGGCGGAAAGGACCGCGTCGTGGCGGGCGCGCACGTGGGCAAGGGTGTCCGAACCCTCGCGGGACATGATCGTGCGGTGGACGGGCAGGAGCGCGTCGACCTCCGGGGGGCACTCCACCCAGTCGACCGACGCGCCGGCGCGCCTTATCACGTCGACGGAATGCACGACGGCGTCACGCGACGCGGGTTCGATGCCGTCCCAGTCGCCGGTCCGCACGGCCGCGAGGCGCGGCGCCCTGGCTTCGGGTGCCTGGGGACCGGGGACCCAATCCGAGGGTGACTCCCCGGCCCATGCGGCGGCACCGCGGGCGGCGCCGCGAACGTCACGCGCGAAGAGCCCGCCCTGGTCGTTCGACGGGCTGAAGGGCAGGCACCCGTCCAGGGGCAACCGCCCAAGGGTCGGCTTGAACCCGACGACACCGCAGAAGGCCGCCGGACGGATGACGGACCCGTTGGTTTGCGTGCCGATCGCAAGGGGCACGAGGCCGGCGGCCACGGCGGCGGCGCTCCCCATCGAGGAACCGCCCGGCGTCCGCGACGGGTCCCAGGGATTGGTCGTCGGGCCGGGATGGAAGTAGGCCAGTTCGGTGGTGACCGTCTTCCCGAAGACCCAGGCGCCAGCGGCTTGGAGGGCGACGACCGCCACGGCGTCCGTCGAAGGGACGTTCCCGTCGAACGCGCGTGACCCGCACCCGGTCGGGATGCCAGCGGTGTCGAACACGTCCTTGATGCCCACCGGCACGCCCTCGAGCGAACCAAGCGCGCCACCCCGTGCGCGTCGGCGGTCGGCCTCGTCGGCGAGGGCACGTGCCCGGGCGGGATCGCGCCAGGCGAACGCGCGCACGACCCCCTCGATGGCGTCATGGCGCTCGAGCAGGGCCTCAAGGTAGGTCCGGGCGGTGAAGCCGTCCTCCCGGGCGAGTCCATCAAGGACCTGGTCGACGGAGAGGTCAACCAGTGCGGGGGCGACCGGTGAAGTTCCAGGCATTCTGGTCACGCCTCCGAGCGATGCGGTGGTACCCGTGATTGTGCCCCTCGCGCGGGCCAGTCGGCATCCGGGGTGCTGGAGAAGGCTGCTAGACTGCCCCGCGCCCTGCGAGGAGGCACGTCATGGGGTTCGATCCGTCGGCACGCGTGCGTCTTGGCCAGTCGCTTTCCGAGGTATCCAGGTTGTCGCTCGGGGGAGGACCGCTCGCCGGCCCGACGCGCCCCGACCATCCGGCGACCGTTGACGCGATCGTCGCGCGGGCGTGGGAACATGGCATCCGCCTGTTCGACACCGCGCCGCTCTATGGCCGGGGCGAGTCCGAACGCCGCCTGGGGCACGCGCTCTCCCGGTGGAAGCCCGACGATTACGTGATCTCCACGAAAGTCGGGCGACTGCTCCGGCCAGATGCGACTGGCGCGATTGCGCCGACGTTCGACTTCTCCTACGACGGCGTGATGCGGTCACTTGACGAGAGCCTTGGGCGCTTGCGCATGAGTGGCGTCGACCTGTTGCACCTGCATGACCCGGACGACCACTGGAGCCAGGCAAGCGACACGGCCTACACCGCGCTCGACGTGCTGCGGTCAACGGGGGTCGTGAAGGCGATCGGTGCGGGGATGAACCAGGCGGCGATGCTTGAACGCTTTGCGGACGAGGTGCACCTGGACTGCTTCCTGCTTGCCGGGCGCTACACCCTCCTTGACCACGGCACCTCCAGGTCGCTGGTCGAGACGTGCGCCCGCAAGGGGATCGGGATCATCATCGGCGGGGTCTACAACAGCGGCGTCCTTGCCGGGCCGACCGAGCGCGCGACCTTCAACTACGCGCCGGTGCCGTCGCCGTGGCTTGAGCGAGCGCGTCGGCTCGAAGAGGCCTGCGCGCGCCACGACGTGCCGCTCAAGGCGGCGGCGCTGCAGTTCCCGCTCGCCCATCCGGCGGTCAATTCCGTCCTGACCGGCGTCCGCTCGATCGAGGAACTCGACGAGAACGCCGAGATGATGCGGTTCGACATTCCCGGCGCGCTCTGGGCCGACCTGCGGGCGGACGGCCTCGTCGAGGACTGGGTGGCGCTACCGGGCGGCGCCTGACCGTTCCGCCGCGGGCGTGACGACCTCGTTATCCGCGTACGCGCCCCCCACCGCTCTCCCGAGGGGAGGGGGTGGGGCTTCCCTCTCCCGCCGCAGCGGGGGAGGGATTGAGGGTGGGGGTCCTTCCGGGCACCCGCGCGATCGCGTCACCCGCCAGGACGGCCCGGCGAGCGGTTCGGGTCGGGCGGCCGTCAGGGAACTCCGCAGGCGCTCCGCGCGTGGAGACGAAATCCCTCTCATCCTCGAAGCTGCGCGTCCATAGACGCGCGTATAGCCCGGCGTGCAAGAGCAGTTCGGCGTGCGTGCCCGACTCGACGCACCGGCCCTCATCGAGGACGACGATCTTGTCGGCATTCTCGATGGTGGTGAGGCGGTGCGCCACGACGATCGTGGTGCGGTCCCGCATGAGGCGGTCAAGGGCCTCCTGGACCAGGAACTCCGACTCGTTGTCCAGGGAGGCCGTCGCCTCGTCGAGGAGGAGGATCCTTGGGTTGCGCAGGATGGCGCGGGCGATGGCGATCCGCTGGCGCTGCCCCGCGGAGAGTTGCACGCCCCGCTCCCCCACCTCCGTCGCGTAGCCCGACGGCAGGCGGCTGACGAACTCGTGCGCGTTAGCGACGCGCGCGGCCTCCTCAACCTCGTCGTCGGTCGCGTCAAGGCGCCCGTACCGGATGTTGTCACCAACGGTCGTCGCGAAGAGCACGGGCTCCTGCGGCACGAGGGCCATCGCCTCGCGCAGTGACGCCTGCGTCGCGTCGCGGACGTCGCACCCGTCAACGATGACGGCCCCGGCGGTGACCTCGTACAGGCGCAGGAGGAGGCCGATCGTCGTCGTCTTGCCGGCGCCCGACGGTCCGACCACGGCGCACGTCTGGCCCGGTTCCACGAGCAAGTCAAGGCCGTGGAGGACTTCGCGATCCGGCGCGTACGCGAAGTGGACGCTCTCGAACTGGACGCGACCCTTACCTGCTGGGAGCGCGCGCGCGTCAGTCCGGTCCTGGATCTCCACGGGTTCGTCGGTCAGGGCGAAGATGCGCTGGGCGGCCCCGAGGGCCTGCTGGAGTTGCGTGTACAGGCGGGTCAGCGCGCCGATGGGCGCGGCCACTCCCATGAGGTACATGAGGAACGCGACAAGGTCTCCGGCGCTCAATCGCCCGGCGATGACCTCCTGTCCACCGACCCAGAGCACGGCGGTGATCGCGCTGAAACTCAGGAACGTGATCGAGGGGCCGACCGACGAGTCGATGAGGGTCCGGTGCAAGCCGAGGCGGAGGACCTCGGCCATGCGATCCAGGTAGCGGACGCGCTCGTGGGGCTCGCGCCCGAACGCCTTGACGACGCGAACGTTCGTGAGCACCTCGCTCAGGACGGCGGTGGCCTCGCCGACGCCCTGTTGCGCCATGCGCGACAGCGTGCGCACGCGCCGACCCGCGGTGATGGCGATGGCCATGACGAGCGGGGTGATGACGACGACAAACATCGCGAGGCGCCAGTTGAGGGAGATCGCGATCGCGATGCTGCCGGCGAGGCGGACGACCTGCGAGACGAGGGGCAGCGCCGTCCCGAGGGTGCCTGACCGGACGAGGGTGACGTCGGACCCGACGATCGCGAGGAGGTCGCCGGTGCGCTGGCGGTCGTAGTAGCGCATCGGGAGGCGAAGGAGGTGGTCGGCGACGCGCATGGCAAGGTCGTTGCCGAGGCGCTCGCCCGTGCCGCCGACGAGGTAGCCCTGGACAAAACTCGCGATCGACTCCGTCAGGAACATCACGATGAGGGCGCCGGCGACCCAATCGAGTTGCGCGGGATCGGCATCGGACAGGGCGGAGTCGATCAGGACCTTGACCCCGAGGGGGAAGACGAGGCCGACGGCCGCGGTGTAGAGCAGGAGCAGGCCGGAGAGGGCAAGGCGCGCCCGGTAGGGCCACAGGATGGCGTAGAGGCGCCGGGCGGAGACCGGTGGCAGCTCCTTGCTCACGCCCGGCCGCTGCTCCCCGCGCCCGCCTCGCCCCATGCCCATCCGGATCATCAGCCACCCTCCAACCGCGCCATTGACTTGCTGACCTCAATCATCGCCACAGCGCACCGGTGCGGCGGGAGAGGGAAGAAAAAGGCCCCCACCCTCAATCCCTCCCCCGCTGCGGCGGGAGAGGGAAGCACCACCCACCCTCAATCCCTCGCCCGCTGCGGCGGGAGAGGGAAGGACGACGCCCCCTGCCCTACCGCCCCCGGAGGGACTGCGCCACTTGGAGGAGCGCCCGGGTGTGACCGAGGCAGTAGCTGAACTGCTTCTCGCCGGTCGGGTCCACCGTGCTATGCGGCACGTGATCCGGGCAAAGCATCGCGTTCGCGCCCGAGTCGAGGTAGGCGTTGACCGCCGCGAACATGTCGACGTCGCCCTCGTCGGGATAGACCTCGTCGAAGTTCAGGAACCCGCCCCGGATGTTGCGGAAGTGGACCATGAAGATCTTGCCTTGGGCCCCGAAGTGGCGGATCGCCTCGAGGACCTCGGTCGCCGGGTCGACGCACATCTCGGAGACGGTCCCCTGGCAGAAGTTCAGGCCGTGGTAGGGGCTAGGGCAAGTCTCGACGAAGCGCTTCATGCCGTCGATGCTCCCGAGGACGCAATGGACGCCCCGGAGGCCGCCGACGTGCGGGACGGCCGGGTCATGCGGGTGGCAGGCAAGGCGGACGCGAGCCTCCTCGGCGACGGGCACGACCCGCTCCAGGAAGTACTCGATGTTCGCCCACATCGCCTCGGGCGAGACCGGACCGGCTTCCGTCAGGGAGTGGTCCTCCCACTTGGCAATGTCGAAGTGGGAGTACATGGCGCCCCCGCGCCCCTTCGTCCGACCCGTGCGCGGGACCCCGAGCAAGTTGAGGTTGTACTTGAGGCAGTCGATACCGGCCTCGCCGGCGGCGCGGATGTTCTGGTTGATCACTTCGATTTCTGCGTCGCGCGACGGCAGGCCCCGCATGATTCCCGGGAACCGTTGCCGGGTCATGTACTGGCTGGGGAGGTTGAGCGCGATGACGTCAACCTTGATGCCCCAGGCCGAACAACGCTCCTGCAGGCGGCGCAGGCCTTCGACGCTCCACGTCCCGTCCTCGTTCTCGATCGCATCGGTGCGGCGATCCTCGCACGCGATGTGGGCGACGCCCAGTTGCGCCGCCCACTGGAGCCGCTCCTCGCTAAGGTTTCCCATCTGGTTTCCGAGATACATGCCCCACTCCTCGCGCTTGCCCCTGAAGGGGCCACTGCGGGCACGATTGTAGTCAGGCCCCCCGCTCGTAGGGGGCGCGTCGCGTGGCGGAACGGCCGCGCGCGACCGGGAGCGACTGAGGTGAAGACTCGATGACATCGGTAGCGAGAGACTTGCTGCCAGGCGACTGGGAAGGGGTCGCGGTTCTCCTCGGCCAGGAACGCGAATATGGCGCGCGACTGGCGCGGCACGTGGAGACCACCTACCGGCCGTGGTTCGGATGGGTCGTGCCGTCGGAGGCGCCGGAATCGCCGTGCGCGGCGGTCGTGGCTGGTGTGCGTCGGCGCACGTCAGACGGGTCACCGGCCGCCGTGCAGGTCTCCTGGATCGGCGTTACGCCCGACCAGCGGCGGAACGGGATAGGGCGCCACCTTCTCGACCGGGTGATCGCGAGTGCGGCTCGCCTTGGGGCACGGCGCGTCGAGGTGACGGTGGATGCCGGGGACGAGCGCGCCGTGGGGTTCCTGCGTGCGGCAGGCTTCGAACCGGAACGGCGCACGATGGAGGTTCGGGTCGATGCGCCTGCCGGGGCGTCGCTCGTGACCGCGCCGCCTCCCGCGGGCGTCGTGATCCGGCCCCTCCGCCACGACGAGCTGCCCGCGCTGGCCGGGCTCCTGATCCACCTCGCCGTCGAACGGGCGACGGAGCCGCACGACGACCTCGATGGCTTGACGCCGTCAGTCCTTGCCGGGGCGTCGATGCACGCGGACCACGTCGGCGCCGGGGCATGGGAGGCGGACGACCCGACGGCGGCAGTCGGTGTCGCGTGGGGAGCGCGCCTGGCCGGCGGGGAAGGCGTTCGGGTCCGGTTCGTCGGGGTCCATGAGGACGCGCGCCGTCGTGGGACCGGGCGCGCTCTGCTCGGGGCGCTCCTGGCTCGGGCGCGAATCCCCACGCTCCTTGCGCGGGTGCATGAACCGGCACCGGTACACGGTTTCCTCGCCGCCATCGGGGCCGTCGTCAGGGGCGAGACGTTTGACATGGTGAGACCCGTCGGTGACGCTGACGGTGGTACTCTGGATCCGTAGCGGTTCCGACAACGTGGTCGGACGTGTTGCTAGTGTCGGCGACCGCATCGTGGCGGTCGCCGCATCGGGAGGGGCGATGATGCTCGAGACCGTTTCCACCGCCTGGCGCGATGCCAGTGCCTCCGGCGTGGTGGCGCCGTTCCTGCTGCACCCCGTCGAAGTGCGCCAATTGCGCCTCCGGCAAGAGGAACTCGCGGAAGAGGCGTCACTCGGCGCCCTTGGCGAGGATCGCGAAACGGTCGCGATCCAGCTCGCCCATGTCCGCGAAATCCTCGGGCACGTCGAACGCGGGATTGCGTCCGCGACGCGCCGGGCCGGTCTCGCCGCCTGACGCGATCGCGCGGGTGTCCGGGGGGACCCCCTCCATCTGCCGCAAGCGCCCCGCGCTGCGGCGGGAGAGGGAAGCACCACCCACCCCTCCATCCGCCGCACCAAGCACCCCCCAGCGCTGCGGCGGGAGAGGGAAGCAGGACACCCGCGCGGTCGCCCTACCGCCGGCGCTGGATCATCTCCAACTCGTACCCGTCCGGGTCGGCGGCGAAGATCATGTGGCCGTCCGGTCTGCCCTCAGTGATGGCGACGCCGTTTGCCTCCCAGTCACGGTAGAGCGTCGGCATGTCCTCCACCGGGAAGGCGAGGTGCATCAGATCCTCGGGCACGGTGAAGTGCGGGTCGAGGAACGGCAGGAACGAGAGTTCGAGCAACACGCGATTGCCGGGGAGTTCGAGCTTGGCGATCTTGCTGCCCCGCGGCGATTCCGTCCGCTGCACCGTGCGGAAGCCGAGGAACCGCTCGTAGAACTCGACGCTCCGGTCTAGGTCGCCGACCCGGAGGCGGAAGTGGTCGAACTCGCCGCCGACCGGGGCGGTCACCAGTTCGATCTCGTACCCGTCGCAGTCCTCGATGAACGCGAACCGGTCCGTCGGCGCGCCATCCGTCCACTTCACGCCGTTCGCGACGAGGCGATCGTGGGCCGACGGCATGTCGGTGACGGTGAACGCGAGGTGGATCAGGTCCTCCGGGATCGGAAAGTCCCGCCCGAGCTTGACCCGGTCCGATACCTCGATGTAGGTGTTGAGGCCAACCAGGCGCAGGATCGCCGTCTGGGTCCCGATGCCCGTCGTTCCCCGGCGCTCCTCGACGAAACCTAGATTTGAGACGTACCAGTCGACGGTGCGATCGCGGTCGCGGCTGCGCAGACTAACGTGCAGGAACTCGCTCACGGTCTTCTCCTCGGCCGTTCAGGGCCGACCGATGGTACCCGTGGGTTCCTTCGGGCAACCCGAAGGCGGTCGGCTCCTGCCGGAGACGCGTCTTGCCGCTACCGTCTGGTTGCGACGACATTCACGCGAACGTAGTCGATGACCCCTTCCGGGATGCGGTCGGCGATCGCGGACACGAGGCGAGGCCGGTCGGGCGGGTCCAGGCGGGCGAGGTGCGCGACGAGGACGGGGGTGGCGAGGTAGGCCTCCAAGGCCGCGCGGCTCGACTGGCAGACCGGCTCCTCGTGGAGCCAGCACGCGTCGATGTCAAAGTCGGCATCGGCCAGGCGCGCGGCGACCTCGTCGGCGGTCGGGAACCACCACGGGCCGGGCCAACCGTCCAGACCCGGGAAGTCCGGAGCGACGTCAGCAAGCGCATTGGTGACGTGCGAGACGTTTCCCGCACCGCCCCACTGGGCGACGAGCCGCGCTCCCGGTCGCATCGCGCCCGCCAGGTGCCTGAACAGGGATTCGTGGCCGGTGACCCAGTGGAAGGTCGCCGTCGAGAGCACGGCGTCAAGGGGCGGCAATGGCGGCAGCGGCGCGGAGAGGTCGGCCTGGACGAACTCCACCCGGCCGTCGTGGGACGCGAGGGCTTTCCGGGCGAGGTCAAGCATCGCCGCCGAGCCGTCAAGGGCGACGACGCGCCCGCGGGGCAGGCGTGCCGCCAAGCGAGCGGTGACTTGACCGCTGCCGCATCCGGCGTCCAGGACGACCTCGTCCCCGCGCAGCGGGAGCCGGTCGAGGACGACGGATCCCATCCGCGTCATCGGTGCGGCGACGAGGTCGTAGGTGATCGCGTCCCACTCTGCCGGAAGGGTGCCCACGGAGGAGGATGGTACGCGGGGCGTGCGGTTTCGCTTGCCGGTGCGCGACAATGTCGGCATGGCATCGGAATTTTCCTTCGACGTCGTGTCGACGTTTGACAAGCAGGAGATGGCCAACGCCATCGACCAGGCGCGGCGCGAGATTGCGACGCGCTTCGACCTCAAGGACAGCGGATCGACGATCGAGCTGGAACCGACCTTGATCAAGCTCGCGAGTGCGAGCGAGATGACGCTCGAGTCGGTTCGCGACATCCTCGTCGGTCGCGCGGTGAAGCGAGGGGTATCCGCAAAGGTCTTCGACTTCCAGGAGGTCGAAGAGGCGACCAAGGGGACGGTTCGCCAGTCGGTCAAACTGCGCCAGGGGTTGCCCCAGGACCTCGCGCGGGAGATCGTGAAGGTCGTTCGTGATCGCTGCCCCAAGCTGAAGGCACAGATCCAGGGGGATGCCGTGCGGGTCACCGGCAAGGCGAAGGACGAACTCCAGGCGGCGATCTCGGCCGTGCGGGACGCGGAGAAGGACAAGGCGTGGGTGAACCCGGTCCAGTTCGATAACTACCGGTGACCGGGACCTAGCCGGAGAGATTGACGATGGCGGAGGAATCGCTGGACCTGCGTTCGGTGTACGACGCCGTCGGGGGGATGCCTGCCTTCGAGAGTCTCGTCGAACGGTTCTACGAGGGGGTCGCGGCGGACGAGGTCCTGAGCGCGATGTACGCCGAGGCGGAGCACGACGCGGCCAAGCGTCGCCTGTCGCGTTTCCTTGCCCAGTACTGGGGAGGACCCCCGACGTATTCGGAGGAACGTGGCCACCCGCGCCTGCGGATGCGCCACTTCGCCTTCGCCATCGACGGCGATGCGCGCGACCGGTGGGTTCGATGCATGGCCTCGGCCCTCGACGCGTGCGCCTTCCCGGCGCCGGTCGATGCGGCGATGCGCGAGTACTTTGACCGGGCGGCGACGCACTTGGTCAACCGGGGCGAGTGAGCCCCCTTCGATCAGCCGCAACAAGCACCCCCCAGCGCTGCGGCGGGAGAGGGAAGGACTAGCTCTTCCACCCCGGGACGGCCCCCACCCTCAATCCCTCCCCCGCTGCGGCGGGAGAGGGAAGCACCACCCACCCCTCCATCCGCCGCGACAAGCACCCCCCAGCGCTGCGGCGGGAGAGGGAAGCGGGACACGTCAGGCGGATGCCCCGGAGTACCGGCGCAGGCCGACGAGCCAGAAGCGGCGGGCGGCGACCACCATCACTACCGCGATGGCGACGGTCGCTGCGAGGGTGAGCGGCGTGGCGCGCCCGGATAGCGCCCCGGCAGGGACCGTGACGGCAAAGGCGACGGGGACCAGGAAGGTCAGGGTCGCGCGCAACCACGCCGGATAGATGTCGACCGGCCACTTTCCCGCCTCGTACATGCTCTGGAAGATGACGAGGATGTTCTCGACGCGCGTGAACCAGAACGACAGCGTCGTGAGGATGACCAGGAAGCCGTAGATGGTCGCCACGGCGGCGCCAAGGGACACCACGAACGCCGCGAACTCGTAGGCGCCGAGGCTCCCGCCCGACGTCGCCACCGCGTATCCCACGACCGCCACGCCCAGAACGACGTCGACGAGGCGCCAGATCGCGTTTGCGCGGACGGAGACCAGGACGAGGCTGTCCTCCGGCTTCGTCAGTACGTAGTCGAGGGTGCCTTCCCGGACGTCCTCCATGAGGCGTTCCATCGCGGGTTGGATCGCGAACCGCACGACGCCGCTGATGACCAGGTACACGCCGAGCACCGCGAGCAGCTCATGCGGGCGCCAGCCCGCAAGCGTGGTGGCGTGGCTGAAGACCACGGCCAGCCCGGCCAGTCCCGTCGCGAGGGACAGGACGGACCGAAACGCCTGGACGTAAAAGTTCGCGCGGTACTGCAGCTCGGTCAGGATCCCGACCCGCAGGTAGACGGCGAGGAGGCGGACGATGGTCATGCGCGGTTCCTGCCGGTCACGCGCCGACCGCGGAGTAGCGCCGCACCCCATGCCGCCACGCCATGGACCGGACCACGAGGAATGCGCCGATCCAAGCGAGCTGGCAGGCCACGCCGATAGGCACCTCCGACGGTGCCACCCGGCCGATCGCGACCTCGACCGGGAACGAGAGCATCCAACGGAACGGCAGGAGGTTCCCCACGGCCCGCACCCAGTCTGGGAGGAGCGCCAGGGGCACGAGCTGGCCGGAGAAGAAGAAGAGCGGCACGTAGTACAGGTCGTTGATCGCGAACACCCGGGTGGTCCAGAACGCCGCCATCGCGAGGGAGTACTCGACGAGGAACCTGAGCGTGGCGGCGAGCGCGACGACCGGAAGGAAAAGGACGAGGTTGAGCCACGACGTGTCGGCCGCCGGCTCGAAAGCCCAGGCGAGGACGGCGGTGGCCGGTACCACGGCGAGGAGCGTGATCACCTTGTAGGTCACGTTGTCGGCGATGTTGGCATGTATCGGGTCGACAGGCCGCAGGAGCTGGCCCGAGAGCGATCCGTTTCGTACGCGGAACTCGAAATCCCAGGCAACCCACGTGAAGGTGAGGTGGTTCGCGACGAGCAGCGCGAGGAAGTACGCCGCGAACTCGCCCTGACTGAAGCCTCCGGCCTGCCCGCCCCCCGACGCGGCGACCGTCGTCCAGACCACCAGGCTGATGACCGGCGCCAAGACGAGCCCAAGCAGCCATATCGCGAGCGACGCGCGGTATTGCAGTTGCGCACCGAACGTGACCGCGAACTGCGCGCGGTAGATCGATATCCAGTCGATCACCGACGTGCCAGTCCTGGCTCGTGCCGGCTAATAGCCACGCGCGAGGTCGACCCGATTCTCGAGTTCGCGGCCGGCGAGGAACCGTTCGAGGTTTGAGGCGAAGATGTCGGTGATGAGGCGCGAGTTCCCCGGCGCGTGCCCGCTCGAGTGCTGGCCGAGGATCACGTCGGGATGCGACCAGAGCGGGTCACTCACGTCCGGGATGTCGGACGGTTCGACGCAATCGAGCCCGGCACCCCCGAGGTGGCCATCCGCGAGGGCACGCCGCAGGGCCTGGCCGTCGATCACGGCGCCACGGCCGACGTTGTAGACATGGGCGCCACGCGGGAGCGCCCGCAGTTCCGCCTCGCCGACGAGGTGCCGCGTGCCGGGGGTGAGCGGCAGGCACGCGGCCAGGTGGTCGGCGTCACGGAGGACCTCGACCAGGGAACCGGGACCGACGACCCGTTCGCACCCGGGGACGGGCGCCGGTTCGCGGCGTACGCCGGTCACGCGCATCCCGAGGGCGGATGCGCGCACGGCGAGGCTCCCGCCGATGTCACCGAGCCCGAGGATCACCAGTCGTTGCCCCGACAGTTCCCACTTCGTCGACGTCACGGCCCGCGCGACATTGCGCCGTTCGGCCTGAGCGCGGAGTAGCACGTGCAAGCGGGTCGCGAACGCCAGCATCATCGCGACGACCTGCTCGGAAATGGGGGTGCCGTGCGCTCCACGTGCGTTCGTCAGGAGCACCCCATCGGGCCACGGGCCGCGGGCGAGGACGCCATCGACGCCGGCGGTCCCCGCCTGCACCCACGCCAGGGTCGGTGCCCCGGCGATCGCGGCGTGAGGCAAGCGCTTGCCGAACACGACATGCGCGCGAGTGATCGCCTGTGCGAGGTCGTCCGGGTCCGTGGCCGCCACGAACGACACCGACGGGAACGCGCTGGCGAGGCGGTCCCGGTCGGTCAGGTCGACGGACGGCGCGTCGATCGCGACGACCAGCGGCGACGCGGCGCGTGCGGCACGGGCGCGATCACCGGTCATCCCGCAACTCCCTCGTGGCTCGCGTCGCCATCGCCCGTGGCGTCCCGGGTCGAGGCGAAGACGCGTTCGATCACGTCGTCCACCGGCGGGTCCTCGACCGAGAGGTCAGCGACGGGCAGGGTGGCGAGGATCTCGCCGGTCGCGCGCGCCGTCTGGGACTTGGGGACTCGCACGACCGCGTGCCCGTCCTCGATGGACACCACTTCTCCGATCCTTTCCAGTACCGCGCGGGCATCGGGTGCGTCGCCGTCGAGGTCGATCGCGATGGTCTTGTGGGTCGAGAAGCGCGCGACGAGGGCCGACAGTTCGCCATCGAAGAGCAGGCGCCCATGGTGGATGACGATGACGCGCTTGCACAGCGCCTCGACATCCGCCATGTAGTGGGACGTAAGCAGGACGGTCGCGCCGTGGCGGCGGTTGTACTCGGCCACGAACGCGCGGATCCGCCGCTGCATGGTCACGTCAAGGCCGATCGTCGGCTCGTCGAGGAACAGGATCCGCGGCTGGTGCAGCAAGGCGACGGCGATCTCGCACTTCATCCGCTCGCCGAGCGACAGTTGCCGGACCGGCTTCATCATGAGCGGGCCGAGGTCAAGGAGGCTGGCCAGGTCGTCGAGCGTCCGCCGGAACGCGGCGGCCGGCACCCGGTACACGGTGCGATTCAGCTCGAAGGAGTCCGCGACAGGAATGTCCCACTGGAGCTGGTTGCGCTGTCCCATGACCAGCGTGATCTGGCGCAGGAAGGCCGGTTCCCGCCGGGACGGCACGTGACCGAGGACGGTGACCTCGCCCGAGGTCGGGTAGAGGAGGCCGGCGAGCATCTTGAGCGTCGTCGTCTTCCCGGCGCCGTTCGGGCCGAGGAAGCCGGTTATCTCGCCGGGCGCGATCGAGAGGGACAGTCCATCGACGGCGTGAACGTCGCGCGTTGTGCGGCGCACGAGGCTCCTGAGCGACGCGGCGATGCCGGATTGCCGCACGGGAACTTGATAGGTCTTCCTCAGGCGCACGGTCGCGACGGCGAGGTCGTTCACGCGGGGGAGGGTACCCACGCGGCCGGGCGCGCACGTGGGGCCACTTGGCGTGCTGATCGCGTGCTGTCGGCGTGTGCCACACTCGGCGGCGACGCCCCGGCAACCGGGTCGCGTCGACGAGGGAGACGCGATGGCGGGTACGATCGTGGTGCTTGGAGGCGGGAACACGGCCTTCTCGGTGGCGGCGATGCTCGCGTTGGATGGCCTCGAGGTCGTCCTGTGGGAGCACCCGTCCCAGTCGCGCTCGATCGAGCCGATCATGGCGCGACGCGAGATCCGCTTGACCGGCGTTGCCCGGACCGGCACGGCGCGACTTGCCGCGGTGACGACTGACGCCGCCGAGGCGCTCTCGGCGGGCGACGTGCTCATCGCACCGGTCCCGAGCTACGCGCACGCCGCCCTGATCGATGCGATCGGTCCCCACGTCGGCGCCCGCCACCTGCTCGCACTCACGCCGGGCAACCTCGGAACGCTCGCCATTGCCGAGTCCCTGAGGCGCACCCGGCCCGGTACCGAGCTCCCATTGCTGGTCGAGACCGACACGGCGCCGTACGTCTGCCGCAAGCTCGGGCCCGACCACGCCCACGTGTGGGGGGTGGTGCCCGCGATGGGGATCGGTGCGTATCCGGCGTCGCGGACCGCCGAGGCGATCGAGCGGCTCTCCCCCGCGTTCCCTGGTCTTTCCGGGCATGCAAGTGTCCTGGAGACGGCGCTCAACGCGACGAACCCCATCATGCACCCGGTCGGCGTGCTGATGAACGCCGGCCGGATCGAACGCAGCCAGGGCGAGTTCCAGTTCTACGAGGAAGGCGTGACCCCGGCGGTCGTTCGCGTGATCGAGGCGGTGGACGAGGAGCGCCGCGCGGTCGGCCGGGCGCTCGGCCTGGACCTCCCCGACGTCGCGACGCTCTACCACCGGGCAGGCTTCGGCCCGCGTGGCGACCTCTGGGCGACGATTAACGGGAGCCGGATGCTCACGCCGTTGAAGGCTCCCGGTTCGCTCGATACCCGATGGCTGACGGAGGACACGCCTTTCGCGCTGGCGACCTGGGTGGAGCTGGGGCAGCAGCTGGGCGTGCCGATGCCGGTGAGCGCCTCGGTCGTGGTGCTGGCGGGGCAGGTGATGGGCGGGAGACCCCACGGAGGACGCTCACTGGCTGACCTGGGCCTCTCGGGCCTTGACGCGGGGGCGATCACGGCGCGCGTCGCATAGGTTCGGGGCATGGACGAGACGTCACAGGAGAAGGTGCCTCCCTCTCCCGTTGGTCCGCGGGCAACCGCGTCCCCCGGGGGTGGTGGTGACGCCGCCTCCCCCTTCCCGCGCCGGGAAGGGGGTCGGGGGGTTAGGCCGTACGGGGAAAACGAACGCGTAGGGGGCGACGGGTGGTCGCCGCGCGTCGAAGGCGAGGAGGGCGACCCGACGGCGTTCGATTTCGCGTTCGGCGGGGTGATCGTGATCGTGGTCGCCGCGGGCCTCCTCTGGGCGACCGGCGTGATCCCGTACTGGTAGGCGACGGCGGGCCTACGTCAGGCCTAGCCCGTGGTGCGGGAACACGAGCCGGCGCACGGCGGCGACGTTGATGCCGTTCTCCGCCGCCACTCGCGCCATCGTGCGCCCATCCGGGACCTGGGCGGGCTCGCCAGTGGTCCATTCATCCGGGACCTTCGCGCCAACGAACGTCGCGAACATCGCTGCCCAAATGCGGGCGGTTGCCGCCACGTCGTATCCCCCGCCGCCGATCGCGACCAGGCGTCCGCCGGTCAGGTCACGCAGGCGGGCGGCGGCCGTCACGTAGGCGCGCTCGCCAACGAGGAGGTGTGCGAGCGGATCGGCGTGGTACCCGTCGGTCCCGCACTGGACGACCGTCACGTCCGGGCGAAACGCCTCGAGCAACGGCGGGATGATCGTCTCGAAAGCGCCAAGCCACTCCGTGTCGTCCGACCATGGCGCGAGAGGCACGTTTACCGCGAACCCGGTCCCTGGACCCGATCCGATGCAGTCGTGGAGGCCTCCCGGAGGACCGGGGAAGAGGTACCGGGTGCTCTCGTGGATGGAGATGGTCAGCACGGACGGGTCGGCCGCAAAGGCTTCCTCCACGCCGTCGCCGTGATGGACGTCAAGGTCGACGTACGCCACCCGGACCCCCTCGGCACGCAGGGAAGCGATGGCGACAGCGGCGTCGTTCAGGATCCCGAAGCCGCTCGCCCGGGCGCGCTTCGCATGGTGGTTCGCGCCGGCGGCCGGGACGAACGCGATCCCGCCCCCGCCGAGGACATGGCGTGCCGCATCGATCACGCCACCGCAGGCATGCCGGCCGACCTCGACCATGTCCAGGTAGGGCGGATTGTCGCCGTCGGGCGAGAAGCCGAAGGCCGTCGCCTCACGCGGGTCGACCAGGAGGTTGCGCGGGTCGCGCCCGGGAAGCGAGAGGCGTTGGGCCACGTCGAGGTAGGCCGGGGCGTGGACGCGGCGCAGGTCGGCGTCGCTCGCTCGGGACGGGGCCACGACCGGGATGGCGCCGTCGCCGACGATCCCCGCACGCACGAGGTGCGCGATCGCGGCGTCGGGTCGCCCGGGCTTCAAGGGATGCCGTTCCGGGAAGTGGCGGGCGACCGCCTGGTCCCCGTGGACGACGAGGTGCCCGTTGCGGGCCATCAATCCGCGACCGCCACGCGACCGTCCCGGGTGACGAACAGGACGCTTCCGCCGTCGCGCCGGAACATGACTTCCACGCTGGCGTAGACCTCGACAGTGTGGACGCCGGTCGCGGTCACCGCGACGGGGACCGGACCCTCGCCGTCCGGGACGACGCGAACGTCGACGCGCCTGATCGATGGCCAAAGGACGACGAGAAGCGTGGTACCGGGCAGCCATCGGGCGGGCACGCGAAGTTCCCAGACGACCTCGCCCTCGACGCGGTACGGCGCCACGGTCGCACCGACACCGAGTTCGTGCTCGATCAACGCGATCGCGTCACCGGTAAACGGCAAACGGGTGACCTGGCGCTCGCTGGTTCGTGTCATGCCCATCGGTGCCCCGGGCGCGAATCGAACGCGCGACCGACCGCTTAGAAGGCGGCTGCTCTTTCCACTGAGCTACCGGGACCTGAACGCGTGTGTGAGAGGGAAGCGCCACCCCACCCAGCCCCGGGGGACACGGGTGCCCGCGGACTAGGCCCCCACCCTCAGTCCCTCCCCCGCTGCGGCGAGAGAGGGAAGCACCACCGCCCGCGGACCAACGGGAGGGCGTCGTGCTTCCCTCACCCCCCGAGACTACAGCCCAAGCTTGTGGACGAGCGACCGGACGCTGGACGCGGTCCGGTGCAAGGCGTCGCGCTCGTCCGGTGCAAGGTCGATCTCGATGACCTGTTCCACGCCCGCGGCGCCAAGCTTGCACGGCACGCCGACGAACAGGTCGGTGATCCCGTACTCGCCTTCGAGGTAGGTGGAGCACGGGAGGAGGCGCTTCTGGTCGAGCAGGATCGAAAGGACCATCTGGGTCGTCGCGGCCGCCGGCGCCTGGTAGGCGCTTCCAGTCTTCAGGAGGTCCACAATCTCCTGCCCGCCCTTGCGGGTGCGGTCGACGATGGCGGCGAGGCGCTCGGGCGCGATGAGGCGCGAGACCGGGACGCCACCGACGGTGGTGTACGAGACCAGCGGGACCATGTCGTCGCCATGGCCGCCGAGGACGTAGGCGTTCACGTCCCGGACCGACACGTGGAGCTCCTTCGCGAGGAAGGTGCGGAAGCGTGCCGTGTCAAGGATGCCCGCCTGCCCGACGACGCGGGCCTTCGGGAACCCGGCGGTCTTGAAGGCCAGGTGGGCCATCGCGTCGAGCGGGTTGTTGACCATGACGAGGACGCATTGCGGGGAGTGGCGGACGATCTGGGAGACGTTGTCGACCACGATCTTCTGGTTCGTGGCGAGGAGGTCATCCCGGCTCATGCCCGGCTTGCGCGGCGCGCCGGAGGTAAACACGACGACGTCGCTGTCCGCGGTCAGGTGGTAGTCCGCGGGCAACGTCGCGCCGGTGATCGCGCAGTCGTAGCCCACGACCGGTCCTGCCTGGGCGAGGTCGAGCGCCTTCCCCTGGGCGTAGCCGTCGAAGACGTCCGCGAGGACGATGTCCGTGACGCCCGTCTCGGCGAGACGCTGGGCAACCGAGCCGCCGACATTCCCGGCGCCGACGATGGAGACCTTTTTCCTCATGAGGCAAAGTTTCCTTGATGGCGCGGTGGCGCCGGAGGTGGTTGTGGTCGTCGGGACGTGACGATCCCGGACGGCGTGGCAATGAGGCGGGGGATGGGCGCTGCCTACGAGGCGCCGTCCAGCGCGGCGCGGGTGAACTCGCGGTTCATGCGGGCGATGGTGCCGATGGAAATCTGCTTCGGGCAGACGGCCTCGCACTCGCCCTCGTTCGAACAGGACCCGAACCCCTCGGCGTCCATCTGTTGCACCATGCGGATCGCCCGGCGGCCACGCTCGGGACCGCCCTGCGGAAGGAGCGAGAGGTGCGAGACCTTTGCGCCGGTGAACAGCGCGGCGGACGCATTCTTGCACTGGGCGACGCACGCCCCGCAGGCGATGCACGCCGCCGCGTCCATCGCGAGGTCGGCGTCCCCCTTCGGCACGAGCACCGCGTTGGCGTCCGGCGCCGCCCCGGTGTTCACGGAGACGAACCCGCCCGCGACGATGATGCGATCGAACGCCGAGCGGTCGACCGACAGGTCCTTGAGGATGGGGAACGCCTCCGCCCGCCACGGCTCGATCACGATCTCGTCGCCGTCGCGGTACGTCCGCATGTGCAACTGACACGTGGTCGTGCCCGCCAGTGGCCCATGTGCGCGACCGTCGATCATCAGGCCGCACGACCCGCAGATGCCCTCGCGACAGTCCGACTCGAAGTCGACGGGCTCCTCGCCCTTCTTGATCAGGGTCTCGTTGAGTACGTCGAGCATCTCCAGGAAGGACATGTCGGGGCTGACGTCGTCAAGCTGGTAGTTGACGAGGCGTCCGCGGGTGGTCGCGTTGGCCTGGCGCCACACGCGGAGGGCGATGCGCATGCCCTTGGGAGCCGTGCGGGTTGGCGCCGGGTTCACGATCATGCCTGCTCCTTGCCCCCCTCTCCCGCCACCACGTTGGGGGTGCCTGTTGCGGCGGATGGAGGGGGTGGCGCTTCCCTCTCCCGCCGCAGCGGGGGAGGGACCGCGTACGCGGATAACGATGGTGGGGGTCGTATCGGGGCTGGGGCGGTGCTTCCCTCTCCCGCCGCAGCGGGGGAGGGACTGAGGGTGGGGGCCGTCCTCACGCGGATTTTGTCTACTTGTAGCTTCGCTGCGTCGGGTGCGCGTACTCGAAGCCGAGTTGCTCGCGGTGGAGGACGGGGGGCGTGCCGACGCCGGTGAACTCCCAGGCGGCGACGTGGGCGAAGTGCCGGTCATCCCGCAGGGCCTCGCCCTCGGGCGTCTGGCTCTCCTCCCGGAAGTGCCCGCCGCACGACTCGGCGCGCTCGAGGGCGTCCAGGGCCATGACCTCCGCGAACTCGAGGTAGTCCGCGACCCGTCCCGCGTACTCCAGGCTCTGGTTCTTGAGGTCGGCGGTCCCCGGGACGGCGATGTCGCGCCAGAACTCGGCGCGCAAGGCCGGAATCTCCCGGAGTGCCCGCTCGAGTCCGGCCTGGTTCCGGGACATCCCCACGCAATCCCACATGAGCCGCCCGAGGGCGCGATGGAACTCGCGCGGCGTGGTTGCCCCACCCACCTTCAGGAGCCGGTCGAGCTGCCCGGTTACCGCGTTGGCCGCCGCGTCGAACGCCGGATGGTTCGCGGGCGCATCCGTGAAGCGGGCGGACGCCAGGTACTCCGGCACGACCGACGGGGCGACGAAGTATCCGTCCGCGAGCCCCTGCATGAGCGCCGAGGCGCCGAGGCGGTTGGCGCCGTGGTCCGAGAAGTTGGCCTCGCCGAGGACGAAGAGGCCAGGGACGGAGCTCTGGAGGTGGTAGTCGACCCACAGGCCTCCCATCGTGTAGTGGACGGCCGGGTAGATCCGCATCGGCGTCTCGAACGGGTCGTCGCCGGTGATCCGGTTGTACATCTCCAGGAGGTTGCCGTACCGCGCCTCGATCACCGGGCGACCCAGGCGCCGGATGTCGTCCCGGAAGTCCAGGTAGACCGAGAGGCCGGAATCGCCGACGCCACGACCGTCGTCGCAAACCTCCTTCGCGTTGCGGGAGGCGACGTCACGTGGGACGAGGTTGCCGAAGCTCGGGTACTTGCGCTCCAGGTAGTAGTCGCGGTCCGCCTCGGGGATCTCGCTTGGGGGGCGACGGTCGCCGGCGCTCTTCGGGACCCAGATCCGGCCGTTGTTGCGCAGGGACTCGCTCATGAGGGTGAGCTTGCTCTGGTGGTCGCCCGACACGGGGATGCAGGTGGGGTGGATCTGGGTGTAGCACGGGTTGGCGAACCACGCGCCCTGCTTGTGTGCCCGCCACGCCGCGGTGACGTTCGAGTTGATCGCGTTCGTCGACAGGTAGAAGGCCGTGCCGTAGCCGCCGGTGCAGAGGAGGACGGCATGCGCGACGTGGCGCTCGATCGCGCCGGTGACCAGGTCGCGGGTGATGATCCCCCGGGCCGCGCCGTCGATGACCACCAGCTCGAGCATCTCGCGTCGCGGGACGAGCGTGACGGTGCCGGCCTGCACCTGGCGCATCATCGCCTGGTACGCGCCGAGGAGCAGTTGCTGCCCGGTCTGGCCGCGCGCATAGAAGGTTCGCTCGACCTGCGCGCCACCGAACGACCGGTTGTCGATCAGGCCGCCGTACTCGCGGGCGAAGGGGACGCCCTGGGCGGCGCACTGGTCGACGATATCGACGCTGACCTCCGCGAGCCGGTAGACGTTCGCCTCGCGGGCCCGGTAGTCGCCGCCCTTGATCGTGTCGTAGAAGAGCCGGTAGACGGAGTCGCCATCGTTCTTGTAGTTCTTGGCGGCGTTGATGCCGCCCTGGGCCGCGATGCTGTGCGCGCGCCGGGGCGTGTCGTGGATGCAGAACGCCTGGACGTCATAGCCCTGCTCGCCGAGTGACGCAGCCGCCGAGGCACCAGCGAGACCGGTCCCGACGACGATGACGGTGTACTTGCGCCGGTTGGCGGGGGCGACGAGCTTGTTCTCGAACTTGCGGTGGGTCCACTTCCGCTCGAGGGGACCGGACGGGATCCGGGCATCGGGCATCGGGGTCGCGGCCTCGAAGAACCGCGGTGGCGCGGCCGTCGTCGGCCTGTCGGGTGTCGCGATCGCCATGGGGCGGGACCTCCGTGTGGCGCTAGCGCGCGGCGTACATGACGAGGGGCAAGGCGAGGAAGCCGGCGCCGATCACGACCCCGAGCCCGCGACCGAGGAGGAGCACCAACGGTGCGTACCGCGGGTGGTAGGCGCCGAGGGACTGGAAGGCGCTCGCGAAGCCGTGGTAGATGTGCGCGCCAACGACGACCATGCAAAACACATAAAACGCCACGACGAACGGGTCATGGAACAGTTCACGAACGAGACGGTAGAGGTCCCGCGCGGGCGCGCCATCCAACGTCACCGGGTAATAGGCACCGAACTTCATTTGCAGCAGGTGGACGGGCACGAACACGCCGATAGTGATGCCGGAGACAATCATGGAGGCGGAGGCCCAAGTCTTCCGGCTGGCGCCGCCGGTGGCCGGGCGCTTCGCGGCGTAGTTCGAGCCGCGTGCGCGACGGTTGGCGAGAAAGTTCAGCACCGCCTTTGACGCATGGATGACGAAGAGCGCGAGCAACCCGACCTCGGCGACGGGCACGAGGACCGGAATGCTCTCCAAGCTGCGGGCGTACCGGTTGAAGGTGTCGCTGCCGACGAGCAAAAGGAGGTTGCCAACGAGGTGGATGGGGAGGAATAGGAAGAGCGCGAGGCCAGTGACCGCGAGGATCACCTTCGTGCCGATGGTCGACACGGCGTACGCACGTCGCGCGACGGCGCCGTCCGCCGTCGGGAACGGCCTGGGGGAGTACGGTGTCGTGCGTCCGGTCGGGACGGCGCGTGATTCGAGTGCCACCAATGGCTCCGTGCTGACGGGACCACTGGGAGACCGCCGTGCATGGTCCCATCACCCGGCAGGCGCAAACGCGCAGATGATAGTACCCCGACGGCTGCGCTTCTTATCGGCCGGACCCTTCCGCCGCCTCGCCGGAGGGACGGTGCGTCGATCCTGAATATCCCCCCGGCCTAACCCACGCGCCCCCTTCCATTGGCCGCAAGCGCCCCGCGCTGCGGCGGGAGAGGGAAGCACCACCCCACCCCAGCGGGCAAGGTTTTTCACCCGCGAGACCAACGGGGGAGGGAAGCACCACCCCACCCCGGCGGGCAAGGTTTTTCACCCGCGAGACCAACGGGGGAGGGAAGCACCACCCCACCCCGGCGGGCAAGGTTTTTCACCCGCGGACCAACGGAAGGGGGAAGCGCCGCCCCCATTATCGGTATCCGGGTGCGCGGCCCGGTGCTTCGCTACCATCCGATTGCGGGATGGCGCGTCAATCCTGCGTGACCCCCAGCCTGACCCACGCGCCCCCACCCTCAGTCCCTCCCCCGTTGCGGCGGGAGAGGGAAGCACCACCCTACCCCGGCGGGCAAGGATGCCCGCGGACCAACGGGAGGGGGAATCCCTCACGCGGATAACGACGAGGCACGGAAGGAAGGGTCCCCGGATGACTGACGACGCTCCCGCGATGCGTCTCGAGCGCGACTCGATGGGCGAACTGCCGGTGCCGCACGCGGCGTACTACGGTGCGTCGACGGAACGCGCGGTCCGGAACTTCCCGATCAGCGGGCTACGGCTGCCACGGCGCCTGATCGGCGCGCTCGGGCTCGTGAAGGGGGCGGCCGTCCACGTCAACCGCGACCTGGGGCTTTTCAATGGCGTCCTCGCGCAGGAGTCGCTCGACGTGATCGCCCGGGCATGTGACGAGGTTGCCGCTGGCGCGTTCGACGCTGACTTTCCGGTCGACATCTTTCAGACCGGTTCCGGGACGTCAAGCAACATGAACGCGAACGAGGTGATCGCCAACCGCGCGAACGAGCTCCTCGGACAGCCTCGCGGGACGCGCCGCCCGGTCCACCCGAACGACCACGTGAACCTCTGCCAGTCTTCGAACGACGTCATCCCGACGGCAATCCATCTGGCGGCATTGTTGGCGATCCACGAGGACCTTGAGCCATCCCTGCGAGAACTTCAGCGCGCTCTCGAGGCCAAGGCAGAGGAGTTCTGGCCGGTCATCAAGACGGGGCGAACCCACCTTCAGGACGCGACCCCGATCCGTCTGGGCCAGGAGTTCCAAGGCTACGCGGGGCAGGTGGAACGGTCGATTTCGCGACTGGCGCACGCACGGGCCGAGCTAGCGGACGTGGCCCTTGGCGGGACCGCGGTCGGCACCGGGATCAACGCGCATCCTGAGTTCGCCGCGCGCGCGTGCGCCTGGCTGTCGGAACGGGCGGGGGTCGAGGTCCGAGAGACTGGAAACCACTTCCAGGCCCAAGCGACGATGGACCCGTGCGTTGAGGCAAGCGGCGTACTGAACACGATCGCCGTGAGCTTGCTCAAGATCTCGAACGACATCCGGCTCCTCGGCTCAGGGCCTCGCGCTGGCCTCTTCGAACTGCTGCTCCCGGAAGTGCAACCGGGGTCGAGCATCATGCCGGGCAAGGTCAACCCGGTCATCGCCGAGTCGCTCATTCAGGTGTGTGCGCAAGTGATGGGCAACCACCTTGCGGTGACCTTGGGGGGGCAGTGGGGCTTCTTCGAACTGAACACGATGATGCCCGTGATCGCACGAAACCTCCTCGAGAGCATCGAGCTGCTCGCCGCCGGAGCGCGCAACTTTTCCCGCCAATGCGTCGAGGGGCTTGCGGCGACCCCGAACGGGCCGGCCGCGGTCGCGCGCGGGCTTGCGATCTGCACCGCCTTGGCGCCAGAGATCGGGTACGACGCGGCGGCCTTGATCGCCAAGGTGGCGTTCCAGACCGGCCGGACGGTCTCGGAGGTCGCGGCCGAGCGGACAGGGCTCAGCGCGGCGGATCTTGAGCGCCTGCTCGACCCCGTGTCGATGGTGGTGCCGGGACTGACCGGAGCGCCGATGGGTGGCTAGCGGCATCGACAGCACCAGGATGGTCGAGGTCCCACCGGATCCAGTCACGACCGGGAGCGATGGCGTCCCGCCGACATCCGTCGCACCCGGCACGGGTCCCGTCCCGGCGCGCGGGGCGCGGGGGGTGCCGTTCGTCGAACTCGACCCGCCTGACGCGGCGCGTGACGACGCATGGATGCGGGTTGCCCTCGAGGCCGCGGCGCGGGCGGCAAGGATGGGCGACGTGCCTGTCGGCGCCGTCGCCGTCCGGGATGGCGTGTCCATCGCGGTCGCGTGGAACGAGAAGGAAGCGCGTCACGACCCGACGGCGCACGCGGAGGTCCTGGCAATCCGGGCGGCGGCGGGGGTGCTTGGGAGGTGGCGCCTGCCCGACGTCACCCTCTACGTCACCCTTGAACCGTGCGCGATGTGCGCCGGTGCGATGGTCCAGGCGCGGGTAGGCCGCTTGGCGTTCGCCGCGCTTGACCCGCGCGCGGGCGCCGCTGGGTCGGCGTTCTCCCTATTGGATGCGCCCGCCCACAATCACGTGGTCCCGGTGACTGCCGGGATTCGAGCGGACGAGGCGTCCGCCCAGATCGCGACGTTTGTCCAGGCGCTTCGGGCGCGTGGGCGCGATCTGTCTAGCACCTGACGCCTCGGAGGGCCGGGTTGCCCCGTGCGCGAACGGGTATGATCGGCGCGGTCTTCGGGCCGTGCCGTGCACGGCGGTTCCGGAGGGGTGTCTGAGCGGTTGAAAGAGCTCGTCTCGAAAACGAGTGGGTGTCACAGCCTCGTGGGTTCGAATCCCACCCCCTCCGCCTGATCCTTGGTCGCGCCGGCTCCGGCCGGCGCGATGGCACGGCCCGTGGACCACCTCACTGGAGGGATCGCATAGCTGGTCTAGTGCGCGCGCTTGGAAAGCGCGTATACCGCAAGGTATCGAGGGTTCGAATCCCTCTCCCTCCGCCCTCCTGCCCCCGGACACGATGATTGCCCCGCACCGGTTCTCGGGGTAGACTCAATGCGGTCGTGCTAGGCGGGGAGCTAGCGGTGCCCTGTACCCGCAATCCGCTGTAGCGGGGCTGAACTCCCTCCCGAGGCGTACCGGCCTCCGATCGGTCCCGATGCACCGGCGTCGAGGGGCGGGTCTTGCGCGGCAGGTCACCGTGAACCCCGTCAGGTCCGGAAGGAAGCAGCGGTAAGCGGACCGGCCTGGGTGCCGCAAGGATGCCTGCCCTGAGCCACGTGCCGAGGGATCGCGCGGCGGCGCTGGCGTCGACGGAGGGTGCACGACCGCCTTTCTCTTCGAGCAATCGCCCGGTGGGCGCGTGAGGCCGAGTGGCGCCAACGACCCTCTACAACAAGTGGCGCCCGCGGACTTTCGCGGATCCGCGCGACCGGCCGCTCGTCGGCCAGGAGCCGGTTGCTCGCACCCTCCGACTGGCGATCCAACGCCAGCAGGTGGCACACGCGTACCTCTTCTGCGGTCCTCGTGGGACCGGGAAGACGTCCGCCGCGCGGATTTTCGCCCGGGCGATCAACTGCCTGGGTGGGCTGCAAGGCGAACCGTGCAACCGGTGCGCGAACTGCACCTCGATGCTCGATGGGCGCCAGCTGGACCTCCTCGTGGAGATCGATGCCGCCTCCAACCGCGGGGTGGAGGACGCGCGAACGCTGCGGGAACGCCTCCTGCAGCGACCGGGCGGCGACGGCCTTACCGGACGGTACAAGGTCTACATCATCGATGAAGTCCACATGCTTACACGGGAGGCGTTCAACACGCTCCTTAAGAGCCTGGAGGAGCCACCGCCGCACGTCATCTTCATTTTGGCGACGACCAACCCGCACGAGGTCCTCCCGACCATCGTCTCCCGATGCCAACGGTTTGACTTCCGTTGGGTGCCGATGGGGCTGCTGGTGGCGCATCTCGCCCACGTCGCCTCCGAGGAGGGCATGGCGGTCGAGACGCGGGCGCTCGAAACCTTGTCACGGGCCGCGCGCGGTGGCTTGCGTGATGCGATCGGCCTGCTGGACCAGTCGTTCGCGTACGCCGGCGCCTCCGGCGCTGACGGCAAAGGGACCGTGACGGCGGCGCAGGTCGACGCGATGCTCGGCCTCTCCGGTGCGGATGCCGTCGTCGAGGTCGTCCGGGCGATCGGTGACGCCGACCTTGCTGGCGCCTTTCGCGGGACGCACGCCGCCCTCGAAGGTGGCGCGGACGTCCGATCCTTCGCGCGCCAAGTCATCGAAGCACTCCGTGCCATCCTCCTGAACCTTGGTGGCGCGCCGGATGCCGCCGACCTCGACCCAGCGCTGCGCGATGTCGTGGCATTGCACGCCCGGCGCTTCACGCTGGGTCGAACGATCCGGGCGATCAAGTCGCTGTCATCGCTCGAGGCGGGATTGCGAAGCCGCGCCGCCGACGCCACGCTCCTCTTCGAGGTCGCGATCGCCGAGGTCATCTCCGAGGCGACGGGTGCTTCCGGGTCAGCGGTCTCGCAAGGCGCGACGGCTGCGACCACGCCCTCACGCGTGATGGTCCCCGTATCGTCGGTTGCCCCAACAAGGGCTCCAGTGGTCGCAGGCCCGGTCGCCGCTCCGGGCCAGGGGGGCGGGGCGGCATCGTTCGCGCCCACACCTGCCGCGGTCGCGGAGACGATCGTCGAATCAGGGGCGGCGCATTCCGGGCCGGCAGGCCGTCCGGTCGCCCCGGCGCCAACGGGTGCCGAAATTGGATTCGCAGCGTCCGAGGAACTTGCGCTGGCACCGCGTAGTTCCTTCGTGGCGGTGGCGACAGGCGGTGAGGCCTCGGCGACGCCAATTGAGCCGGGGGCACCAAGCCGCGGAGGCGCTCCAGTGCCTGCCGGCGCCTGGCCGATCGCGCCCAGACCGGAAGGTGCGTCGGGGGATTCGGGAAGTCGACGAACGGCACCGACCGTTGGGCGCCTAGGACTTGACGAGGTCGTGAAACGCTGGCCGGAGGCCATCGCGCGCGTCGGCTCGGAGGGGATGGCCCCGGTCGTGGGCCTGCTGCAGGGGTCGCAGCCGACAGGGATCGACCCGGACGGCGCTATCGCCGTCGCGTGCCCCTCGACGTTCCACGTCCAGAAACTTCGGGAACCCGCCAACCAGGTCGGAATCGAACGCTGCGCCGGGCACGTCCTGGGCGTATCGGTGCGGCTCCGGTTCCACGTCATCGGCGCGGCACAGGACGCGACGAGGCGTCGCGCGCCAGCGGCCGGGGTCCAGGATGCGTTCGTGGCCCGTGCGACGCGCATGCTTGGCGGTCGGGCACTAGCGCCCGAAGAGGTGGAACAGCTGGACCGCCAAGCCACGTTACCCTTGGACCGGCTGCCCGGCTGATCTCGCGCGGCGCCCTGACAGCGCGGACGAAAGGTTTCCCTTCATGGGCATGGCGATGATGCAGAAGATGCAGCGCGAGCTGGCGCGGATCCAGGACGAGCTCGCGAAGGAGATCGTCGAGGCGTCCGCGGGGGGTGGCGCCGTCACCGTGCGAGTCACCGGGCAACTCGACCTCAAGTCGGTGGAAATCAGCCCGGAGGTCGTGGATCCGGAAGACGTTGAGATGCTGCAGGACCTCGTCATGGCCGCGACGCGCGACGCGTTCGCCAGGGCGAAGGAGTTGCAGGCGAAGCGGCTCGGGGCATTGACGGGTGGGATGAAGATCCCGGGCCTGACGTAGCGGGTGGCGGCTATTCCCGGTCCCTGTCGTGTGGCTGTCTGATGCCCGCGCTGCTTCCTGACCCGATCTCGCGAGCGATCGAATCGTTCGGGCGCCTCCCGGGCATTGGCCCGAAGACGGCGCAACGCCTCGCGTTCCATCTCTTGCGCCAGCCGCGCGAGGTGGCGGAAGCGCTTGCGCGAGCGGTTGTCGACCTCAAGGACCAAATCCTGGAGTGCTCGACGTGCTTCAACCTCGGGGCGACCGACCCGTGCGGCATCTGTACCGACGGCGCGCGGGACCGAACGGCGATCTGCGTGGTCGAGGCACCGCTCGACGTGATCGCCTTGGAGAAGCTCGGCTCGTATCGAGGCCTCTACCATGTCCTTCACGGGTCGTTCTCGCCGATGGACGGCATTCTTGAGGATGACCTGCGGATCGCTGACCTGGTCCGGCGAGTCAGGGCGGGAGGCATCAACGAGGTCATCGTGGCGACGAACGCGACGGTCGAGGGCGAGGCCACGGCAAACTTGGTGCGGACGCGCCTCCAGTCCTTTGACGGCGTCCGGGCCACGCGCCTCGCGCAGGGATTGCCGATCGGATCGGACATCGAATACGCCGATGACTACACGTTGACCCGGGCCTTGCAGAACCGCACGCGGCTCTAGCCTTGAGGTGTCCCGGGTCGCTGGGGTCACGGGCGGGTGCACGTGACTGGTATAGTCCGCGGGTCCGGGGCCATTAGCTCAGTTGGTTAGAGCGCAGTCCTGATAAGACTGAGGTCCGTGGTTCGAATCCACGATGGCCCACCATCCGGACCGACTGGCGCCAAGCCAGTCCTTGTGCGTGACGTCGGGGTGCCTCCGACCGCCATTCGCGTACACTGCGGTCTGGCAAACCGCCCCGCCCGGAAGCGGACCGTCGCGGGGACGTAGCTCAGTTGGGAGAGCATCTGCTTTGCAAGCAGAGGGTCAGGGGTTCGAGTCCCCTCGTCTCCACCATCACTTCCGGGAGGCAGCGCATGCCACCTGAGCGTCCTCGTCGAGGTGGTCGGACCCGGCGCGACCTGACCACCCTTGTCGTCGTTCGCGATCCGCGCGCCATCGCGGTGCTGATCGCCCTCGTCGTTGCCATGGGGATCGCGCACAACATCGTGCTTGTCTGGCATGGCGCCCTCGGGCTGTATGGCGGGGTCCGACCCCTCTTCGACGTGGTTGCCGTGTTGGGCGCGTGCGTGGCGGGGGATCGGTTCGGAAACGTCCGCGTGCTCTCGTGGACGGCCATCGGTGCAATGTTTGCGATGGCGATCGCGCGCCTCGTACCCGTCGCGGAAGCCACCGCGGGCTTGGTGATCGTGGCCGAGGCATGCCTGGTCGGCAGTGTCCCGCTCTGCGTGCTGATCGCACAAGACTTGCGCTGGGTAAGCCGAGCGCTCGTCACCGGCCTAGTCTTCGGCGTGCGCTACTGGTCAGACTACGCCGCCCTGTTCCTCGTGCGCTTCGGTTCCGGGGAGGCAGGTGCTTCATCGAGGATGAGCGGCGGGTTCGACGGGATGGTCGTGCTCGCGGCCGCCCTGGTTGCCGTCGCCTACGTACTGTCCCGGGTTTTCGAGCGGATCGCCCCTCCCCCAGTCCTGGTCGCGGAAGACCGGCCGGAATCGTAGTCGGGGCGCGCGCGCCTACAAGTCCTCGACGCTCGCGGGCGGGCGCGGCTCGCCGAACTCGATCCCGAGGACTTGCACTTCACGATATGGCAACAGCCAGACCATCGACTCGTCGTGGAGGTCAACGACCTGTACGTGGTTGCCCCACGGGTCTTCGAAGTCGCAACGGGTGTAGCTGGCTTCGAGGACATTCAGCCCGTACGTGCCCCGAAGCTTCGACTTGACGGCCTCGATCTCCTCGTTCGTCTTGACGATCAAGCCGAAGTGGGCGGCCCGGCCCCGGGCGACCTGTTCCACCTCGAAAATGGCGAGGAACTGATGTTCGCCCACCTGGCACCACGCGGCGCCTTCGCCTCCCTTGAGCATGCGGAGGCCGAAGACATCCTCGTAGAAAGCGACCGTCGCGGGGACGTCATCCGTCTCAATCGCGACGTGGTTGATACCGAATACCTGGACCGCTCCCATTGGTGGTTCCTAACTGGCGTGATTTGCGAAGGCTTTCGAGGCGCCCGTCGAAAGGATAGATGCGATCCCGATGCCGCGGACTTCACGGCTGCCCCTTCCGGGCGCTATACTGGCCGATGGTTCGGGGCGGGTTTGAGCTTGGCATCCCTCAGGGGATGACACGCACTGCGCACCCCGGCCGACCTACCCGAGAGTTGGGGTGTTGATGGAAGAATCAGAGCGTCTCCGCCTAGGCGCCGACGGCGGCGACGACCACGTTAGCGCAGCAGGACCGGAGGACGACGAACCGGAAAGCATGCAGGCGATCCTGGACTCGCTTGGCGAAGTCAAGGACGTGCGTCGCGGTTCGGTCGTCGATGGTGTCGTGGTCCGGATCGACCCGGAAGAATTGCTGGTCGATATCGGCCTGAAGTCCGAGGGCGTCGTCTCCACGCGTGAAGTGGCAGCGATCGTCGAGGATCTTGGCCGTCGGCCCCTGCCGGGCGACAGCCTGCTGGTGTATGTCGTGGCGACGGAGAGCCCCGAGGGGCATCCGATCCTCAGCTACAAGCGGGCGGCTTCCGAGCGGTTCTGGCGGAAGGCCCAGTTGCAAGTGCAACAGGGCGAGGTCATCGAGGCGCGAGTGCTCGAGGCCAACCGGGGCGGTGTCGTGGTTGACTACGGCAGCCGGGCATTCGTGCCGATCTCGCAGCTCTCTACCGTTACCCGGGTCGGGGACACGGAAGAGGAGCAGGCGGCCCTCGAGAAGCAACTCCAGGAGCTTGTCGGTCAGATCTTGCGCCTGAAGGTGATCGAGGCGGACCGCCGTCGGAACCGCCTCATCCTCTCTGAGCGCCAGGCGAACCGCGAGTTGCGTTCGCAGCGACGCGACACGCTCATCCAGGAGCTTGAGGCCGGGCAGGTCCGTCGTGGACGGGTCAGCAACGTCGCGAGTTTCGGCGTGTTCGTCGACCTTGGTGGCGCGGACGGCCTGGTCCACATCTCGGAGTTGTCCTGGGCACGCGTGAAGCACCCGAGCGAGGTCGTCCGGCCGGGCCAGGAGGTCGAGGTCTTCGTGATCTCGGTTGATCGTGACTCGCGGAAGATTGCGCTGAGCTTGCGCCGTGCCGCCGAGGATCCGTGGGATCGCGTCGACGAGGATCACCCGATCAACTCGATCGTCGAGGGCGAGGTCTTGAAGCAGGCCCAGTTCGGCGTGTTCGTGCGCCTGGACGAGGGCATTGAGGGCCTCGTGCACAACAGCGAGATCTCGCCGCAGGACCGCCGGATCCTCCAGGAGGGGAACCGCGCACACTTCCGGGTGATCTCGATCGAGCGGGACCGTCGTCGGTTGCGCCTCGTAGCAATCAACGATACCGACGAAACCGCCCCGTAGGTTTCGGTCGCACAACCGCACACTTAGGCGCTGCACGCCCCTTCGGGGGAGGACGTGTGGCGCCTTTTGGTGTTCAGGCGTGGGGCGCTAAGCCCACTGGTATACTCTTGCCCGGGCAGGCCTGGCCGTCCCGCTTTGGGGAGTGTCGATGAGCGACCGTTTCGACAAGTTCACCGAGCGCGCCAAGAAGGTGCTCGTCCTCGCGCAGGAAGAGGCCCAGCGCTTCAACCACAACTACATCGGGACCGAGCACTTGTTGCTGGGGCTCGTTCGCGAGGGTGAGGGGATCGCCGCACGGGTTCTGTCGAACCTTGGCGTCGAGCTTCAGAAGGTGCGGAGCGCCGTCGAGTTCATCATCGGGCGCGGCGACCGCATGGTCATCGGCGACATCAGCCTCACGCCGCGCGCGAAGAAGGTGATCGAACTCGCGGTGGAAGAGGCACGCCGCCTTAACCACAACTACATCGGGACGGAGCACTTGCTCCTTGGCCTCGTGCGCGAGGGTGAGGGCATCGCCGCCGGGGTCCTGGAGAGCCTTGGCGTCAACCTTGAGAAGGTGCGTGCGCAGGTCATCCAGGTCGTCAACCAGTCGGGCACCAGCGCGCCGGCCGAGGGGAAGCAGCAGCCTTCGAAGACGCCGACGATCGACCAGATGGGACAGGACCTGACCGCCCTCGCGCGCGCCGGCAAGATCGACCCGATCATCGGCCGCGAGAAGGAGATCGAGCGGGTCATCCAGATCTTGTCGCGCCGGACGAAGAACAACCCTGCCCTGATCGGCGAACCCGGAGTGGGGAAGACCGCGATTGCCGAGGGGCTCGCGCGACGGATCGTCTCCGGTGACGTGCCCGAGATGTTGGCAAACAAGCGCCTCGTGACGCTTGACATCGGGTCGCTTGTGGCCGGCACGAAGTACCGTGGCGAGTTCGAGGAGCGGCTGAAGAAGGTCGTCGAGGAGATTCGCCAGTCCGGGGACTGCATGTTGTTCATCGACGAGTTGCACACGCTCGTCGGGGCGGGTGCGGCCGAGGGCGCGGTCGATGCGGCCAACATCCTCAAGCCGTCGCTGTCGCGGGGCGAGCTCCAAGTCATCGGGGCGACGACGCTTGACGAGTACCGCAAGTACATCGAACGGGACAAGGCACTCGAGCGGCGGTTCCAGCCGGTGCAGGTGCGCGAGGCGACGGTCGAGGAAACGATCGAAATCCTCAAGGGCATTCGCCCGAACTACGAGCAGCACCACCGGGTGACGATCACCGACGAGGCCCTGAAGAACGCCGCGGAGATGGGAAGTCGGTACATCACCGACCGTTTCCTCCCGGACAAGGCGATTGACCTGGTCGATGAGGCGGCATCGCGAGTGCGCATCCAGCGCGCGACCGCCCCCAACTCCCTCAAGGAGGCGATGCGCGAGCTAGACGCCGTCCTGAAGGAGAAGGAAACCGCGATCGAGAGCCAGCAGTACGAGGCGGCGGCGGCCCTCCGGGATCGCGAGGCCGCCGTACGCGAGAAGGTCCAGCGCCTTGAGACCGGCTTCCACAAGCAGGAGGACATCGCGCGCCCCGTCGTCGGCGAGGACGACATCGCGCAGGTCGTCTCCATGTGGACCGGGATTCCGGTGATGCGCATCGCCCAGGAGGAGTCGGAGCGGCTTCTCCAGATGGAAGAGAACCTCCATCGGCACATCGTCAGCCAGCACGAGGCCGTCGGAGCCGTCGCCAAGGCCGTGCGTCGCGCCCGCGCTGGCCTGAAGGACCCGAAGCGTCCGATCGGTTCGTTCATCTTCCTAGGTCCGACCGGCGTCGGCAAGACGTTGCTCGCCCGGAAACTTGCCGAGTTCATGTTTGGCTCGGAAGACGCGATGATCCGCCTCGACATGTCGGAGTACATGGAACGGCACTCGGTCGCCCGCCTGACCGGTGCGCCGCCAGGCTACGTCGGCTACGAGGAAGGGGGGCAGCTGACCGAGGCCGTACGGCGCCGGAGCTACGCGGTCATCCTCCTCGACGAGATCGAGAAGGCCCACCCGGAAGTCTTCAACATCCTCCTCCAGATCATGGAGGACGGGCGCCTGACCGACGCCAAGGGGCGGACGGTCGACTTCCGCAACACCATCATCATCATGTCCGGGAATGTCGGCGCCCAGATGATCAAGCGCGAGGCCCAGATCGGCTTCCGGACCCTGGGCAACGACGAACGGAGCGAGCAGCAGGCCTACGAGCGGATGCGCGAGAAGGTGCTCGGGGAGGTGAAGAACGTCTTCCGGCCCGAGTTCATCAATCGCGTCGACATGATCGTCGTGTTCCGGGCCTTGGCACTCCGTGACGTCCTGTCGATTGTCGATCTCGAGCTGAACCGGATCCGCAAGCAGCTCAAGGAGCAGTCGCTGACCCTCGAGGTGTCGCCGGAGGCGATGGAACTCCTTGGGACGAAGGGCTACGACCCCGACTTCGGGGCACGCCCACTGCGTCGGGTGATCCAGAACACGATCGAGGACGAACTCGCTGACCGGCTTCTGCGCGGCGAGTTGAAGGGAGGGGGCGCGGTCCACGTGTCAGCTCCCGCTGGCGAGATCGTGGTCTCGACAACCCCTACCGTGGCACCGGGCGAACCGGCGCCCGAGCCGGAGCTCGCTGGCGCCCCCACGTAGCGCCCCCACCATCGTTATCCGCGTATGCGATCCCTCCCCCGCTGCGGCGGGAGAGGGAAGCACCACCCTGGCCTCCCACGTAACGCCCCCTCCCTCAGTCCCTCCCCCGTTACGGCGGGAGAGGGAAGCACCACCCCGGCCTCCACGTAGCTCCCCGACGTAGCGCCCCCACCCTCAATCCCTCCCCCGCTGCGGCGGGAGGGGGAAGCACTACCCCTGCGGCGGGAGGACCCAGTGGCGCGAGCGCGGACCGTGTTCTCCTGCCAGGAGTGCGGCCATGAGGTCCCGAAGTGGCTGGGGCGCTGCCCTGAGTGCGGGAGCTGGAACTCGCTGGTCGAGGCCGTCAAGGCCGAAGCACCCGCGGCGCGTGGGGTTCCGGCATCGCGACGTGCTGCGATCACTCGCCCCGGCGGATCGCCGGCGCTGCCCGCGGCGGGGGACGGGGACGCCGAACCGGTCCACCTCGCCGACGTCGCGACGGACGACGCACCGCGCATCCAGTCGACGATCGGGGAGTTTGACCGCGTCCTCGGCGGCGGGATCGTGCCAGGCGCATTGGTACTGATCGGGGGCGATCCCGGCATCGGGAAGTCCACGCTGCTCCTGCAGATCGCGGCGCGTGTCGCCGCCTCCGGTGATCGACCCGTCCTCTACGTTTCGGGCGAGGAGTCCGCGCGGCAGGTGCGATTGCGCGCCGCGCGTCTCGGCGCACTCGCGCGGGCGTTGCTCGTGCTCCCTGAGACGAACGTCGAGGTGATCGCACGGGCAATCGCGCGGGTGTCCCCTGCCGTCGTCGTGATTGACTCGATCCAGACGACGTGGAGCGAGGCGCTCGCCTCATCGCCGGGCAACGTCGCGCAACTCCGCGAGGTCACCCTCCAGCTGATGCACGTGGCGAAGCGGCTGGACGTGCCGATCTTCCTGATCGGGCACGTGACCAAGGAGGGGAACGTCGCCGGGCCACGGGCGCTCGAGCACATGGTCGACGCGGTCATCTACCTGGAAGGGGAGCGGTACCACAGCTACCGGCTGCTCCGGGCGACCAAGAACCGGTTCGGGTCGACGAACGAGATCGGCGTCTTCGAGATGACCGAGGAAGGGCTGGTAGAGGTCACGAACCCGTCGGCCGCCTTCCTTTCCGGTCGGGTCGTGCGGCAGCCGGGTTCCGTGGTCGCCGCGCCGGTGGAGGGGACGCGATCGCTGCTGGTCGACGTGCAGGCACTGACGGTCCCGGCCGGGATCGGCATCGCGCGACGCACCACCATCGGTGCCGACCTGAACCGCCTGCAACTGCTTATCGCCGTTCTCACCCGTCGCATCGGATTGCCGGTCGCCGCCCAGGACGTCTACGTGAACGTGGCCGGGGGCATGCGCATCTCTGACCCCGGCGCCGACCTTGCACTGGCGACCGCCATCGCTTCCAGCTTCCAGGACCGGCCGATCGACGAACGGACGGTCGTGATCGGCGAGGTCGGCCTGCAGGGGGAGACGCGACCGGTGGCCCACGTCGAGCGACGCCTTGCCGAGGCGTCCCGGCTCGGGTTCGTGCGGTGCATCATGCCGGACCGCGATGTCGAGAGGATCACCGGCAGCGCACCACGGACCAGGAGCGACCGGCCGCCGGGGGCGCATCCGGTTTCCGAGCTCGAATGGCGGGGCATGACCCTTGTTGGCACCCCCACGCTTGCCGGGGCGCTTGTCGCCGCGCTCGGTCGCGACGCGCTGGTGGTGCGTCGCGGGAGCAGGGGAGCCAGCCGTCGGGACGCTGGTGATTCCCGTGGATCGGCTGGCGGCCAGGACCCAGACGCTCCCGATGGGTCGGCCAACTGGCGGCATCTTGATGACGACGGTGGGGAGGATGCCGGGTGAGCAGGAACGAGGGGAGCGCAGGGGCTGTCGGGGTTGTCGTCGTCGGCGCGGGAACAGGGACTCGCCTCGGGGGCGTCGACAAGGCGTTCATGGACATTGCCGGCCGCCCGATGCTCGCTCACTCGGTCGCCACGTTCGAGAGCGTCCCTGACGTCGCCGCGATCGTCCTGGTCGTCGCCGCGACGCGGATTAGTGACGCCTGGAAGGTCGTGCGGGACGCTGGCTGGCGAAAGGTCATCGCCGTCGTTCCGGGTGGCTCGACGCGGCAGCAATCCGTGGCCAATGGCTTGGCGGCGCTGCCGGACCTGCCCATAGTCGTGATCCACGACGCCGCGCGCCCGATCGTTGATCGCGACGTGGTGGAAGCAGGCATCGCGGCCGCGCGCATGCATGGTGCCGCCGTTGCGGCGATTCCCGTGCGGGACACGCTGAAGCGCGTGGGCGAGGATGGCGTCGCCGTCATCGAGACCGTCGACCGCGCCGCGCTCTGGGCGGCACAAACGCCTCAGGCCTTCCGGACTGACCGGCTCCTCGAGGCGTACCAGGTCATGGGAGATCGCGCGGCGTCGTTCACGGACGATGCGGGCATTGTCGAGGCGGCCGGCTTCCCCGTCGTGACGTTCCCCGGCAGCCAGGCTAGCCTCAAGGTGACGATGCCCGACGACGTCGAGGTGGTGGAGGCGCTCCTCGCGAGGCGCGCGGCCGTCAAAGCCCCCACCCTCAGTCCCTCCCCCGCTGCGGCGGGAGAGGGAAGCACCACCCCCTCTACCCCGGCGGGCAAGGATGCCCGCGGACCAACGGGAGAGGGAAGCACCACCCCTTCCCCGCCTGCGGCGGCGGGAGAGGGAAGCACCACCCCTCCTTCGCCCGCGGCGGCGGGAGAGGGAAGCACCACCCCTCCTTCGCCCGCGGCGGCGGGAGAGGGAAGCACCACCCCTCCCCCGCCTACTGCGGCGGGAGAGGGAAGCACCACCCCTCCCCATCCCAATGGAATGACGCGGACGGGTACGGGCTACGACGTGCATCGCCTGGCAGCCGGGCGCCCCCTCGTCCTGGGAGGGGTCGTCGTGCCGCACGACGTCGGATGCACCGGCCACTCCGACGGGGACGCGCTCGCGCACGCGGTCACCGACGCCCTCCTTGGGGCATGCGCGCTCGGGGACATCGGGAGACTCTTCCCGCCGGGCGATCCGCGCTTCAAGGACGCGGACAGCATTGGCCTCCTGCGCAACGTGGTAGGGCACCTGGCCGCAGCGGGGTTCAGTCCGGCAAGCGTCGATGCGACGGTGGTGCTCGAGCGACCACGCCTCGCGCCGCATGTCGAAGCGATGCGGGCGCGCCTCGCTGATGCCATGGGGCTTGACCCGATCATGGTCAGCGTGAAGGCAAAGACGAACGAGGGCCTGGACGCCATCGGTCGCGGCGAGGCCGTCGCGGTGCACGCCATTGCCGTCGTGTCGACGACGGCACCGACCTGCGCCGACTGAGACGGTAGGATTTGCGTGCCGCGCGACGCATCGGCGTGCGTGCGGCTCGTCTCCTCGCTCGCATGGCGCGAAGGGGTCCAAGCGTGCGGCGTAGCATCTCCGGGCTTCTCGACCAGCTTCGCGAAGACGTCCAGACTGTCTTCGACCGTGACCCGGCGGCGCGGTCGCGCCTTGAGGTCGTGCTGACGACCCCTGGCCTCCACGCGATCTGGACGCACCGGCTCGCGCATCGCCTCCACCTTCGAGGCGTACCGTTGCTGCCCCGGCTCATCTCGCACGTCGCGCGGTTCTTGACGGGGATCGAGATCCATCCCGGCGCCCGGATCGGGCGTGCCTTTTTCATCGACCATGGGATGGGGGTGGTGATCGGCGAGACCGCCGAGATCGGCAACCGCGTCACCCTGTACCAGGGCGTGACCTTGGGCATCTACCACACCGCGAACGTGAGCGCGATGCGGGGCACGAAACGCCATCCGACCCTGCGTGACGGCGTGACCGTGACCGTCGGTGCCAAGATCCTCGGCGCGCTCACGGTCGGCGAGGGCGCAATCATCGGCGCCGGTTCGGTCGTGACACGGGACGTCCCCCCACACACGACGGTCGTCGGGGTGCCCGGCCGGGTCGTCGTCGAGCGGGATCCACATACGGGCGTCGCGCGCCGGGTTGATCAACCGCTCCGTTTGAACGTCGACCTCCCGGACCCGGTGCTCGAGGTCATCCACCGCCTGCACGAACAGGTACTGGCACTCGAGGCGCGCGTCGCCGAGCTGGAGGGCGGGGAACTGGTCGGCGACGAGACGGTGCCGCCACGCCTCCCGATGCGAGCACCAGCCAGTTGGACCGCGGGGAAGGGGCACGGAGTGGGGGCAGTCCTGTCGTGAACCCGCATCTCCCCCCGCATCCGCGAGCGCGGGTTGCATGCGCCTGATGGGAGGGGACCGGGATCGCTGGCGCCCCGCCGGACGCGCCTCCGGGCTCCCTGACCGGCGAGGATCGCGACCGGCGCGCACCGGCGATGGCACGGCCCCAGTCGTGCGCGACGGGTGGACGGTTCGGCATGGCATCCATCCGGTGATGGAGGCCCTTGCCGCGGGCGTCGTGGTCGAGGTGATCGCGGCGGCGCCAGACCGGGCACAGGTCGCGCCGGTGATCCGTCGCGCGGCACACCTCAAGGTGCCCGTGCGCGAGGTCCTCCCGGGTGACCTTGACCGGGAGACTGGCGGGGCGCGCCACCAAGGCGTGGCGGCGGTCGTGCGGCCGTTCGCATACCTGAGCTTCGATGACTTGCGCGTCCGCGTCGCGGGGGCGACCGGAGACCCGTTACTGGTCGCGCTCGATGGCGTCGAAGACCCCCAGAACTTTGGCGCGGTGCTGCGAAGCGCCGAGGGGGCCGGCGCCCTGGCAGTGATCGTCGCCGAACGGGGGTCGTCGCCCGTGAGCGCCGCCGTCGCGCGGGCGTCGGCGGGGGCGGTTGATCGCGTGCCGGTCGTCCGGGTCCCGTCATTGTCCACGACGCTTATCGCGCTCAAGCAGGATGGATTCGACGTCGTCGGCCTGGACGGCGAAGCCACGGCGGCGTACGACGAGGCGATCGCTCGCGGGCGTCTCGTGCTGGTCGCGGGATCGGAAGGCCGGGGCCTTGGTCGACCGGCGAGGATGGCGTGTGACCGGCTCGTCCGCATCCCGCTCCTCGGCGAGATCGCGTCGCTAAACGTGTCCGTGGCCGTGGCAGTGGTCGCATTCGCCGCACGGTCCGCGCGCCGACAGGGGACCGCGTTGGCGGAGAGCGGTGCCGACGTGGACGCCGAACCTCCGGCCGGCCCGCCAGTCGATTGACCGTCCCGAGGGCGGGCGCCTATACTCGTCGTGCTGCCGGTGTAGCTCAACGGTAGAGCAGCGGTTTTGTAAACCGCCGGTTATGGGTTCAAGTCCCTTCACCGGCTCCGGCCCCCCTCGCGGGTCGCCTACTTCTTGCCGGATGCGACTGTCATCCGCAGGACGTGCGACCGGAGGTCGCTTCCGGTGCCTTGGTCTCGCGCCCACATAGCTCAGATGGTAGAGCACAGTCTTGGTAAGACTGAGGTCTCCGGTTCGATCCCGGATGTGGGCTCCGTTCTCTGGCCGGGCGCTTGATCGCGCCTGCCGCCGTCCCGAACACGTCATTCCAGATCGCACGGTGCACTGGCGTTCCAAGGCGCTGCCGACGCCATGCGGCGGACACATCGCGTGGGGATCGACGTAACGCGCGGGGGTGTGTGTAGGAGCGCGGGTCGGTCGTGCCGAGAACGACGGCTCGGCGGGTGCCGTACTCGAAGGGCACGGCGTGGTCCGGTCGAAGGCGGCAGGCGGGTCACCGCCCCGAGGTGCCAGAAAACGGCGCCCGGAGGGTAGACCCGTGTACCATTGGACGTTGGCGGAACGTGCCGCCTGCGCCTTGGCGTGGGCGGCGGTCGTTCAGGAGGCACCCTGGCCCCCCGTGACGCGCCGAAGAGAGGACTGAAGACGTGGCGAAGCGGGAAGACCGGATTGCCTTCCGACTCGAGTGCACGGCGTGCAAGTCGCCGAACTACACGACGACCAAGAACAAGCGCAACAACCCGGAGCGGATGACGCTTCGGAAGTTCTGCCCGCGGTGCCGGGCGCATCACGAGCACCGCGAAACCAAGATTTCTGGTCAGGGATAGGGGCGTCGGAGCGTCGATCATGGCGATGCGTGGACGCACCATGCGCGGCGGGCCGGCCGGCCGCGCCTCGACGACCGACGCCGACCCGGCTCGGGTCGTCACATCGGTCACGTCGTCGAAGGCGATTCGCCAGGCGACGGCAGCCGCTTCGCCAACGCGACCCGGGCGTGTTCGATTGCTGACGGAGCGATTGAATATCGACTTCTTCCGGGATGCCTTCGCGGAATTGCGCAAGGTGACGTGGCCATCGCGCGAGCAAGCCACGAACCTGACCGTCCTTGTCATCGGCGTGTCGCTCGCGACCGGGCTTGCGCTCGGGGCGCTCGATTACGTCTTCGAAAAGTTGTTCGGGCTCTTCCTGAGCTAGATGGGTCGCGCGCACCATGCCGACGAGGCGTGGCGCGATGGGACCCGCAAGGAACGCACGTGGTTGCCGAGACCGATACGAACGTCGCCGAGTCGACCGAAGCGCGCCCAGACGGCACGAAGTGGTATGTGATCCACACGTACGCTGGCTACGAGAACAAGGTCAAGCAATACCTCGAGCAGCGCATCCAGTCGATGGACGTCGTCGACCGGGTATTCCGAGTCGTGGTCCCGACCGAAGAAGAGGTCGAGGTCAAGAACGGTGTGCGCCGAACCGTCCAGAAGAAAGTCTTCCCTGGCTACGTCTTGGTGGAGATGTTGATCGACCCCCAGACGTGGGAGGTCGTTCGGCGGACCCAGGGCGTGACGAGCTTCGTGGGCAAGTCAAGTAACGACGCGACCCCGCTCGAAGACTCCGAGGTCGAAGCAATCCTCCGCAAGATGGTGGAGGAGAAGCCGCAGGTCCGGATCACCTTTGACAAGGGGGACCGGGTGAAGATCGTCGATGGGCCATTCAACGAGCATCTTGGATTGGTCGTTGACGTGAACCCCGAGAAGACGAAGCTCCGGGTCCTCGTGTCGATGTTCGGGCGCGAGACGCCGGTCGAGCTCGATTACCTCCAGGTGGAGAAGCAGTAGTAGCGCGCATCGACGCGTCGCGAGCGACGCGAGCGCAGCGGGGCCGCGTCGGAGCGGCCCGCACGTGAGGACATTCGCATGGCCAAGAAGATCCGCGCAATCGTGAAGGTCCAGGCGCCAGCCGGAAAGGCGACGCCCGCGCCGCCGATCGGCCCCGCCCTCGGGCAGCACGGCATCAACATCATGGGCTTCGTAAAGGAGTTCAATGAGCGCACGGCATCGCAAGCAGGGCTGGTGATCCCGGCGGAGATCACGGTCTATGAGGACCGGACCTTCACGTTCATCCTCAAGACCCCGCCGGCCGCTGACCTTCTGAAGAGGGCGGCCGGGGTCGAGAAGGGCGCAGCGAACCCTGCGACGACGCGCGTCGGCGTGGTGACTCGCGAGAAGGTCCGGGAGATCGCCCGGACCAAGATGGTCGACCTGAACGCGAATGACCTGGAAGCGGCAATGCGCATGATTGAGGGCACGGCGCGGAGCATGGGCCTTTCGGTCGAGGACTAGGCGCGCGCCCGGATCGGGCGCCGGAAACGCAGGAGCGCCCGACTGGGTGCGATAGGACTGCAGGAGGAACACCAATGGCCAAGCAAGGCCGGAAGCATATCGAGGCTCTCTCACGGGTTGATCGCTCGCGCCTCTACACGCCGGAGGAGGCGATCACGGTCGCGAAGAGCACTTCGTACGTGAAGTTCGACGCCACCGTCGAAGTGCATGTGCGCCTGGGCATCGACGTCCGTCACGCGGACCAGCAAGTGCGGAGCACGGTCGTCCTGCCGGCGGGTACCGGACGAACCGTGCGTGTGGCGGTGTTTGCGCAAGGCGACAAGGCCGCTGAGGCACTGGCGGCCGGCGCTGACAAGGTCGGTGCCGAGGATCTCGCGAAGGAAATCGAAGGCGGGACGATCGACTTCGATGTCGCGGTGGCGACGCCGGACATGATGAGCGTCGTCGGGCGCCTCGGGCGGATCCTGGGACCGCGCGGTCTGATGCCGAACGCGAGGACCGGCACCGTGTCGCCGGACATCACCCGGGTTCTGCGCGAGATCAAGGCAGGTCGCGTGGAGTTCCGCGCCGACCGTCAGGGGTTGCTTCACGTGCCGATCGGCAAGGTGAGTTTCTCGGACGCGGCGCTTCGCGACAACCTCAAGGCGTTCGTCGGTGCAGTTATCGCGGCGAAACCGTCGGGAGCCAAGGGGACGTACGTTCGGACGATGACCGTCGCGACGACGATGGGACCTGGGGTTCGAATCGACGTCGCTGGGGCGCAGGCCTTGGCGGGCTCGTAGGCGCCAACGCGAACGCTATACTTTGCTGAACCGAACAGACCTGATACCCGGTCGCAGACCGCCGGTCCCGCAGTGCGCGGGCGAAAAGCGCGAGTATCGCGCTGCCGGCCGAGGCTTGGGGCAACGCGACGTGCGTCGTGGCCACGATGTGGTCCTGAGCACGGCGCGGGCTTCATACGCACCTCTGCGACCGAGTACGCAGGGGTGCGTCGTCATTTCCGGGGGTGCGTACCGGTGCCCCCGGGGAAGTGCGGCGTCCACACTCGTCGCGGCGCGTGACGACGAACACGAGACGCGCAAGGAGGGCGGAATGCCCACGCCACAAAAGGAGACGCAAGTCGCGAACCTCACCGAAAGGTTGGGGCGCGCTCAACTTGCGATCGTTACCGACTATCGCGGCTTGAAGGTGAAAGACCTTCGCACGCTACGGCGCCAGCTCGGCGAGCACCAGGCCGAGCTGGTGGTCGCCAAGAACACCTTGCTCACCCGTGCGACCAACGCGCGCGGTTTTGACGGGGGCGACCTCTTCAAGGGGCCGACAGCGGTTGCCTTCTGCTTCAGCGGCATCGTTGAACCTGCAAAGGTGTTGAACGACTTCGCGCGGACGTCGCGGATCCTTCGGGTCCGTGGCGCGCTACTCGACGGAAAGCCGATCGGCGCGGAAGCAGTAAGCACGATCGCGAGCCTGCCCCCGGTTGATCAGCTGCGCGCACAGGTGGTCGGCACGATTAGTGCTCCCCTGAGCAGCGTGGTCGGTGTCCTGAATGCCGTCCTCCAGACGTTTGTCGCGACGATCGAAGCGAAGGTCGAACAGGCAGAGGCGAGCGCGGCCTAGCAGCCGCTTCTTTTGGAAAGGGAAACTAGAATGTCCAGCGAGAAGGTCCAGGGGATCATCGAGCAGCTCAACCAGTTCAACGTGCTGGAGCTGGCCGAGCTGAGCAAGGCGCTTCAGGAGGCTTGGGGCGTGTCGGCGGCAGTCGCGGCCGCGCCGGCCGCGGCGGCGCCGGCGGCGGCGGCGGCGGTGGTCGAGGAGCAGACGGAGTTCAACGTCGTCCTCCTCGCGGCGGGTGCGAACAAGATCCCGGTGATCAAGGTCGTACGCGAGATCACGGGTCTTGGCCTCAAGGAGGCGAAGGACCTGGTCGATGGCGCGCCGAAGTCGGTCAAGGAAGGCGTGTCCAAGGAGGACGCGGCGGCCCTCAAGGCGAAGCTCGACGGCGTCGGCGCGACGGTCGAAATCAAGTAACCGGTTCGTTCTCCCGTGCGGCAACGGGAGTGTCCAAGGCTGCTATGCTTTGGACGGTTGACGGAAATGCCTCCGGGCGGGTCAGTGCGTGCACTGGCCGTGCCCGGAGGCATTACGCGCTTCCGGCAATCGCTGACGGCGCGGCTCGCGATTGCGCGGCCGAAGTGCCGTTGCGGTCTGCCCTTAGCCGCGTTTCCTCGGCCATGATGCGCGGCGGCCACGGCGGCGTGTCGTCGCGGCGACCCTGATCGATCAGGGTCGCGCACCTTCGGGAGTCTGCGGAATGGTTGCAGTAGAGCGACTTCTAGGCGCCGGTGGGGGCGCCCCTGGCCGCGTTCATTTCGGACGTGCCGACGACTTGCTCGACATGCCCAACTTGCTGGAGATCCAGCGGCACTCCTTCGAATGGTTCAAGCGGGACGGCTTGAAGGAACTCTTCGACGAGATTTCGCCGATCACGGACTTCACGGGCAAGAACCTCGAGTTGCGGCTTTCGGTCGGCGACAACCCGTTTGGTGACCCGAAATATGACGAGGACACGTGCCGGGAGCGCGATCTGACCTTTAGCCGCGCCTTGCAATGCACGGCGGAGCTCAGGAACAAGAACACTGGCGAGATCAAGGAGTCGGTGATCTTCATGGGGGACTACCCCATGATGACCGAGCACGGCACGTTCATCATCAATGGTGCGGAACGGGTCGTCGTCAGCCAGCTCGTCCGGTCCCCGGGCGTGTACTTCCAGTCCGACGACGATCCGGTGACCGGGCGTCGCCTGTTCACTGCCAAGCTCATCCCGAACCGTGGTGCGTGGCTCGAGTTCGAGACCAGCAACAAGGACATGCTGACGGTCAAGATCGACCGGAAGCGCAAGATCCCGGTCACTACCTTGCTGCGCTCGCTCTCCCGCGACCTTGCGGACGATGACTCGCTGATCAAGATGTTCGAGGACGTCGATACTGATCCGACGCATCGCTACATCGAGGCCACGATCGGGATGCAGACGCGTCGCGACCCGGCGCGTACCTATACCGAGGCGCTGATCGAGATTTACCGGCGACTTCGTCCTGGCGACCCGGCAACCCCGGCGAACGCCGAGACGACGGTGCACGGGCTGTTCTTCAACGCGAGGCGCTACGACCTCGGGCGGGTCGGTCGCTACAAGCTCAACAAGCGCTTGAAGACGTTCGGACGCACGGATCGGACGCTCGGCGTCGATGACATGGTTGCGCTCGTCCGCGAGTTGATTCGACTCAATCGCGGCCAGGGGAAGAGCGACGAGATCGACCACCTCGGCAACCGACGGATCCGGGCCGTGGGCGAATTGATCCAGAACCAGTTCCGGATCGGCCTGCTGCGCATGGAGCGCGTCATCAAGGAACGGATGACGGTCCAGGACCCCGAGTCGGCGACCCCGACCCAACTCGTCAACACGCGTCCGGTTGGCGCGGCGATGAAAGAGTTCTTCGGTGGTTCCCAGCTCAGCCAGTTCATGGACCAGACGAACCCGCTCTCTGAGCTGACGCACAAGCGTCGCCTGTCGGCCCTCGGCCCCGGCGGCCTTTCTCGGGATCGTGCCGGCTTCGACGTGCGCGACGTGCACGAGTCCCATTACGGCCGGATCTGCCCGGTCGAGACGCCGGAAGGTCCGAACATCGGCCTGATCGGGGCGTTGGCGACGTACGGCCGCATCAACGACTACGGATTCATCGAGACCCCTTATCGGGCGGTCCGCCGGTCCGTTCAAGTGTCCGGCGAGACGGACCCGGAGTCGCTTGTCGGACGGGTACTCACGACCGACACGCGCCGACGCCTTCCCGGCCCGGTCCAGGAGCGTGCCGCGAGCAATGCGCTCGCGGTCGTGCTAAACCTCGCGGCCGGCGATTCGGTCTTGGTTGATGCAGAGCTTTCCAGTGCCCTCGTCGCCATCGCGCGTGCGGATGGGGACTTTGAACTGACCGTGCGTCCATTCGTCGACCGTGTCGAGCCGCCGAAGTACCTTCCGGCGGACGAGGAAGAGGCATTCCACATCGCACAGGCCAACACCGTCCTCGATGAGTACGGAAACTTGAGCGAGAGCCGCGTGTCGGTGCGCTACGACGGCGAGTTCCAGTCGTCTCCCGTCGACCGGGTCGACCTCCTCGATGTTTCGCCGAAGCAAATCGTGTCGGTGGCTGCGGCGTTGATCCCGTTCCTGGAGCACGATGACGCGAACCGCGCCCTCATGGGCGCGAACATGCAGCGACAGGCGGTGCCCCTGCTCCAGCCTGAGGCGCCGTACGTCGCGACGGGTGTCGAGCGCCAAGTTGCGCACGACTCCGGGCAGGTGCTCCTTTCCAAGGCGAACGGCGAGGTCCTGAGGGCGACCGCGACCGAGGTGGTCGTCCTTGGGGACGACGGCACCCCGCATCAACACCCGTTGCGAAAGTTTGTCCGAAGCAACCAAGGGACCTGCATCAACCAGCGGCCAATCGTCGAGCGCGGCGACCGGGTCGTGGAGGGACAGCCCCTAGCGGACAGCATGTCAACCGAGGGCGGTGAGCTGGCGCTTGGCCAGAATGTCCTCTGCGCCTTCATGTTCTGGGAAGGCGGAAACTTCGAGGACGCGATCCTGTTGAGCGAGCGGCTCATCCAGGAGGACAAGTTCACCTCGATCCACATCGAGAAGTACGAGATCGAGGCGCGGGACACGAAGCTTGGCCCGGAGGAGATCACGCGGGATATCCCGAACGTTGGTGAGGAGGCGCTTCGCAACCTCGACGAGAACGGGATCATCTACGTTGGTGCCGAGGTTCGGGCCGGCGACATCCTCGTCGGGAAGATTTCGCCCAAGGGCGAGACCGAACTCACCGCGGAAGAGCGCCTCCTGCGCGCGATCTTCGGCGAGAAGGCTCGTGAGGTCAAGGACTCGTCCTTGCGCGTGCCTTCCGGCGAGTACGGCAAGGTCGTGGACGTCAAGAAGTTTTCTCGCGAGGACGTGAGTGCCGGTGAGCTGCCAGCGGGCGTCCACGAGATGGTTCGCGTCTCGGTCGCGGTGAAGCGCAAGCTCACCGAGGGCGACAAGATGGCCGGTCGCCATGGCAACAAGGGCGTCATCGCGCGGATCCTGCCGGTAGAGGACATGCCCTACCTGGAGGACGGTACGCCCGTCGACATCATTCTCAGTCCGCTCGGTGCGCCGTCCCGCATGAACATCGGCACCATCCTGGAAACGCATCTCGGATGGGCAGCCGCGGCACTCGGGTTCAAGGCGGCCACGCCCGTGTTCGACAGCGTGAACGAGGACGACATCAGCAAGCTCCTCGATCGCGCCGCCACCGTGACGGGGTCCGGCACCCCGGGGGAGGACGGCTATCGCCCGTCCGTCTACAGCGCGTCCGGCAAGGCAAAGTTGTTCGATGGTCGGACGGGTGACCAGTTCGAGCACGACGTGTGCGTCGGCTACATCTACATGCTGAAGCTCGCCCACCTTGTCGAGGACAAGATCCACGCACGGTCAACCGGGCCGTACTCGTTGATCACGCAACAGCCCCTCGGCGGGAAGGCGCAATTCGGCGGTCAGCGTTTTGGCGAGATGGAGGTCTGGGCGCTCGAGGCGTACGGGGCCGCGCACATCCTCCAGGAACTCCTGACCGTCAAGTCGGACGACATCGTCGGACGCGTGAAGACGTACGAGGCGATCGTGAAGGGCGAGCCGATCATGGAGCCGGGCGTCCCGGAGTCCTTCAAGGTCCTCGTGAAAGAGCTTCAGAGCCTTGGTCTGAACGTTGACATCCTGAACGAGAACGAGGATCCGATCCGTCTCGTCGATGAATCCGGCATGGATGACCTGCCTGCACTTGGCATCAACCTTGAGGGCCTCGAGGACCGCGACTGACGCCCGCCTGCACCACGGGGCGAGGGAGACCTCCTAATGGAAGTCAACGAGTTTAACGCGATCCGGATCGCCATCGCGTCGCCCGAGCGGATCCGCTCGTGGTCGTACGGCGAGGTGACGAAGCCCGAGACGATCAACTACCGGACGCTCAAGCCTGAGAAGGACGGCCTGTTCTGCGAGCGCATCTTTGGTCCTACCAAGGACTGGGAGTGCTATTGCGGGAAGTACAAGCGCGTCCGCTTCAAGGGCATCGTCTGCGACAAGTGTGGCGTCGAAGTGGCGCGCCAGAAGGTGCGCCGCGAGCGGATGGGGCATATCGACCTTGCCTCGCCGGTCAGCCATATCTGGTACTTCAAGGGCATTCCGAGCCGACTTGGCACCTTGCTCGACATCTCGCCGCGCAATCTCGAGAAGGTTCTGTATTTCGCGTCGTACATCTCGATCTCCGTCGACGAGGAGGGCCGGCAGCGGGCGATTGAGGCGGTCGAGGAGGCTGTTGCCTTGACGGCCGACCGCGTCGCGATCGCGGGGCAGGAGCAGAACGTCGCGATCGAGGCTCGCGTGACCGAGGCGTTCGAACGCCTCGACCAGGAGCGTCATGCGCAACTGGCGGAGCTTCTTGCCGACGACACGCTCGATCCCGAGGCCCGTGCGGAAGAGCAGCGCAAGGTTGAGACCGTCGGCGAGACGGAGAAGCACAAGGTCCGGTCGGCCGCCAACGCCGAGATCGATGCGGTCATGCGTCGCATGAACGAGGAGATGGAGTCGATCGAGGAAGGGGTCAAGCCTCGCAAGGACTTGATCCAGAAGCTCCTGCCGATGCAGCTCCTGACCGACACGCAGTATCGCGAGTTGCAGGATTCTGCGCAGGGCATGTTCAAGGCCGGCATGGGCGCCGAGGCGATCCTTGACATCATCAAGGGCCTTGACCTCGAGGCGCTCTCCGAGCAGCTCCGGGTGGACGTGCACTCCTCCTCGAGCTTGAAGCGCAAGAAGGCGATCAGGCGCTTGCGGGTGGTCGAGCATTTCCGGCGGTCGGGTGGCTCGGCGCGCCCCGAATGGATGATCCTGACGGTCGTTCCGGTTCTGCCCCCTGACCTCCGCCCGATGGTCCAACTCGACGGTGGCCGCTTCGCGACTTCCGACCTGAACGACTTGTATCGGCGGGTCATCAATCGCAACAACCGGCTGCGCAGGCTCCAGGAGCTCGGCGCACCGGAGATCATCATCCGCAACGAGAAGCGCATGTTGCAGGAGGCCTGCGACGCGCTGATCGACAACGGTCGGCGCGGGCGTGCAGTCGCCGGATCGACGAACCACAAGCTCAAGAGCTTGTCCGACATGCTTCGGGGCAAGCAGGGGCGTTTCCGCCAGAACCTGCTCGGCAAGCGCGTCGACTACTCCGGTCGGTCGGTCATCGTCGTCGGGCCCGAATTGAAGTTGCACCAGTGCGGCCTGCCCAAGAAGATGGCGTTGGAGCTCTTCAAGCCCTTCGTCATGCGCAAGTTGGTCGAGCACGGGCACGCGCCGAACATCAAGAGCGCGAAGCGCGTGGTCGAGCGTGCGCGGGGCGAGGTCTGGGATGTCCTCGAGGAAGTCATCAAGGGGCACCCCGTGCTCCTGAACCGTGCCCCGACCCTCCACCGACTTGGCATCCAGGCGTTCGACCCGGTCCTGGTGGAAGGGAGTGCGATCCAGATCCATCCATTGGTCTGCACCGCCTTCAACGCCGACTTCGACGGCGACCAGATGGCCGTGCACGTGCCTCTTTCCGAGGAGTCCCAGAGCGAGGCACGGCGCCTGATGCTCGCGTCGCACAACCTCCTGTCGCCGGCGAACGGGGAGCCGATCGTCTCGCCGACGAAGGACATGGTCGTCGGGATGTTCTACCTGACTCGCCAGATCGAGGGTGCGAAGGGCGAGGGCAGGCGGTTCACGTCATTCGACGAAGTGGGCCTGGCGCGCGACCTCGGCCAGGTCGCGTTGTCGGCGATGATCGACATCCAGGTCACCGAGGTGGATTTCCCGGCGGCGTTCGTCGAGCAGAAGGGGCTGAGCTGGGGGCAGTTGTTCCGGACTTCGGTGGGGCGCGTCCTGCTCAATCGAGAGCTCCCGATGCGCCTGCGGTTCTACGATGACCTCCTGGACAAGGGGAAGGTCAAGACCCTCGTCGCCGATTGCTTCGTGAACTACGGTCCGGAGCTGACGGCTGAACTCGTCGATCGGTTGAAGTTCCTCGGGTTCCATTACGCGACGGTCTCTGGCCTGACCATGGCGATCGGGGATATCCACATCCCGAGCCAGAAGAAGGAAGTCCTCGCGGCAGCCGACGTGGAGATCGAGCGGACGGAGCGCCAGTTCCGGCGGGGCCTCATCACGTGGGACGAGCAGTACACCAAGAACGTCGAGACCTGGAGCCAGGCAATGGCCAAGGTCGAGACCGCCGTCAAGGCGGAGCTTCCGGTGAACGGCCCGGTCTACATGATGGCGATGTCCGGGGCCGCGAAGGGTGGCTTCCAGCAGATCCGCCAAATCGCGGGGATGCGTGGCCTGATGGCTGACCCGTCGGGGCGGATCATCGAGCTTCCGATCCGTTCGAACTTCCGCGAGGGCCTCAGCGTGCTCGAGTACTTCATCTCGACGCACGGCGCGCGCAAGGGCCTCGCTGACACGGCGCTCCGGACGGCGGACTCGGGGTACCTGACCCGGCGCCTCATCGACGTCGCACAGGACGTCATCGTTCGGGAGGCGGACTGTGGCACGGTCCACGGAATCCTCGTGCAGCGGCCCGACGAAAGGTCGGTCAGCAGCAACCTGACGAATCGGATCTTGGGGCGCGTCGCGCTTGAGGACGTCATCGACCCCCATACGGGTGAGGTGCTCCTCGAGGCCGGTAACGAGGTCGATGATCACGCGCTTGTTCGCATCGACAAGGCAAAGGTCCAGACGCTCCGAGTGCGTTCGCCCCTCACTTGCGAGGCCCGGGTCGGGATCTGCGCGCAGTGCTACGGGCGTGACCTCGCGATGGCCCGTCCAGTCGACATGGGCGCGGCTGTCGGGATCGTCGCGGCGCAGTCGATCGGAGAGCCGGGAACGCAGCTGACGATGCGGACGTTCCACACCGGCGGGGTTGCGGGTGAGGACATCACCAACGGGCTCCCGCGGGTCGAGGAGCTGTTCGAGGCGCGGGTTCCGAAGGGGCAGGCGATCATCTCCACAATCGAGGGGAGGATCGAGGTAATCCCGGGTGACCTTCAGAAGGTGCGAGTCGTTTCGTCGCAGACTTCGCTTGAGACGCTGCACATCCCCGACGGTTTCTCGGTCGTGCTTACCCAGGAAGGTGCCTCCATTACCGCGGGTGAAATCGTCGCGGTGCGTGAATCGGTTGCCAGCGCATCGGATGGCGGTCGCAAGGGCGTTGATGCGCTCGTGAAGCTGCCGGCGGCTGATGTCGTCCGTGCCCCGGTGTCGGGCGTGGTTGCCCGAGACGGGGACAGCTGGTTGGTCCGTCACGAGGAGACCGAGGACGCGGAGTACGTGATCCCTGCCTCCGCACGGGTACGGGTGACATCAGGGCAGATGGTGAAGGCGGGCGATGCCTTGACCGACGGGCCGAAGAACCCGCAGGACATCCTCGCCGTGCTCGGTCGGGAGGCCGTCCAGCACTACCTCGTCGATGAAGTGCAAAAGGTCTACCGTTCGCAGGGCGTCTCGATCAACGACAAGCACATCGAGCTCATTACCCGTCAGATGCTCCGGAAGGTCCGGGTGGAAACGCCTGGTGATACGGAACTGCTCCCCGGCGAGATCCATGACCGCTTCCATTACGAGGAAGTGAATCAGCGGGTCCTGGCCGAAGGCGGGGAACCGGCGGCGGCCGTCACCGTGCTGCTCGGCGTGACGAAGGCTTCGCTTTCGACGGAGAGCTTCCTTGCGGCGGCTTCGTTCCAGGAGACCACGCGGGTGCTTACCGAAGCGGCCGTGACCGGACAGAAGGATCGGCTGGTAGGCTTGAAGGAGAACGTCATCATCGGGAAGCTGATCCCGGCGGGGACGGGCTACCTCAAGCGGCTCGAGCGGGCTGAAGAGCAGCGCCGGGCAACGGAGGCGTTGGCTGCGACCATTTCCGAAGAGGACGAGGTCGAGCGGGCCGCACGGGAGTTCCTTGGCATCGGGTCGGCATCCACGGACGGTGGTGACGAGCCGTTCCTCTTCCCGATCCCCGACGGCGCGTAGGCGAATGGCGGACGTGGACGGCACGAGTGGCCGTCCACGCTCCGGGCGATTGCGGTCGCTGACGTGCCGCAGCTATACTGTTTTGTCGTGTCGCTCGCCAAGGGCAGAGCGGGACAAGGGTTGACCCGGCGCCGTACGCATACGGAGCGGCGCCGAGGCCTCGAAGGATCAACGTAGCGTGCCCACGATCAACCAGCTCATCAGGCACGGGCGCAATCGCGCGGCGCGCAAGTTGCGCGCGCCTGCCCTTCACTTCACGTACAACGCGCAGACGAGCCGCACTTCGAAGGCGAATCCGGCGCCGTTCAAGAAGGGCGTGTGCGTGCAGGTAAAGACTGCAAGCCCGAAGAAGCCGAACTCGGCGCTTCGGAAGAT